>JBAZNR010000004.1 GCA_041649175.1 Candidatus Omnitrophota bacterium | reverse complement strand
CTCTGACACCGGCATCAATTGGTCGGACTTGGACATCCTCTCTGATACGGGTATCAATTGGTCGGATCTGGACACCTTATCTAAAGCCGGTATCAACTGGAGCGACTGGGAGGTCTTGTCTGATACCGGCATCAATTGGTCGGATTGGGATGTTCTTTCAGATTCCGGCATTAATTGGTCGAATCTTTCTGAAATGAGTTCAAATGGTGTTAACTGGGCTGGTATTGGCGAGCTTTCCGAAACGAACGTTAACTGGGCTAATATTAATGAAATGTCCGAAGCAGGCATTAATTGGGACAATATTCAATCTCTATCAACAGCCGGTATCAATTGGGGCGATATATCCGTTTTATCCGATATGGGCATTAACTGGTCGGACCTAGACGTTCTCTCCGATATGGGTATTAATTGGAGCGATATTAATGAGCTTAGCGCAGCCGGTATCAATTGGATCGATATCAATGAGCTAAGCGATACGGGAATTAATTGGTCTGATATTGGTGTTTTAAGCGACATGGGTATTAATTGGGCTGACCTGGATGTTCTATCTGATGCCGGCATCAATTGGGCTGACATTGATACTCTTTCCGACGCCGGAATAAACTGGGCGGATTGGGACGTACTTTCTGATATTGGTGTTAACTGGAGTGACCTGGGGGCGATGTCTACTGCCGGTGTAAATTGGATCGACATCTCCTATATGTCTGGGATCGGCATCAATTGGGATGATATGGGCACCTCAAGCACGGCGGGAGTTAATTGGAGCGATATTGCTTCGATGAGCCACACAAATATCAACTGGAATAATATCGCTTATCTTGCCGATAATGCGCAGGCACTTGTCAGCAATGTCAATACGATCCTTTCTGTTGTGAATACGCTAACGACGACCATTGGCGCAACGGGCGATAATTCTTCCGCAAATACGTTATTTGGGAAAATCGCTGCGGTTTACGCGGCGGTAGCCTCCATCGGCGGTGACGTCAATTTGAGTTCAAATGTGTCGAGTATTTTAAGCAAGGTTACCGAGCTTGAGACTAATGTCGGAACGACCGATGATACATCGTCATCAACGACCGTTATCGGATATGTTAAGAAAGTAACGGATTATGTCGATACCTTGGAAACCCTGATCGGGCAAACAACGGATACGGAAACGGCAACAACCGTTTTTGGATCTCTGTCAAACTTGGAAACCATGAAAGAGAATATTGCAAAAGCCAAGAGCAGCGCCGAAGCTGTGCTTGGCGAAGCTCAAGGCATACGCATCGAACTCGGCGCTAAGGGGCAAACACCAACGGCATATGAAAAGCTTAAAAATCTTGAAGCCGCTTTAAAAGATCTTCGAACGGCTGCTGAGGCTATTTCAGAAAGCCAAGTTGAATCCGGCGCCTTAGCTTCTGAAATGGTGACGACTTTAACAAATTTTGTTAATGAAAGTGCTCAAGCGGTTGGTGTTGGCGGAACAGGCATGGCCACCGAAGGGCTCAGCAAAGAAGAAGCGAGCGATTCAGTTAAAATACAGAACAAACTTGATGAGATCAATGCGAAAGTCCAAGCCCTTAAGGATTCCGTTGAAACCCAAGACGTTGTCGTTAAAACTTATTTTGAAAGCGGGGAATAACACCTAAGGTGTTTTTTAAGAAAATGACTAGAAAAATAATCTTGATTTTATTTTTAGCCGCGACAATTTTCTTTAAAGCGCATGGCCTTGCCGTGGCTGTTAATATTAATTTAGTTGCCGTAAATCCTTCCTCAACTGAAACCAAAAGCGTCCCCATCAAATATTACCTTCCTCGAGAGCTTGAGCCAGAAGATGTTATCAGCACTGCTGGGCTAGCACTAGATTACGACATCGATAAAGGTTCTTATTTTGTTTCTGGGTTTCTGGAGCTTCAGCCAAAAGAATCAAAGACGATCAAAATCGAAACCAAAGATGTTTGGCGCATTTCCTTAGATGAGATTGATATCTTGAAAAATGAGCTGAGTAAAAATTTGGATGCGCTAACGGGAACTCAGTATTACGAAACGGCTAAGATCTTAAAAGAGGAGATGGACAGAAAGCTAGACATTATCATGGCTCAACAGCAAAGCTATTCTGATAATGTGGAGCGCCGCATTGAAGAATACCGCGCCTACCTTAATGATCTTAACGATATCCGTAAAAACGCTTTTTCGGCAGATTTCCTAAAGTCACCTGTCGGCAGGATCGAAGCCGATACGGCTAAGACCGTAAAATTGGTGATCGAAGTACAGAATCCTTCCGAAAAGGACTCGAAAACTGTCAAACATCAGCACTATTTGCCAAAAGAAGTGACGTCTGAGGATGTTGTTGACCGGCAAGGTTTCGATGTCCGTTATGATGATGAAAAACAGCAGTCCTATCTATCAAAAGAAGAAGAATTTAAGCCCAGCGAAACAAAAAAATACGAAATTACCATAAAAGATGTTTGGAGCATTCGCGATGACCGCGTGACTGCCTTGCAGGATCGCGCTGATCGTGCTTTTGCGGGTGTTAAAGGTACGGAATTTGAAAGCAGCGCAACTTATCTTTTGAATAACATCATTGATCGCCTGCAGAAAATTCACGAGTCCCAAAAAGTAACGCAAGATATGAAAAAACATGTTGGGGCTTTCCGGACGAACAAGGACCGCTATTTTAAAGCTGAGCAGGATCTTTCTAAACTGGAAAAAATGCTCGCTCTCGCTCAATCAAAGAAATTGGAAGAATTAGAAAAAAGCAAAGTTAAAAACGTTTTGCAGAAATTGCAGGCCTTGCGAGGCATTACGGCTATTTCTCAAGCTTTGTTCGGCAAAAAACCATCCATCACAACGACTTGGAAAGTTATCTGGGGTATTTTAGCATTTGTGGCATTTTTCACTTCCGTGCATTTCTTTGTTTGGTGGAGAAAGTCTCAGGTGATGGGTGAGGAGATGGCGTTAAAATCCGGTGGCGTTATTAAAGAAATAACTGAAAGTAAAGAGTCACCCGAACCGGAAAAGTAAAATTTAATTTCGCAGTGATAATTTCTTGATTTTCCCTTATTCGTTCGTAAGGGTCAGTGCTATAATCACTTAAGAATAAAAGGAGGATCATCGTTGGTTGATTTGCGTTATACGGAATTTGGGACAGTGCGATGCATTCGAGGATGTATCGTCGTTGTCATGGGTTTTAAAAACTGCATTAACGGACAGCTTATTAAATTCGGCTATGGCACCGAAGGCATTATCGTCGGTTTTGATGAAAACGAGGCTCAAGTTCTTATTGTTAAAGAAACAGAAAAGATCAAAACCGGTGACAAGGCCATCGCAACGCTGGAACCTTTCAACACTCCCGTCGGAAATAAATTGATCGGTAGAATTGTTAATCCTTTAGGAGAAACATTAGACGGGCTCGGCCCCTTAGAATACGATGAGATGTATCCGATCTTTGTCGAGGCGCCTGCTATTTTGACCAGGGAACCGTTGCGCAAGACACTGGAAACGGGCATTAAGCTTATTGATACGATGATCCCGGTTGGATTCGGTCAGCGAGAATTAATTTTAGGCGATAAAATGACCGGAAAAACAACTGTCGCAACGGATACGATCCTCAATCAAAAAAACACCAACGTTATTTGTATTTATTGTTGTATCGGAAAATCAAGGTCTTCACTCGCCAAGGTTGTGCAACTGTTCCAGGATCATGACTGCTTTAATTATAGCCTGATCGTTTCTGCGGCCGCATCCAGCCCTCCGGGGCAGCAATATTTAGCTCCCTATGTGGCGTGCTCGATCGGTGAATATTATATGCGTCAAAGCAAGGATGTCTTTGTGGTCTTTGACGATTTTACTAAGCATGCGTGGTGCTATCGAGAGATCTCTCTTTTATTAGGCCGTCCTCCGGGGCGCGACTCTTATCCGGGAGATATTTTCTATTTGCATTCAAGAATGATCGAGCGCGCGGCTTTTATGGACAAAGACCATGGAGGCGGTTCCATGACTTTTTTTCCTATTGTCGAAATCCTAGAAGGCGATTTAACGGGTTATATTTCTTCGAACTTAGTTTCCATGACCGATGGACAGATCTATATGAGTACGCCGTTATTTGGAGAAGGTCAAAAACCGGCCGTTGATCTGGGTTTATCGGTTTCTCGCGTCGGAAGCAAAGTTCAGTGGCCGGCGATCAAGCAGCTAAGCGGTTCGTTACGTTTGGAATACGTTCAGTATAAAGAGCTAATGCGCATCTCAAAACTTAAATCTTCCGGACAATCGGAAGAGGCTATTCAACAACTTAAAGGCGGTGAGATCTTAGGCGAATTATTAAAGCAGGATAAAGATAGTCCCGTAGCGCTTGAGGCTCAGGTTTTTATTTTTTATGCTTTAAAGAAAAAAGTCCTCTATGAAATGATGATCCCTGAAGTAAAGGTTTTTCAACAAGAAATCTTGGAATTCGCCAGAAAAAAAGACCCGGATCTCGTTAAAACAATTCGCGAGAAAAGAAAATTGGATGATGCGATCAACAAGGGGATGGATGCTGTCTTAGATGAGTATCTCAAAGAAATTATCGCAAAAAGACCTAAGGAAGACGACGAAACAGACGGTGATCAAAATGTTGGCGTGGATGCCCTTGACGCGGCGACAACCAAAAAGCCTGAGGAAGCTAAGGCAAAGTAGGTTGACCTATGGGTAGTTATCGAAGTACTTTTAAGTGCACCGTTATGACTCCGGATGCTCTTGTTTACGAGAATGAAGTTCAAAGCCTTTTTTTGACCGGCGACCAGGGTGAGTATGAAATTTTGCCGTATCATTATCCTGTGCTTGGTATTTTAAAAGAGGGCAGTATCATTGTTGATTGGAAGGAAAGTATCCCGATCAAGGTTGGGCTTATAAGATTTTTTGCAAATGATTGCATTATTCTTATCGAACAAAAAGAACGCCCCAAAGTAGAGAAAAAATCAGACAAAGACGATATCGCGTATGCTGAAGAAAAAGATTAGTTTTAGAAAATTTGATATATTCGGAAATTCCGGCGCGGCCATGGCGGAAACGCTTATTATCATTTCCATCATGTTCATTGCGGTTATGGGTCCGTCGGTTGTTATCGCGGTTTTAGGCTATGCCGTTATTAAAGCTTTGGGGCGAAATCCATCGGCGGCGTCAAAGATTTTTATGGGGATGATCGTGCTTTTGACGTTCGTTGAAGCCATTTCTATTATTGCGATTCTAATCATATTCCAGTTATTTGGAAGGTAAAAGATATGAGCGGGGACGCTTGGGGCGCGGGGATATTTTTAATTGCATGCACGTTTATCATTATGGCGATCCCTTGCATCGGAATAGGATTTCTAGGATATCAGATGTTGAATAAGTTGGCTCATTTTCCCAGCAAGAATTCCGCTATTCAGATGGATATCTTTATCTGGGTTGTTATGATCGAGTTTGTTTCAGTGGTCCTTTTGATGATCGCGTATATGATCTTGATCGATTCAAGTGATTCTTTGCCAAAAATGAAAAATGCTAAAAATAATTATCAGCAGGAATTATTAATAGCGTAGTTAGTCCTTAATGATGATAGCGATGGAATTTAGCGCGAAATGTTTTTAAGAGGGAGAAAAAAATTATGAATGTCGTTATGCTTATCTTGCAATTCTTGATCCTGATGGCTGTTGTGACCGGTGCGGTGTTGTTTGTTTTGCATCGGATCTTTATCTCAAGCACCGACGGGGCATTAAAACGCTTAGACAAAGATACTGAGCTTGTCCGTACGAAACAAGCAGAGCTGACACGCAAGATCAAAGAAGCCGAAGAAGAGCTTGGAAAAAGAAAAGAAGAGGCTGATAAACTAACTAAGAAAATGATCCTAGAGGCTGAAGAGGCAGCGCGTGTTGAACGCGATAAGATCATCAAGAAAGCTCGTGATGACGGCGAAGAAATTATTGCCAAGGCCCAGAGCACGAAAGATAAGATCCGCCAAGAAATCGAGAAAGAAACAGAAATTAAAACTGTTGATCATGCCATTGAGGTCTTAAATCAGATCTTAAGCGCCGATGCTAAAAAGGCTTTGGACACGCAGTTAGTGAGTGAATTCATTGACGGGTTAGACAAAGTTGACATGGCGCAAATCAGTCAGGACATTGACACGGCAGACGTTGTCTCTGTTAATCCGCTTGACGAAGCAGCCAAGGAAAAACTTGCGAAAGTCATCAAGGGAAAACTGAATCGCGAGATCAAGGTCAATGCGACAGTCGACCCGAAGATCGTTGGCGGTGTCGTTCTTAGATTTGGAAGCTTGGCGCTGGACGGCAGTTTAGCGAACACGATCAAAGAAGCAGGCGCGGCCTTGAAGCAAAAGGTTGAAGGCGAGTAGAAAGGCTGTTTTTAAAAAGAAATGGGTAAAGCCAATAAAATTAAGGGCGACCTGGAGGATATGATCGAATTGGTCGCCATTATCCAGGTTTTAAAAGATGTGGCGTCGAATAAATTTCACACATTGGCTAATCGTAAAGATAGGTTTATGCGTTTCGGGGAATCGTTTGTTGAGTTCTTTCGCATGATCAGTTTTTCTAGGATCCGGCATCCTTTAGTTTCCAATGATAATCCGGCAACGGGAATTGTTGTTATCACGTCGGAAGCGGGCTTCATGGGAGACCTTAATACCCGTGTTATCCGAGCCGCGCTTGCCGAACAGGCGAAATTTCCTGATTCTGTTTTGATCGCTGTCGGGAAGAAAGGAGCGGCAAAGCTGGCCGCTCCGGGGCGCAACATGAAAGTTTTTGAAGAGATCGAGGCAACGGGGTATTATCAAACAGCTATTAATATCAAAGATTATCTTATCAAAGAAGTTCTTGAAGAAAGATTGGGCAAGGCCATTGTTATCTATCCTTGGTCAAAGAACTTCTTGGTCCAAAAGCCGAGAGTTATTAAGCTTCTTCCATGTGAAGAGCTTTTAACAAAACAAGCCGAGTTTGTTGATGCCATTGAGCGTGTTATTGAAGAATCTGATCCAATTGATATTATCGGTTATTTAGCGGACATGTGGCTGGTCTGTCGTATTTATGAAATGCTTCACGATACGGCTATTTCCGAAGCCGCGGCTCAATCGCAACAATTAGAGGCGAGTTTGCAGAAGATGCAAAAAGAAAAAAAAGGCGTTCAGATGGCATTTAATAAAGCTAAAAAAGGCGACATTGATAAAAGTATGAGAGAGGTTTTTACCTCTCGGTTAATGACCCGAAGGTAATCAAAAGAATTTCTTATATTTATGGAAAATCAAGAACCAAAACCCGAAGATCAAAGCCAAGTTCCCGGACCTTCCGCGCCATTGGCGGCGGCCGTCAAGCCTCCGGAACGTCGTCGAGGATTAGGAAAGATCGTTTCGGTCCAGGGGCCGGTTGTTGACGTGAGCTTTGACAATCCCAAAGATATCCCGGCGCTGTATGACGTTATCGAAGCTTATACATTTGACAAACGCCGTGTTATTTTACAATGCGCCGAACATTTGACAACGAAAGTCGTCAAATGCGTTGCCTTAAGCGACACCTTGAACCTTCAGCTCCACGCCGCTTGCTATAACACTTTTCAGCCTATTGCCATTCCGATTGGAGACGAATGTTATGGACGCGTTATGGACGCGACCGGAAAGCCCTTAGACAATGCCGGCCCGATTGCCGCAACAATGACAACGCCGATCCGGCGCCATATTAAGCAGGTTCCTTTTGATCTTAAAAGAAAGAAAGGGGAAAAACCGCAAATCCTGGAAACGGGAATGAAATACATTGACCTTCTTTTCCCTTTGGTTAAAGGAAGTAAAACCGGGATTTTAGGAGGAGCCGGTTGCGGAAAAACAGTCGTTATCCTTGAGCTCATGAATAATATCGTTAAGGAACACAGCGGCGCCTGTGTTTTTACGGGGATCGGCGAACGGATCCGCGAAGGAAACGAACTTTTTCATGAGTTAACAGAGCATAAACTTATTTCAAAGGTTATGATGACGTTCGGCCAGATGGATCAGCCTCCGGGCGCGCGCGCGGAAGTTGTCAACACCGGAATTACATTGGCCGAATATATTCAATCTAAAAATAAAGATGTGTTGTTGTTTATGGACAATCTTTTCCGCTTTATTCAAGGAGGACAGGAAGTTTCAACGCTTTTAGGGCGAGTTCCTGCCGAAACGGGGTATCAACCTACCCTCGCTTCTGAAGTTAGCGCGGTCCAAGAGAGAATTCGTTCTTTGGAAGGCGGCGGTTCTGTTACGGCCTTGCAGGCTGTTTACGTTCCTGCCGACGATATGACAGACCCGGCGGTCGTTGCGATCTTTAGTTATTTAGACGGCGTTATTGTTCTTTCGCGGGATTTAGTTCAAAAAGGTATGTATCCGGCCATTGACCCTACAATGAGTTCCTGTTCAAATCTTGATCCCAACATCGTCGGGCGAAGACATTTTGATATCGCTCAAAATGTTATTACGCATTTTAATAAGTTTAATTCATTAAAAAGAATTGTTGCCGTTATCGGCGTTGAAGAACTTAATAAGGATGACCGTTTGATCTATAGCCGCGCGCAAAAGTTATTTAATTTTATGACACAACCCTTTACGGTCAGCGAGGTTTTTACCGGGAAAAAGGGAGAGTTTGTTAAGCTGGAAGACAATGTTGAAAGCTGTGCTAAGATTTTAAGCGGAGTTTATGACAAGGTAAAGCCGGAAGCGTTCTATATGATCGGGAAAGCCCCTGTAGCATAAAATTTATCTCTAAAATTCTATGATGAACAGACAGACAGAAAAACTTCTTGCGGATGCTTTAGTAAAGAATAAGGTTTTATCGTCGGAAGACGCGCAAAATGCTCTTATCCAGGCTCAGCGTGTTGCCGAATCGTTTGAGCATTATCTTTTGCGCTTGGCCCTTGTGAACAAAGAACAAATTCTTATCGCTCTTTCCGCGGCGCTCAACTTGGCGACGGTTGATTTAAGGAATTCCGTGATCGAGAAAAGTGTCATCGAAAGAATCCCGGTGCGCTTTGTCTGGTACTATAAATTTATGCCGGTTAAAATTGAAAATCGTGTGCTGACCTTAGCGGTTAATTCGCCTTTAGATATTAAAGTTCAAGATGAACTGCGCGTTCATCTTGGCCTTGAGCCCAAAATGGTTTTAGCGCTTGAAGATGACATCATTGATGCCATAAAAAAATATTATGGATTAGCGGCAGATACCATTGACCGTATTTTAAGCAAGGATGTTGTTAAAAGAACAGCCGCGGCTTCCACGTCGGAGAAATCCGTCGAGGACATTGAAAAGAAAAGTGAAGACGCCTCCGTCATCAAACTTGTTAATCAAATTATTCTTGAGGCGTATCAGAAACGCGCGACCGATATTCATATTGAACCTTACCGCGATAAGGTGAGATTTCGTTATCGTATTGATGGTGTTTTGGTTGATGCTAATTTGCCTTCCGAAGTTAAACATTTTCTTTTGCCTATTCTTTCGCGAATTAAGATCATGGCCAATTTGAGCATTGTTGAGAAACGCCTTCCGCAAGACGGAAGCGCGGTGGTCAAAACTAATGAGCAGACACTCGATTTGCGTATTTCAACCATTCCGACTCCCAGCGGGGAAAGCATGGTGATCAGAATCCTGCCTACCAAGGTAATGCTTTTTAGCCTGGAGAAACTCGGCCTTTATTTGAAAAATGTGCAAATATTCCGGGAGCTCATCAAGAAGCCTCACGGGATCATTTTTGTGACCGGCCCTACCGGAAGCGGGAAAACCACCACTCTTTATGCCTGTTTGAATGAAATTAATTCTGCCGAGCGAAAGATCATTACCATTGAAGACCCTATTGAATATGAAATGGAAAATGTGACCCAGATCCAGGTAAGTCCGAAAGTCAATTTAACATTTGCGGCCGGGTTACGCAGTGTTTTGCGTCACGACCCGGATATTATCATGGTCGGTGAAGTCCGCGATCTGGAGACGGCCGAAATTGCGATACGGACCGCTTTAACTGGACACCTTGTTTTTTCGACTTTGCATACCAATGATGCTGCGAGCGGTGTAACCAGGCTTATCGAGATGGGCCTAGAATCTTACTTGGTTTCTTCCAGCATTGAAGCATTTGTGGCGCAGCGCCTTGTTCGGGTTATTTGCCCTAATTGCAAAGAACAAGCGATGAGCCCTTTTCTGGAGATCAAAAAAGAAATTTCCGAAGCCTTGAGAATGCCCAATATTGATCAAATAAGGATTTATCAGGGGCGCGGCTGTGATCAGTGTAATCATACCGGTTTTTATGGGCGTACAGGAATTCATGAGATATTGGTGATGGATGATGTCATTAAAGCGGCTGTTTTGGAAAAGCCGCGAGCAGATCACATCAAACAACTGGCTATGACGCGAGGCATGGTAACACTGCGGCAGGACGGCTGGCGAAAAGTCATTGAAGGCGTTACCACTCCGTCGGAAGTTATGAATGTAACGACGAAGGAAGACTACTCTTGGATGCAGAAAGAAGTAGTTCCTCAGAATGAGAAGGTAAAAAAAGAAATAAAAACGATCACTGCGCCGATGACTGCAGATGTTCCTGTCGCGAATCGTGTTGTTAGCAAGGAAGTTCTGGCGACTGAAAATCAATATGGGGGGAGGATCTACCCTCGCGCGGCAACTAAAGTAGCGATCCGTTATAAAGTTTTTCAAGTTGAAGCCAAGGATGATGCCTTTGCGTTAAAGGGTGATAATGTTGAGCATTCAACCGCAACAAAGAATTTAAGCGCCGGAGGGCTATTGTTTATTGCGGCGCAACCAATGTCGGTCGAATCCATCTTAGAAGTTAAGATACAGTTAGACCCAAAACAACCCAGCATCGACTGCTTGGCTAAGGTTTGCCGCGTTGAAGAAGATGACCAGCGCAATACGTTTAATATCGCCGTCTACTATCTCGACATCACCAGCGCTGACCGCGTTAAAATTAGCGAATTTGTGAAGCTGAGGGTTCCGGAAAAAGAAAGTACAAACGCATAAAAACTTTTAAGGAAAAATCTTATGCCGACATTTCATTACAAAGCACGTAAAGGGCAAACGGAAACTATCTCCGGACACTTGGAGGCGCAAAACCAGGATGAAGCGATCGACATGCTGCATCGTGAAGGGCTTCTTCCGATCGCTATTGAAGAGAGAAAATCTTCCTCCGCTGGGAAAGGGTCATTGTCAGCCAAGAAAATAAGATCAAAAGATCTGTATATCTTTAGCCAACAATTAGCCAATTTAAATAAGTCGGGCGTTTCTTTGTTGCGCGCGTTGACTATCATCGGGGAACAGGCGCAAAATCCTTATTTAAAAGAGATCATTTTTGGAATTCAAAAAGGAGTTAAAGAAGGCCGCTCTCTTTCCAACTGCCTTGCGGATTATCCGGCTGTCTTCTCATCTTTTTATGTCGCGATGATCAAGGTAGGAGAAGAGGGAGGCAGTTTAAAAGAAATGCTGTTACGCATTGCCGAATATCAACGCAGTCAAGAAGAGTTGTCGTCAAAAGTACGTACGGCCTTAGCTTATCCGGTCGTTATGGGAGTTGTCGGCCTTGCCACGATCGTTTTTATTTTAACGTTTGTTATGCCGCGGATCACAAATCTTTTTATTGAAGCCGGAGAAAGCCTTCCTCTGCCAACTAAGATCCTCATGCAGGCAAGCGATGCGTTAAGGACGGGATGGTTTTGGATCCTTTTGGTTGTTGTTGTCGCCGGGATCTTGCTGGACCGTTGGGCAAAAACAAACGCAGGACGATTGAGCTTAAGTGTTTTTAAGTTACAATTGCCTTTGTTTGGGAACCTTATTCTTAAGTCGGAACTCGCGCGTTTTGCGAAGACATTAGAACTTCTTTTAAAAAGCGGAGTTCAGATCATAAAGGCGATCGATATTGCTTTACCAATTCTTTCCAATGAAAAGATCCGCCAAGAACTATCCGGGCTTAAAAAAGATCTAGAATCGGGATCGACGCTCGGACATGGCTTAAAACATTCTAAGATCGTTCCTTCTATCATGGTTAATTTTATCGTGGTGGGAGAGGAGGCAGGGCTTCTGGAAGAAGCACTGCGTGATGTCGCGGCCTCTTACGAACAAGAAACAGACGAGATCATTAAAACATTAACGACTCTTCTTGAACCCGCAATGATTTTAGCCGTCGGACTAATTGTCGGATTTATCGTGATCGCCATGATGTTGCCGATATTCCAGATGGATGTCTTGGCGCGCTAATGATTAAATGACGATACGAAATCTATTTTTTGGGATTTTTATAGCCCTTTTTTGCATTCAAGCAGGCGAGGGGGCGCAAGAAAGCCCTTGGCAGCAACTTAAAGGAAAACATTTTGTTGTTTATTACAATTTTAAACAAGATGAACCGGCGGCGCGAAAAATCCTGAATGCATCGGAAGATTATTACGATAAGATCACGCGCAAGATCGGTTATGCGAGGCATACGAATTCCTGGACTTGGGAAGAACGTGTTCGGATCATTATTTTCGCGGATCAGGCGGCATTTAGCCGTAGCACCGGGCAGCCCGCATGGTCGCGGGGATATGCCGATAGCGATTCGTATCTTTTTCACTCGCGGCTCATTGCCACCTTTCGGCAAGAAGAAGGATTCATCGATGGAATACTTCCTCATGAGATCAGCCATCTTGTCTTGAGGGATTTCGTAGGCTTTGAAGTGAAAATGCCTTTGTGGTTCGAGGAAGGTGTTGCTCAGTTCTACGAATCCGATAAACGAAGTCAAGCGCAGGAGGTTATGCCTCGGCTTGTTGCCAAAAAGATGTATATTCCATTCGATGTTTTTATGAATTGGGATATACGTAAAGTAAAAGATCAATCGTTGGCCAGTCTTTTTTATGGGCAAAGTGTTTCGGTCGTAGATTTTCTTATGAAAAAATACGGCAGTGATAGTTTTGGGTTGCTCTGTCGGTATTTGAGGGAAGGAAGAACCATGGCAGAAGCTTTACGCGGTGCATATCCAAGGATCCGTTCGGTTCAAGATTTTGAAAATGATTGGGTTGTTTATTTGAAATAATAAAGGAGGAACTATGATCAAAGGAAAACAAAATAGAACAATAAGAAAAGAGCGTGCATTAAGCGCTTTTACTCTGGTTGAAATCATGCTGGTTGTTATTATCATTGGCGCTTTATCGGCCATGATCATCCCGCGTTTGACCGGACGATCCGACCAGGCAAAAGTTGCGGCGGCGAAGGCGGATGTCGACGCGCATTTAGCCACAGCCCTTAAGCTTTATGAGCTTGATAACGGCAATTTTCCTACCACAAGCCAAGGGCTTGATGCGCTTTTATCAAAGCCGAGCGGTAATCCTGCGGCTTCCAATTGGAACGGGCCTTACATTGAAAGAAAGCCGGTTGACCCATGGGGTCGGTCGTATGAATATGCCTCACCGGGTGAACATCGCTCTGATTACGATCTTTATTCAAAAGGAAAAAATGAAAGCAAAGAAGACGACGACGTTACCAATTGGGGCGACTAAAAACCGTTTTGGTTTTTCGTTCGTTGAATTAATGGTGGCCGTAGCCGTTTTGGCTTCCGGGATCGTTTTTATTTACCGAATATTCTTTATCTCCTTGAATTATTCCAACCATGTTGTTTATCGTCTGCACGCCTTAGATCTTTTAAGCCAAAAAATTGAGACCACCGAGCGAATCTTCCGGGAAAAGAATGAAATTGTTTTTGGTTCCCAACAAGAGGTAAAAACAGTTTTGATCAACAATCGCCCGGTCGATTTTCGTTATGTGCTAGATTTTAAAAGCGTTGATGGATTAGAAAGCCTTTATGACCTTACCGTTTCGGTGTCTTGGGCTGAAGGTGTTCAAAAGAAAACTCTCTCGCGCAGTGCCTACATTGCTGATTTTTAATACGATGATAAAAACCACAAACCATATTAATGTTGCGGGAAATCGACGACGTCGGGCTGTAAATAGAAAATCGGCGTTTACCTTGGTTGAGATGCTGTTGGTCGCCTCTTTGTTTTCCGTTATCAGCTTGGCGGTTTTTAATGCGTTCGCGAACGGATTAAAGATCTGGGAGAGAGGTTGCCGCCCGATCATTGAAGAAGACATTTCTTTATTTTTTGAGAAATTAGAGGGAGATTTGCGTAATTATTCAGTCTATTCTCATATAGGATTTGACGGAAAACCGGGGCGCATTACATTTGCGACGATCGTATCAACGCTGATCGATCAAAAGAAGGTTAAAGGCGTCGAAGAGGCTGGTTACGCAAAGGAGATCGGCCGCGTTGAATATTATTTTGACGAGAATCGCCGCAACCTATATCGTCGGCAAGCCAATTTTAGCCAAGCTTTGAAAAATAAGTTTGGCCCGGACCAGCCAATTTTAAAGTCCATTGAGTCGGTAACGTTCCAATACGGTTACAAGACCAACCGCGGCTACGTCATAGAAAACAAGGGGAAAGATGCCATTCCTTCGTTTGTTCTGGTTGATATTAAATTCAAGCAAGGCCAAGGCATTGGCCAGATGAAAAAAGTTATATCAATTCCGGTGGGTAACTAATGAAGCCGTTATTCTACCATAAAAGAAATGGCAGTATTCTGGTCTTTGCTTTGTGGGCGATGACCTTGCTCAGTATTTTTGCGGTTTATCTCGGAGTTGGTGTCAGGCAGAAAATTATTCTGCTTGCCCGGCTGGAACAACGCGCGCGGCTTAATGATATCGCGCAAGCGGGGGTTAAGAAAGCGATCGTGCTGATCCAAAGCGAATTTTTAGAAAATAATCAAGTTTTATCGGTCCAGGGAAAGATAAACCTATATAATAATGACAGATATTATCGGGGAATTGAGATAGAAAATTCTGTCGGTGAAGTCAGCTACGATGCTTTTGATGATGCGGCGGTAAATTTTCAGAAACGCTTCGGGGTTATTGATGAGGAGCGTAAGGCCAATGTCAATAAGATCGATTTGCTAGGTCTAAAGCGCCTGATCGCTGATGTGATGCGATGGGACAGTGAGCAGGCTCACGCCCTTGCTTTGTCGATCATTGATTGGCGTGAATACGGTGAAAGTGAGATCGAGGGTTTTTCGAGCGATGCTTATTATGAAAATCTCCAATTTCCTTACGAGCCGAAAAATAGTGATTTTGAACTCATCGATGAACTTTTGCTCGTCAAAGGAATGACGCCGGAGATCCTAAAGAAGCTGTCTTCCTTTGTAACGGTTTATGGGGATGGCGCGGTGAATCTTAATACGGCATCGCGGGTTGTTTTGATGGCGGTTGGGACGAGCGGGGAGCTGACGGATAAGATCTTATCTGTCCGCCGGGGCCCGGACGGGATCGAGGCCACTGAAGATGACTTTATTTTTTCAGCCAGCTATGATCTTTTTAGCAATTTGCAAAAATTCGTTAAAATAAACAAAGAAGAAGAAGACGAGATTAATTACTTAAATGGTTTGAGGAAATTTTGCACAAATTCTTCTTTTTATTTGATCAAAAGCAGCGGTAAAATAGCGAAGAAGGATTCTAAGCTAACTGTGCGGTGTGTTTTCAATCTTGCGGATAAAAAAATCGAATACTGGCAAGACCATTTTGGGGGATATTAGAAAAACCGATGAGCCTTTTAAGCGCCGATCAACATTATGTTAGCGTTGCCTTTAATGAAGAAACTTTAAAGATCGCTCATTTAAAGTTTTCTTCTTCGGGCAAGGAAGTTCTTGGCATTATTCTCCGGGATGTCCGCGGCATATCGCCCGAGGAATTACCGAAGCTGATCACCTCCGCCTTAAATGATTTTAAGCTCAAAAAAGCAAACGGCATTTATATTGTCAACCCCAATACCACGATCACGAAAAATATTGAAATTCCTTCCCTGGACCCCAACGAAATAAAATCTATTATTGATCTGCAGGCCGGACGCCATACTCCTTATTCACGCGAGGA
>JBAZNR010000002.1:300000-388443 GCA_041649175.1 Candidatus Omnitrophota bacterium | reverse complement strand
AAAAAGCAAACGACATTTATATTGTCAACCCCAATACCACGATCACGAAAAATATTGAAATTCCTTCCCTGGACCCCAACGAAATAAAATCTATTATTGATCTGCAGGCCGGACGCCATACTCCTTATTCACGCGAGGAAATTATCATTGATTACGTGAATATCGGGGTTTATCAGAGAAACTACAGCAAGGTTCTTCTGGTGATCGTTAATCGCAATGTTCTAAAAAATCAGCTGCTCATTTTAGAGCAGTCAGGGCTAGTCATTGAGAAAGTATTCTTTACTTCTGAAAATATAGCACGATTTTATTCTAAGGCTCTTAATCTTGTCGCGGCGGAAACTCCGACGGGGATCATCAATGTTACGGCAAATGCTACTGATTTTACGGTTGCTTTTAAAGGAACGGTTATCGCTTGCAGAAATATTCCGGTCGGTGCCGCTCAGCTTATCGCGGAAGGGCAGCCGGCCCGAGATAAGTTTATCAGCGAACTGAAGAAATCCATTGAATCTTACCAAAGCGAAGATATCGAAAAAGCCCCGGACACGTTTGTATTGACGAGCGATCATAGTTATTTAAAAGACTTACAGCCTTTTTTAAAAGAATCGCTTAGTAACAATGTGAAGATCGTTCCGTATTTTGATAATCTTAAAATTGATCCCATGGCTCGTAAGGTTATTGCGGAGACAAATGGCGAATCATTTCTAGACGTGCTTTCGCCGATCTTGGCTTTTGATGAATCTCGCATTGACTTGATGCCGGAAGAATTACGCTTGCAGAGAACTCTGGAAGGCCAAAGAAAAGAATTAACGAAGTTGGGCGTTTTTGCCATTATCTTTCTTATTCTGGTTGGGGTTATATTTTTCAGTAAGGTGCAAACGAAGAATTCTTTTTTGATTAAATTAAAAAATACTCACGAGCCTAAACGCAAAGAGGCGCAAGTGCTAGAGAAGATATCCTCGAAAACAAGAATAGTTAAAGATTACCTTAACGGCCGCATGATCGGACTGGAGGCTTTAAATGAGCTTTATCGCCTTGTCCCCGAAGAGATCTACCTGAGCAGTATTTCTATGGATGACCAGGGAGTTATTACTATTCAGGGGACTTCAGAATCAATGTCGCGCGTCTTTTCCCTGGTGACAGACCTGGAAAATTCCGACTTATTTAAAGGTGTTAAAACAAAATCAACAACGGCAAAAAAAGAGCGCGGCAAGGATGTGGCAGCGTTTGAAGTTGCTTTTCGTTTAGAGAGCGCAAAAGATGAAGAAATTGCGGCGGAAGAAGAAGGCGGAGTTCCCGTCGAACAAGCTCCTTAAAGAGTAAAACCTATGGTTACAGATTTCATATCTAAGCTTTCGGAAAAAGAGAAAAAGATCTTATATATCGCGCTTGGTTTTGTTGTCCTGGCGATCTGCGATCGTCTTTTTCTGGGGCCCGCATTGTCTAATTTGAAAGTTTTAGATGAAAGTATTCTTGAGCAAGAGGGGATCATAAAAAGTGATTCACGATTCTTAGCTTACAAAAATAAGATCTTAAAAGAAAATGAAGTGCTGAGCCCCTTTTACGCGCAAAAATCGCAAACAGAAGAAGAGATCATCGCGTCATTTCTAAAACAGCTTGAAATATTAGCAACAAGCGCGAAAATAAATCTCGCCAAAGTTAGCCCTGCTGACTCAAAGCAAAAAAAAGGATATGTGGAATATTATGCAAGCTTAGAATGCGACGGGCGCCTAGAAGATGTGGTTAAATTTATGCATGCGGTTGATGCTTCGGATGATCTGTTAAAAATATCAAAGATCTCGATGGCTCCTAAGCGGGCAGGGTCTGAAGAGATCAGCGCGTCTATGACCGTTGTTAAGCTGATCTTAGGAACTCCTGCGACTGAACTCGAGGAATTGAAGACCATTGAATCAGGGGCTGAGACTGGCAGCTCCGGTAAAAAGGTCAGTGGCAAAGCGGGTGAGTCGGGTAAAGGGCAGCAGGTCAAAGAAGGCAGTGGTTCTGAACAGAAACTTTCGGAAAGAATTCAGATGAAGAAAAGCGTGAAAGCGCTTGAGCGAGAAGCAAAGCCGGAAGAGGTAGAGCCGATTAAGCCAAGCATATTTGAGAAAATAACCGGGCAGGCAGACGAGGCAGAGGAAGAATGAAGAAGTATTTTATGATGACCGCTCTCATGCTTTTTGCTTTTTTTGCAGGATCTTTGGCTTTTTCCGCGGAAGATGCCCTACGGGATCCTAAGGCGATCTTTGAGCAAGCTAATAAGCTATACAATGAAAGCCAGCTTGATAAAGCTATTGAGCTTTACGAGAAATTGATCGATATGGATTCTAATTTTGCGAAAGCATACAACGGTTTAGGATTAGCTTATCAGGCCAACGGGGTAAGTCCGGCTGAGGTGGTTTGGTATTTTAAAACCGCGACGGAGATCGATCCTCAATATAAAGAAGCCTTTGAAAATCTGGCCAAGGCTTACTATGGTATGGGTGATTTTCCAAAAGCAGAAGAGGCCTGTAAAAAAGCTTTGGAGATCGACCCGGATCTGGTCAGTGCTCAGTTTTCCTTGGGGTGGATCTATCTTTTGGGTAAGTCGCAGCCGGCACAGGCTATTTATTATTTTAAGAAAGTTCTTGAAAGGGCCAAGATACCGCTGGTGCATTATGGGCTAGGTATTGCTTATTTCATGAACGATCAAAGTGAATTAACCCTGGAATCGATTACGAACTTGCGAGAACTTAGCCAGGACGATTTGGCGACCAGGCTTGAAAATCTAATTCGCGGCCATTATCCTGTTCCCGGAGAAGAAGGCCCCCTGGTTGATATTCAGCCTTTTCCGGTCCAGGAAAAAGGCGTTTTGGTTAGATCCGGAGAGAAGAAAAAAGTTGTTGAAGAGCCTCCGAGTAGTTTTGGAGGGGTTACAAAAATACGGGTCAAAGGGAAAA
Organism: Candidatus Omnitrophota bacterium; assembly: GCA_041649175.1. NCBI lineage: Bacteria > Pseudomonadati > Candidatus Omnitrophota > Candidatus Omnitrophota bacterium. Next base: position 385,507 of record JBAZNR010000002.1, on the reverse strand, counting down.
TCTTGCCTCCGGAAAAATCTCAACTCGAAGAGAAGAGAGTTCTGGAATATGGCGAGAATCCTCCGCCTTCTGCGCCTCGACGACGTTCAGCACCGATCAGCACAAGAATTGGCGTCCGGGGCAATGTTAGTCTAGAAAATCCTCCTGACACAAATCCCCAATAAAGTTATTTTTAAAATTGAGTGTCTGCCGTAAATTTCTTCCAATCGACTTCAAAAACAGATATTTTTGTCCGGCCGGTCAGATCTTGCTCTTTTGTGAAGGGTGTAATGTATCGTAACCCTTTGCCATCAAAAAAGTAGAGCCGCATAAGAAGTGAATTACCAAGCCGCGGGTCAAGAAAAAGGCAAGAGTAGCGATTTTTTTCCTGGAACAATAAAACCGAAAAAGATAAATTAGCATTAGCGAATTTCTTTTCAATCACGTCATTATTTTCTAGATAGAAAATGCTTTGTGGGATCCCTATCTTTGATTGCTCGGATATCAAAGCGCAATTCATATCGTTTAAGTTTATTCTTAAGCCGTTAGGGAAATGCACCACATTGTTCAAGACGGCGCGCTGGACAAAAATTTCGCTATAGTTTAGAGGCCCTCCGATGGTGTCCCATAAAAAGCGTATGTATTGCGGCGAGTTACGCGGCGGAACTTGTTTTAATAGTTTCTTATCAGCGCTTATTTCTTCCATCTTTTTGAAATTCCATCGACCCACAAAACCCAATTCTAGATTTTTTTCGACCATGTCATTGTAAAGAAAGAAATATGATGAAGGGGGAAGAGCATGTGTTAAGGATAGTAAATGCTCAACTTGTTCTTCGGTTAGAATGTCCCCAAGAGCTATAGCGGCATCGCGCGCGTTAAGCGATGTAACTTGATGGATCTTTGCAACAGCAACGGAAAGTTTTATTCCGAGGCTTTGTAAATATTCGCTTGCCTGGTTTGCGCTGTTATTGATCATTCGTAAAATGCCTAGAGCTTGCCGCTCATTTTGACTTAAAAAGACGTTGGCAAGCCAGTAAGCCTGCGGATTGTTGATGGTCGCTCCGTCAAATGTGACGCGCCGCTGAGCCATCGAAGTAATAAAATGTCCGGGCGGCCACCAGGAGTTAACGATGCTTTCTTCGGGAGTATCAGATCTTATTTTGGTCAATGCCTTATCCCATATTGCGTTGAAGATCGGCCTTTGTTCTAAAGAAAAATTATGCGCGGTTCGAATAGAAAAAAAGAGCATTGTGCACAGCCCTAAGGAAATGAAAGCATAGAAAGTTACCTTAAAAGGCAAGAAAGCTAATTTTGCGGCAAGAATATTCCTTGATCTTTCAAAAGCATATTGTAATCCATAAGGAAAAAGGATGCTAAGCGCAATAAGCGAAAGCAGCGCAAAACGTTCGGCGCGTAACGCGATAAATAAAGAAAAAAAGAATAAAAAGGCGATAGCAATGAATTTTAGCGGATCTTCTTTTTTTGAGGCCCTAAAAGCTCTGATGCCGTATCCGACAAGCCCGAGGACGGCGAATGAAAAGACGGCTATTCCTCCGTCCAGTGAAATAATATTGTTGAGGGAAGTTTTCTTAAGTTCTCCGACGCTGATAAAAAGATCCGGCCAAAGCCTTAATTGAGGAGTTAAGAAATTCTTCAGCGCATTCCAGCCTTCCAGAAAGAGAATGAAGAATTCTTTGGCTCCGAACGTGACCCCAATGCCAACCAAACTCGTTAATTGCACGATAGCAAGATAGAAAAAAAGATCTTTTGTCCGCAGTTTTTCTTTTTTACCAAAATGGTTATAAATGAGCATTGCGATGCTTGCCAAAAAAATAATGCTTAAGATATAAACCCATCCTTGCCAGAAAAATGCATAAAGAGTAATTAAAGAGGAGCAGGCGACGGCGATGCCAAAAGCCGATTTGACTTGGTTTTTTCTTAGGCGGTCTATTCCTAGAAATAGGAAAGCTAAGATCAAGGGAGCGAAAAAGACATTATAAGGGTCGTTGTCGTACCAGCCCCAAGCACTTCGTTGAAGGAACATGGGAGAAAGCGAAAGAAAAATGGTGCCGAGGAAAGAGGAGATCCGGCCGCATCCCAGTAAGTTCCATATCATAGAATAAGGGATGAGGCATAAAATAAAGAGAACGATCGGGACAAAACCAACCGCTTGCATAAGTTCAATGTTGCGGTTAAAAAAAGAAAGTATTTTATAAAACCCAAATCCCACGAAGGGATGCAGTGTGAATGGTTCCCAGTGTTCTGTGGGCGCTAGCATCAACTTGTTGAGGTATTTGCTTCCTTTAATGGTGTCGGCGATTTTTCCGGTTCGAACGATATTTCGAGTCAGGGAAAAATAGTAGTAAGGGTCGGCTTCTAAAAGATAAGGCCCGTTATCGCGGTCAGTTTCGGTCAGGTCAATTTCTTTGGCCATTTTATCAATGCTAAGGCGGACATTTGCCTTGTTTTTCCGAACGAGTTTATTGAATTCCTCCTCGGCGATTTGATTTTGCTGCGAGGGAGGCATTTGGGGGAATTTTTTCTGAATATCGTGTTGAGTGGCGCTTTTTAGGCGCGTTACGACGAGTAAGCTGGCTTTTTCGCTGGCCGCGGATGAGGTGTAGTTTAAAAATGGGTAGAGCCGGAAATAAACTCCGATCGCCGCGGAGCTTAAAAAGATCAGGACATAGATGATGATTTTCTTGGCGGAAGAGCTGAATATGTTTTTCATAAATGTTTTTGAATCTTCCTTAAGGATTTGTTGGATGGCTTAAGAATTCAAGGTATCTTTTCTTTATCTGGTTGGACGGAATAATAAAACTGGAACGATCTTTTGTTTTTTGTCCCGCAACGATGAGCCCGACCAAGTGGCCTTTGGTATCAAAAACCGGCCCGCCACTGTCGCCGCGGTATAAGTTCATATCAACTTGCAGAAGAGCAGTTTTAGCATCGTCAGGTTGTTGCTCAGATGCGTGTGAGCCTATCCCAATGATCCTTCCTCCGGAAATTGTGTCAGTAAGAAGCTCGGAGCCGCCGACCATTACAACCTCATCATCTAATTTTATTTGGTCAGAATCGGCGAATTCAATGACTCTCAGAGGATGTGGCGCCGTAATATGCAAGAGGGCTAGATCTTCTTTTTCAATGATGCCTAGAATTTTAGCGGGAATTTCTGTTTTGTCATCCAAGGTTACGGTAACTCGCCCTGACTGCTTAACGATGTGCGCATTGGTGGCGATAATGCCTCGAGGGTCAATGATGACGCCGGAACCGTTTCGATTGTATTGTGCTGTTTTTACGTTTCTAAGGACGATGATCCGTCCGGATTGTTTGTCAAAGGCGGCTGCGGGGCGCTGGTCCGACAAAAGCCCGGCATTTTCGGATTGAATAGTGACGATCGAGGGAAGTGTGTTTTGTACGGTTTCAATGATGGATGGCTGGGCCAGGGCAGATTTCGACCATGTATTTATTGTCACAAGGAAAAAAATAAAAAGAAATAAAGTATTTCTGGTCATTAGCGTATTAGAAATGAATTTTTGCTTGAATAACTTCTCCCATTGTACTCTACGAAAGTTTTTAGTTCAAGAATCGTTTTTGATATTGGAAGAGAAAATTAACTTAATTCTTTTGTGGTTTAAAATCTTGCCTAATTTTGTTTCAATGTTATAATACTTTCGCTTTTTTGAAATTTAGGGCCATTAGCTCATCTGGTAGAGCATCTGACTCTTAATCAGAGGGTGGCAGGTTCGAGTCCTGCATGGCCCACCAATATCCGTGAAAATACCAGAGAATACCAACAGAAGGAAGATCATTGTCTGCCAAGCCTTTTGATATTGCCGCATTAAAGATAAAAGCCGTACAGCTGCGCAAAGAAATCCTCGAAACACTTTTCTGTTCCGGTTCTGGCCATCCCGGAGGGTCTTTATCGGCCGTCGAAATCTTTTTAACCCTTTATTTTTATAAATTAAAGCACGATCCGAAAAATCCTCGCTGGGACGACCGTGATCGGCTCATTGTCTCGAAAGGGCATGTTTCGCCGGTTGTTTACGTGACCCTGGCCAATTGCGGCTATTTTCCAAAAGATGAACTTAAAACATTTCGAAAATTGGGCAGCCGTTTGCAGGGCCATGTTCACACAAAAGTTCCTGGCGTGGAATTTAGTACCGGCTCTCTAGGTCACGGGCTATCGGTCGCTAATGGGATCGCTTTGGGTGCCAGGCTTTTAAAAAAAGATTTTAGAACATATTGCGTGATGGGCGACGGCGAAATTCAGGAAGGTTCCGTTTGGGAAGCGGCGATGACCGCGGCGCATCACAAGATCGACAATCTATGCGCTATTGTTGATTGCAATAAAGTTCAAGAAAACGGTCCGACGAATGAAATTAAGAGTTTGGAACCATTAAAAGCCAAATGGGAAAGTTTTGGCTGGTTTGTTTTGGAGGTTGACGGCCACAATTTAAAAGAATTAAAAGACGCGTTTGATAAAGCAGATACGATTAAAAACAAGCCGACAGTTATTCTTGCCAACACCATTAAGGGGAAAGGTGTTTCATTTATGGAGGGCCAATCCAAATGGCACGGAAAAGCTCCTAATAAAGAACAACTCGAAGCGGCTCTCAAAGAATTAAGCGAGGGAAACCATGTCTGATCTTAAAATGATCCCTACGCGCGATGGTTTTGGCGAAGAGTTAGTTGAGTTGGGTCATAAAAATAAAAATATTGTTGTTTTGTCCGGTGACCTGGAAGACGCGACACGCGCCGAATATTTCAAATTTAAATTTCCGGAACGATTTTTCAATTTAGGGATTACTGAGCAAGATGTGGTCGCAACGGCGGCGGGCTTAAGCTGTGTGGGATTTATTCCGTTCGCAACTTCCTTTGCGGTTTTTCTTACCAATCGCGCGTATGATATGATCCGCTTGGATGTCTGCTATAACAACTGTAATGTTAAAGTGGTCTGTTCGCATGCGGGAGTTACGGTGGGAGAAGACGGGGCATCAGCTCAGTGTTTGGAAGATTTTGCGATCATGCGCGTTTTGCCTAACATCGTTGTGCTCTGTCCGGTTGATACCATTGAAGCGCGCAAGGCAACACGTGCTATTGTTGATTTTAAAGGCCCCGTTTATATGCGCACCAGCCGAGCGCCGTTTCCGGTTTTAACGAAAGAATCAGATTCTTTTACCATTGGTAAGGCGAATATCCTCAGAGAAGGTAAAGATGTCACACTCATTGGCTGTGGATTGATGGTTCATGAATCTCTCCAAGCCGCCGAGCTTTTGAAAAAAGAAGGCATTGAAGCTCGCGTCATTAACATGCATACCATAAAACCCATTGATCAAAATGCTATTATTGAATCAGCTAAAAAAACCGGCGCGATCGTTACTGCCGAAGAACATCAGATCAACGGCGGATTAGGAAGCGCGGTTGCCGAAGTCTTATCCCAAAATCATCCCACACCTTTAGAAATGGTAGCTGTTCACGATTCATTCGGAGAGTCCGGAGATCCGCAAGGGTTGCTCAAGAAATATGGGCTTAAAGACGTGGATATTGCCGCTGCCGCCCGAAAAGCCATTAAAAGAAAATAGGAGGAAATATGCCCAAGACCACAATTACGCAGTTGGCTAATTTTGGTCAAAGCATTTGGCTGGATTATATCAGCCGGTCCATGATCAAAAGCGGCAAGCTTAGAGAATGGATTCGTCTAGGTTTGCGCGGCATGACATCTAATCCTACTATTTTTAATCAGGCCATCAGCCAAAGTGCTGATTACGACGAACAAATCGTTAAATTAGCCGGGGAAGGAAGAAATACTTTTGAAATTTATGATGAACTAACAACTCAAGATGTGCGCGATGCGGCGGACGCATTTCGCGGTATTTATGAATCAACCAGTGGTTTGGATGGTTATGTTAGCCTTGAGATCGATCCACGTTTAGCAATGAAAGCGCAAGAATCCATTGATGAAGGCGTGCGATTGTTCAAGAAAGTTGGGCGTTCTAATGTTATGATCAAAGTTCCGGCGACATCAGCCGGATTTTTTATTGCGGAAGAATTATTGAGCCAAGGGATCAATGTTAATGTAACTCTTATTTTCTCGCTGGATCAGTATATCCAGACAGCGATGGCGTTTGTCAAAGGAATGAGCCGGCTGGGCAATAAAAAGATCAATTTAAACTCAACACACTCAGTTGCCAGTGTTTTTATTAGCCGTATTGACACGACGGTTGATAAACTGCTTGAGCAAAGAAGTGCCGACGAATCTGATCTTAAACTTAAGAATAAAATCTTAGCTTTGCGGGGGCAGGCCGCTGTTGCTAATTCAAGGCTTATCTTTCAACAATTTGAACAAATATTTTCTGAGAAATCGTTTGGGGCTTTATCTAAAAAACATGCAAAACCTCAGCGCGTTCTTTGGGCTTCGACAGGGACGAAAAATCCGCAGTATAGTGATATTAAGTATGTTACAGAACTTATCGCAAAGCCAACGGTTAATACATTGCCGGAAAAAACCCTGCAAGCATTTCTAGATCACGGTGTCGTAAAAGAAGCTTTTGTGGAAAGCGCAAAAGAATCGCAAAAGATCATTACGGCGCTAAATAAGAACGGCATTAACATCAATTATGTTTGTTCTCAGCTCCTCTCCGAAGGTATCGCGGCTTTTGAAAAGTCATTTAACGAGCTTTTGGCTTCTATTGAAGCAAAGGCGCGCAGTCTATGCGTCAAATAAAAGAGGTGGGCAGTGCCTGAAATAGAATTGCATCTTCATCCGATGCTGGTTCATTTCCCGATCGCGCTTTTTCCAAGCGCCCTGATACTTTATGTTTTTGGGATTGTTCTAAAAAAAGAAAATTTTCGGCAGGCAGCTTTATATGTTTATATTCTAGGAACATTGCTAACACCTTTAGCTGTTGTAACCGGGCTTGAGGAAGCGCAAGAATATGGCTTGAAGCATCCTGTTTTTTATGCGCATCGTTTTTTTGCTTTTTGGGTTTTGGGCCTTTCTTGGGTGTCGTTACCTATTCTTTGCTTTATCCAAAGGAAAAAGAATTCTTGGTTTAAGGCAGTGTTTTTGGCGTTGCTTATTTTTCTTACCGGCTTTGTTATGGTTGCCGGCTATCATGGCGGGCGCTTAGTTTATGAATTTGCTATTGGCATTGAAAGCCACTAGAGCCGTAAAATTGCAGTAAAATCTGAAACCCGATTTTCATAAAGAAAATCGGGTTTTTGTTTTGATTTTCTTAAACCCTTCGCTACAATAATACTAGTATAAATATTCAACCTATGCCCAAACTAACAAAAGCGCGCATTAATTCTGTAGGTATTTCTTCATCTCAAATTTCTTTTATATTCTTTTATGTTCTCATTATTCTTCTTTGTTTTCTTTTGAGTTGGTTTTTTGTGAAATTCATCGGAGATCATGAAAAAAAGACACAAAAAGCCAATTTTCTTTCTCAGGTTAGGATTTTGGCTGCAGCTGTCAGAAATGACAGCGTGCAGAGTTTAACTGGTAGTGAAAATGACTTAATAAAGCCAGAATACCTTCGCTTAAAAGAACAGATGACCCAGGTTGTTAAAGCCAATCCAACGCTACGTTTTGCTTATTTGATGGGGAAAAAGGATGATAAGGTCATTTTCCTTGTTGACGGAGAAGACCCGGATTCTCCGGACTATTCATCTCCGGGAGAGGTTTATGAGGAGGCTTCAACGGAGCTTCGTGCTTTGTTTACTGGCGGCGATGGATTTGTCGAAGGGCCTTTAACTGATCGCTGGGGAACGTGGGTTTCCGCGCTTATTCCGCTAAAAGATGCTGAGACAAATGACGTGATCGCTGTCATGGGGCTTGATGTTGATGCGTCAACGTGGGAACGTGATATTATTTCTCAACAAATTGTCGCGGGGGTCATTTCATTCTTATTTTTCTGGGTTTTTATTATTTCTTTCTTCTCGGTTCGCCAACAGAAAAGAATGATCAGAAAGTTAGCGATCAGTGAAGAACGTTTCCGCCATATGGCGGACGGGACCGGTGACTGGATATGGGAAACCAATACCGATGGGATGTATATGTATTCAAGTCATGCCGTTACGGATGTCCTTGGTTATGCGCCATCAGAAATTGTCCAAAAGAAATATTTCTATGATTTTTGTTTTCCGGAAGATCGCGAACAGGCCATGCAGAATGTTGTAAAAACCAGAGAAAAAGGGGATTTGGTCATTGAGGAGATAGGCCGTCGACGACACAAAGATGGCCATGAGGTCTTCTTGGAAGTTAAGGGATTTGCCATCCACAATAGCCGAGGACATATTATCGGTTACCGGGGGGTTGATCGGGACATTACAGATTTAAAGAAAAAAGAGCGGCTTATTGAGGAAAATCAAAAGCAATTAGAGCTTGCGAACAAAATCTTAAAAGATAATCAATCCGCTCTTAAGGGGATGGTCAAAGACCTTGAAGTTGCGAATAGCGAGATCAAGGAAACACAAAATCAGCTGATCCAAACAGAGAAAATGGCGGCGGTCGGTGTCTTGGCTTCTGGCGTAGCACATGAAATTAAAAATCCTTTGGCCGTTATCTTGCAGGGCATTGAGCGCCTTGAGAAAGTCCTTCCGGAGAAAGGCACAAAGGGTTTTGAATATATGACGATGGTTAGAAACGCCGCGGTTAGAGCCAATAAGGTTGTTAACGCGCTTTTAAAGTTTGCCCGGTCATCTCAGCTTGAGCTAAAGCCTATCAATGTTCGCGATGTTATTGAGCCTGCGGTACTTCTTATTGAAAGCACAGCCAAAACCAACAATGTGAAAGTTACCTGTCAATATCCTCCGGAAGATTTCTTTGTTATGGGAGACGGAGTTATCTTGCAGCAAGTTTTCTTCGATCTCTTTGCTAACGCGATCGATGCCATGCCGCAAGGAGGAGAAATCACCGTCGTGGGTTATCCTCAAACATCGTCCGCTTTGCACGATGCGGCTGAGAAATTTATTATTGAAGTGAAAGATACCGGGACAGGCATTGACCCGGAACATCTTCCGTTCGTTTTTGACCCGTTTTTTACGACCAAGGAACCTGGGAAAGGGACAGGGCTTGGGCTCAGCACGGTTTATTTGATCTTAGAGCGGCATCAGGGGTCTATTCATGTCGAAAGCAAGCAAGGTCAGGGAACAACATTTTTTATTATGCTTCCGATGTGCACAGAGCCGCAGGAAAAGAAAAAAAATATCAGCGGAGGAAAATAATGGCTGATCCGATAAAGATTGCCTTGATCGATGATGAAGCGGACCTAGGGTTTTTGGTCAAATCGAATCTGGAGGAGACCGGAAAATTTAGTGTTTCAACTTTGTCGGAATCTGAAAAGGCCGAAGAATTCTGCAAGAGTGAAAATCCGGATATCATCTTGATGGATATCGTGATGCCAAAAAGAAATGGGGTAGAGGTAGCCAGTCTTCTTAAAAAAGATCCTGATACGGCGAAGATCCCCATTATTTTAGTTAGCGGCTTAGGTGAGATGGTTTATCAAAAAAAACAAAACAAATGGAGCTGGATGCCTAATCGTCCTGTCGTTCAGAATCGCGGTAATATTGTCCGCGAGAAAGACCCTGATCGCGCGATGGCGATCTATGGGGTCGATGGGTATCTGTCAAAACCATTTAACACGGAAACATTGGTTGCCTTGATCGAGGAAACATTAGCAAAGAAAAAGCTGAGGGAAAGCGAAGAGGGTTCCCAGTCGGAATAATAAAAACTAAATCTTAAAAGGAGATAGGTATGCCGGATAAGAAAAAGATTGTTCTAATTGATGATGAAGCGGATTTGTGCCTTTTGGTCAAAGATAATTTAGAGGCGACAGGTGAATTTGAAGTTGTCACGACGATAAATCCTAAAGAAGCGGAAGATATTTGCCGCAGAGAAAAGCCAGATGCGGTTTTAGTGGATAACATTATGCCCGGACGAAGAGGGTCAGAAATTGCCAAGGCCCTTAAGCAAGATGAGGAGCTTAAGAATATCCCTATCGTTATGGTAAGCGGAAAAGGGGAAATGGTCTATTCTAAAAAGAAGAAGCAGTTTCAGTGGCTTCCGAATAATCCGCTGACCAAAGACCGCGGGCAAATCGTGGAAAGCAAAGACCCGGAAGCTTTATCCAAAGGCTATGGGGTTGATGATTATGTCTCGAAACCTTTTGCCACCGAAACTTTAGTGGAAGTCATCAACAACGTTATTGCCATCGCGCGAAAGCGGGCGGAGGAATCTCAGGAATAAAATTTAAATGATAGACCCTTGGAAGAATTTGTCAAAATTATCCCGGGTTCAAGTTCGGGATTTGCAAAATAGATTACTACATAGTTTTTTAAATCGTCAAGTTTATCCGTTTAGTTCCTTTTATCGGAATTTATTTGATCAAAAACGGATCGACCCGCGAAAAATAAAAACAGTGGAGGATCTAAAGCATATTCCTTTGACTTCAAAGCGCGATTTTCTTGATTCGGGAAAGAATGCGGATCGGTTCAGAGATTTTATTTTGCAACCAGATCCGAAAACAATAAAAAAGTATCTTCCGGCTCATAAGTTAGCCAGTATGGCGTTAAGATCGGTTCTGCAGGGAAAACAGTTCGTTAAAGATGAAGTTTCCAAAGAATACCGGCCTGTTTTTATTACCTTTACGACGGGAACGACCGAAAGGCCGCTACCGTATGTTTATACAAAGCATGATATTAATAACTTATCTATTTCCGGATCGCGCATGGTAAGCCTGTTTGGTATTCAGGAATCGGAACATATTGTTAATTTATTTCCGTACGCGCCGCATTTAGCTTTCTGGCAAGTTGTTTTTGGGGGACTGTCTTCCGGCATCCTCATCCTTAGCACCGGAGGAGGGAAAGTTTCCGGCACCGAAGCTAGCATTGCCGCTCTTTTAAAAATGAAACCGGCTGTTGTCTTAGGTGTGCCGAGTTATTTGTATCATATCTTGCGCGCGGCAAAAGAAAAAGGATGCGACTTAAGTTTTATTAAAAAAGTTGTTTTAGGGGCGTCGCGTATTCCGGATACATTCAAAACACGCGTAACCGAACTTTTGTGTTCTTTGGGCTCAAAAGATCCTTTTATCTTTGGGACTTATGGGTTTACCGAGGCGCGCACAGCTTGGGCCGAATGTCCAGCTCCGGCAGGTGTTTCCAGCGGATATCATCTTTATCCGGATAAAGAGATCTTCGAGGTTATTGATCCGCAAACCGGTGAAATAAAGCGCGAAGGAGAAGATGGAGAATTAGTTTACACCTCTATTGATTCGCGCGGCAGCGCGGTTATCAGATATCGAACTGGTGATTTTGTGAAAGGCGGGATAACGTATGAGCCGTGCCCGTTTTGCCGAAGAACCGTTCCGCGTATTTCAAGTAATATTACGCGTATGTCGGATGTGAGGAGCCTTAAATTATCCAAAATCAAAGGGACATTGGTCGACTTAAATAGTTTTTCGGAAATCCTAGAAAAATTTGAACAAATTCCGGAATGGCAAATTGAGATCCGTAAAAAAGATAATGACCCATTCGAAATCGATGAAGTTATTGTTTATGTTTGCGTGAAAGACGGTGTTGATAAAGGGCAGATCGAAGAAGCGATCAAGAAAAATATTGTTTTGGCAACGGAAATTACGCCTAATGCCGTATTTTTTATTTCTTTTGATGAGATGGTGCGCCGCTTGGAGCTTGAAACATCTTCAAAAGAAAAGCGGATCATTGATGTTCGGCCGAAATAACCAATAGGGGAAAGAATCATGGAAAGAATTGCTATTGTCGAAGGGATACGGACACCATTTTGCAAGATTTCCACTTTGTTCGACCGCGTCAGCGCTCAGGAATTAGGGCGAATTGCTGTTCGCGAACTTATTGAACGGACCAGCCTTGATGTTGGCGTAGTTGATGAGGTTATCTTCGGTAATGTCGCGCAGCCAGCCGACGCCGCTAATATTTCCAGGGTTATCGCTCTTTTGGCCGGTATTCCGATCACGACACCCGCTTTTACGGTCCATCGAAATTGTGCATCAGGAATAGAAGCTGTTACAACAGCGTCGCTTAAAATTTTAAGCGGAGAGGCCCAGTGTATTATTGCCGGCGGCACAGAATCGATGAGCAACATTCCTTTTTTACTCACTAAAGATTTGCAAGATATGATTTTTAAGTGGGGGCGCGCAAAAACAATTGTTGAAAAAGCACAAATTGCATTATCTTTCAAGTTAAAATTTCTGACTCCGCGCGTTGGCCTTCATTTAGGATTAACTGATCCGGTTTGCGGCCTTAATATGGGGCAAACCGGAGAAGTTTTAGCTAAAGAGTTTGGCATTACTCGAAAAGAGCAAGATCAATTTGCGCTCCTGAGCCATCAGCGGGCTGTGGCCGCCAAAAAGGTTTTACGGGAAGAGATCGTTCCGGTCATTCCGGCCCCAAAATATCAAGCGGCTGTTGAGTCAGACAATGGCCCGCGTGAAAATCAAACGATGGAAGCCTTAGCAAAATTAAAGCCGATCTTTGAAAAGCAAACGGGAACGGTAACGGCGGGAAATTCAAGTCAAGTGACCGACGGAGCCGCGGCATTGCTGGTGATGAGTGAGAAAAAAGCACGAGAGCTTAATTTGGAGCCGCTGGGTTTTGTCCGGGCTTTTGCTGTTGCCGGCGTTGAGCCGCAACGAATGGGAATTGGCCCGGCGCATGCTATCCCGAAGGTTTTAAGAAAAGCCGGGCTTACCTTAAAGCAAATCCAGGCTATTGAGATCAATGAAGCGTTTGCAGCGCAAGTGCTGGCTTGTTTGCGCGCGCTTGATTCTCAAGAATTTGCCAAAGAATTCGGATATGAAGGTATTATCGGTAATGTAAACGCGGATATTCTCAATGTTAATGGCGGCTCCATTGCTTTGGGGCATCCTGTTGGCGCAACCGGCGCAAGATTGATCCTGACGATGTTAAAGCATCTGAAACGCGCAAATCTTAACCTTGGCCTTGTTTCATTGTGCATTGGCGGCGGGCAGGGCGCGGCTGTCATTTTAGAAAGGTAAAGATGGAGAATCAAAATTCAGTTTTCTATCACGTAAAAAACAATGTCGGAGTTATTGAATTTGATCAGCCGGATTCTAAGGTCAATCTTCTAAGCTCAGCGGCCTTAAAACAACTAGAGGTTTTTCTGGAAGAGATCAGATCTAATTCAATGTTAAAAGCGGTGGTCTTTGTTAGCAAAAAACAAGATGTGTTCATTGCCGGAGCCGACATCAAAGAAATTGAAGGAATTAAAGTGCCTCAAGATGGTGAGCTAAAATCGCGCGCCGGCCAGCAAATTTTAGACAAAATTGAAGATTTGAGAATTCCTGCTATTGCTGTTATTGATGGCGTTGCTTTAGGGGGCGGGTGCGAATTAGCCCTGGCTTGTCATTATCGCGTGGCGACATTTAACGAGAAAATTAAGATGGGCCTTCCGGAAGTCAATTTAGGGATTATTCCAGGCTTTGGCGGAACTTATCGCTTGCCAAAACTGGTCGGCTTGACTCAAGGGCTAAAAATGATTTTAACCGGAAAACTTATATCGTCGCGAGAGGCTTTCAAGGTTGGGCTCGTGGATAGGATTTTTCCTCAAAAAAATCTCGATATCTTGCTCGATCAATTTGTGGATGAAGTAAGCGCCAAGGGTTATCATCGCAAGCCGCGAAAAGAGAAAACGATCCAAGAGTTTTTATTGGAAAGAACATCTTTAGGCCGCGGTATTATCTTTGACCAGGCGCGAAAAACAGTTCTTAAAACAACCAAAGGTTTTTATCCGGCTCCTCTTAAAGCAATCGAAGTCATCAAAAGTACCTACGGGCTCAATCGTGTGACCGCTCTTTCTCGGGAAGCTAAGGCCTTTAGCGAATTAGTTGCAACAGATGTTTCAAAAAATCTTATTCAACTTTTTTATCTTACGGAAAAGTATCGTAAATTAATTGTCCCCGGAACCGAGTCAATTGCGCCGCTGCAAATCAAGAAATGTGCTGTTTTGGGCGCTGGCATTATGGGCGGGGGCATTGCGCAGCTTTTAAGCTCTCGAAAGATCTGGGTGCGCTTAAAAGATGTTCATTATGATGCCATTGCTAAAGGATTGAAGGCCGCAAGCTTGATCTATCAAAAAGCTGTTAAGGCAAGAAAAATAAAAGAATTTGAATCATCCGTCGGTATGGCGCGCATAACCTCAACGCTGGATTATTCAGGTTTTCAAGACGCGGATATGGTTATTGAGGCGGTCGTTGAAAATATTGATGTTAAGAAAAATATTTTTAAGGAATTGAGCGCCGCTGTTTCCTCGAAAGCCATTTTATGCACCAATACCTCAGCTTTATCCGTGACCGAAATGGCCAAAGAGGCGAAAGACCCGTCTAGGGTGATCGGCTTACATTTTTTTAATCCGGTTGAGCGAATGCCGTTAATCGAGATCATTAAAACTGATTTAACTTCACCGGAAACAATTGCGAGCGCATTGCAATGCACAAAACGCTTAGGAAAAACTCCAATTATCGTCAAAGATTCGTGTGGATTTTTAGTGAATCGGATTTTATTGGGATATGTCAACGAATCCGGGCGGATCTTGGAAGAGGGAAATCGCGTTGAATATGTCGATAGGGTCATGACAGATTTTGGAATGCCGATGGGACCGTTCGCTTTATCGGATGAAGTTGGCCTGGATGTTGGTTTCAAAGTTTTGCAGATCTTGGAAAAAGGCTTGGGTGAAAGGTTTAAACCTGTTGGGATATTTGAGAAAGTTTATCAAAAAAAGACTTTCGGTAAGAAAACCGGAAAAGGGTTCTATATCCACGGAAAGAAACGAATTCCCAACCCGGAAATTTATGGAATGATCACAAAATCCGCTTTGCCTGACCCCCAGAGAAGTGAATATCTCAAGCGCATGGTTTATACGATGATTAATGAAGCGGCGCGTTGTCTGCAGGAAGGCATTGTGGATAATGCCGAAACAGTTGATGTGGGGATGATCATGGGTACGGGTTTTCCGGCATTTCGTGGAGGATTACTGCGCTATACGGATTTTGTTGGGCCAGAAAATATTGTTAACGATCTTCTTCGGCTTAAAGAGAAATTTAACGCCGAAAGGTTTTTGCCGTGCGACTATTTGAATAATTTAAGCCGAGCAAATAAAAAATTTTATCAGGATCCGGCATATAATGAATAAGAGATCTTTTACCTTAGTTGAAATGATGATCATTGTGGCCGTCATTGGGGTTTTAACGGCTATCGCGATCCCAAATTTAATAAAGGCAAAAATGTCCGCCAATGACGTAGCGGCTCAGGCGGGGTTAAGAACGATCGCAACAGCTTTGGAGAATTATTTGATTTTCAATTCCAGCTATCCCGCGTCTGTAGATGCCTTGACCGGTGGGGTTTCGCCATATTTAGGGAAAAACTATTTTTCAGGGACGCATTCCGGATTTACATTTGACCCTGATATTCAGCCGTATTCATATATCATCACGGCAGATCCTGTTGAAGTTGGAAAAACAGGGACAACAACATTTACCATCACAACAGGAGCTGTTTTTCAAAATAATTAATGATCGGATTCTAATCGAGCACGCTAAAAAATTTATTTGATAAAAGGAGATTTTCTATGAACGACAAAAATCGTAAAATATTCTCGATCAATCAATTTGAATCACGGATCCTAAGAATTGTTTTCATATCGGCCATTGTTCCGTTCTTGCTGATTACGGGATTCTTTTATTTTATGTTCTATGACCTTGTTCATACTTACTTAAAGACGGGAATGGCAACTCATTTTTTAAAAGATTTTCTTATCGTGGCGGCCATATTCCTTGCGTATTACTTTGTGTTAGTTGGAATTTTGGCTTATCGATTTGTTCATAAATTACTCGGAGCTATTCCTCGGATTCTAAGAGAGCTTGATGAGAGAATTTCCGGGAAATCCAAAGCGCACATCCATTTGCGCAAAGGAGATTATGCCTCAGAAATTATTGACCGGATCAACACCCTTATTGATAAATTGCCATAAAGGATCCTTAAAATGGGGTTAGGAGGAGCGATGGAAAACAAGAAAATTCCTTACAGTAAACAGATATTTGTTTGCACCAACGATCAGCATGGAGCAAAGCCAAGTTGCGGCGATCATGGCGGTGAAGAAGTGTTTAGTGAGTTAAGGCGTATTGCGAAAGAGAAAGGATTGCATCCGGATATTCGCGTCGCACAAGCAAAATGCTTGGGGCAGTGCAATCTGGGAGTCAATATCATGGTTTATCCGGATGGAGTTTGGTATAGTCGGGTAACAAAAGATAATGTCTCAGAGCTTGTTGAGAAATATCTATCGAAGAAGCAATGATCACATTTTTAATCAGTTTTTTAAAAAGGAGAGCGCAATGAGCATGTTTGATAAAAATATCAGCGCGGAAAAACGTGCTTCGCTCGAATTAGCCGAAGCTTCTCGGGAAAGCGAATGGAAATATCCAAGCTTTGCTTTGAAATTATTTCATGGTGTTTTGGACTGGAAATTGATTTTTCCTTTTCCGGCACAATCTGCTGAAGACAAAAAGATCGGCGATGAGTTTCTTGGAAAAATAGAAAACCTTCTTAAGGCAAAGCTTGACCCGGATAAGGTTGATCAAACCGGAGAAATTCCTCCGGAAGTTATCCAAGGATTAGCTGATTTAAAAGCTTTCGCTATAAAAATTCCTCAGGAATACGGCGGTTTGGGATTCAGCCAGACAAACTATAATCGCATCATCCATCTGGTCGCAAGTTATTGCGGCTCCACGGCTGTTCTTTTGTCCGCGCATCAAAGTATCGGCGTTCCTCAGCCGCTTAAGCTGTTCGGAACACAGGAACAGAAGAAAAAATATCTACCTCAATTTGCTAAAGGAGTGATTTCGGGTTTTGCGCTCACTGAGCCGGAAGCCGGATCCGATCCTCGTCAAATGAGAACGACAGCCACTCCGATCGAAGATGGAAAATATTTTCTCATTAACGGTGAAAAGTTATGGTGTACCAACGGCCTTATTGCCGGTGTTGTCGTTGTGATGGCGGTTACGCCGCCTAAAATCGTTAGAGGGAAAGAGCAAAAGCAGATCACGGCTTTTATTGTCGAGACAGATACACCGGGCTTTGAAATTGTTTCGCGCTGTCAATTTATGGGCTTGCACGGTATTCAAAACGGCTTGATCCGCTTTAACAATTTGAAAGTTCCCAGAGAAAATATCATTTTAGGAGAAGGAGAAGGGCTAAAGCTTGCTCTGATGACGCTTAACACGGGGCGGCTAACTCTTCCGGCAGCTTCAGCCGGTATTTCTAAATGGTGTTTGAAAGTAGCCCGGGAATGGTCTGCTAAGCGAAAACAATGGGGCGGGCCCATAGGGGAGCATGAAAGCATTGCGTTAAAGCTGGGCTATATCACAAGCCATTCTTTTGCTATTGATGCTATGGCGTGGCTGACATCAGCGATGGCGGATGATAAAAATCGGGATATCCGTCTTGAGGCTGCCATCGCGAAACATTTTTGCACATTGCATAGCTGGCGCATTACGGATGAGACATTGCAAATTCGTGGCGGCCAGGGTTACGAAACAGCTCCGTCGCTTAAAGCGCGTGGCATGGATCCGTATCCGGTCGAGCGCGTGTTAAGAGATGTCCGGATCAATTTGATCATTGAAGGGACAACCGAGATCATGCGTCTTTTTATCGCTCGGGAAGCCCTTGATCCGCATCTGAGCCGGAGCAAGTCGCTTTTTGATTCAAGGACTTCTATCCAGGAAAAAATAAAGACTTTGTTAAGCGCTTTATCCTATTATGCGTTATGGTATCCGAAGTTGTGGATGCCGACGATTGTGGCTACAGATTTACAAGGTCTTTCTTCGTCGCTTTCGTCGCACATGGTTTTTGTGAAAAATGCGTCGAAACGTTTAGCGCGGGATATTTTTCATCAAATGATGGTTTATCAAAAGAAATTGGAAGCAAAACAAGGGCTATTGAGCCGTTTTGTTGATATCGGATCTGATCTTTTTGCCATTGCGGCTGCTTGCAGCTATGCGGATCATTTGTCAAGGGAATCAAAAGATAAGGAAAATTCACTTCGACTGGCGGATGTTTTTTGTTGTCAGGCTCGTCAGAGAATTGAGGAAAATTTTAAAGGAATTTCGGTTAATACCGATAAGAAATCCCGATATATTGCAAAAGGGCTTATGGCGGGCGAGTATACGTGGCTAGAAAATGACATCATAAAATAAAAACTATGGGCGTTCTCTCAAAAATATTAGGAAAGTTTTCCCTCATTAAGCAAATACCGTTGTTTAGCAATTTGCGATGGTATGAGTTAAGGATTATTGCCAAAAAATCCTCCCTTGTTGAGTATAAAAAGGGGGAGATCATTTGTAAGGAAGGCAGTTCTCCGGATGCTTTTTACTGTCTGGTTTCCGGCCGCTTGCAGGCTTATGTTGTCAAGGCGAGCGGGGAAAAGATGGCGGTGGAATATGTCCGCAAGGGGATGTATTTTGGCGTTATCTCGCTTCTTCCTTCAGGTCAATATCCTCTTACCTTTGAAGCGGTGAATGATTCGGTTATTCTAAAATTTGAGAAAGAAGATTTTTCTTCTGTTTTAGATCTGGTTCCGCGTCTAGCGGTCGAGTTAAGCCATAGCCTTGCCCGACGGATCAAGAGCGAAGCGCTTCATTCCCGGGCATCATCCGAGAATAATATCATCTCAGTTTATAGCTCTACAAAAGGGGCAGGCAGCTCAACGTATGCCATTAATTTGGCACTTAGCTTAGAGCGAGAAACTTCTAAGAAAGTTATCTTTGTGAGCATAAATTCCGATTTGCCCAAAGAATCGGCGCAGCGTTCTTCGGAAGCCGGAGAATCAACGCCTCGTTGGAAAAAAGAGCCCATTGAACTTAAGAACATTGCCGGCAATCACGAAAAAGTACTGCGTAGTATTTCGCGCGGAGAATTAAAGATCGACTTGCTCAATGTTGTCTTTAATCCGCAGGACTCATGGCTGGTGGGCCAGATCAGTCCTTTTGTCAGTCTTTTGGCCAACGATTATAATTATGTGATCGTTGATCTGCCGACGGAGATGGACGATGTGGTTTTTACGACTTTAACGCAATCCGACATCGTTCATTTGGTTGGGCTCGATCATCATGAAGATATGCATTTGACACGGCAAGTTCTTGAGCGGTTGGAAAAGACACTTCCTCAAAATTTTATCAAAGAAAAGGTGAGGGTGATTATCAGCCGCTTGGACCCAAAGCCGCATTTACCTCTTGGGGAGATCAGCAAGATCATCCACCATGATGTTTATGCGACGTTGCCTTTTATTACGCATCAAGAACTAAATGTTGCCATTGTTTCGGAATCATTGACAGTTATTGCGCCGCATTTAAAAAGCGAATATTCAAAAACAGTAACGAGGATCTCGCGGCGGATAGGCGGTGTTCTCGTCGGGCTTGTCTTAGGTGGCGGGGCGGCGCTAGGGATTGCGCATATCGGTGTTATTAGGGTTTTAGAAAAAGAGAATATTCCGGTTGATATCGTGATCGGCAGTAGCATTGGTGCTGTGATCGGAAGTTTATGGGCGATTGGAAAAAATGCGCAAGAATTAGAGAATGTTGCCAGAGAGTTTGAAAAGAAATTATCCATCATGAAACTTTTGGATATTATCCTGCCGTCTAAATCGGGATTTATTCGCGGTACCAATATGACGCGTTGGCTAGAAAAACATTTAGGAGACAAGACATTTTATAGCACATGGCTGCCCTTAAAGATCGTTTCTTATGATCTGGTAAAGCGCGAAGAACTGGTGCTTGATACCGGACGCTTGGTAGACGCTGTTCGTCAGAGCATTGCGATTCCGGGATTGATCACTCCGGTCATTAAAGATGATCAAGTCATTATTGACGGGGGCGTTGTTAATCCCTTGCCTACAAATGTTTTAACGGATCTTGGAATAAAGCGTATCATCGCTGTTAATGTCTTGCAGTCGCCGTATGATGTTTCTAAAGGATATGAGATATCTCAGGCGCAATTGCTTAAGGAAGAAAGCATTCCGTTTTTAAGATCTCCTTATCGCTATTTAGCTGTTCGCCTTAATCGGCTTTTGACCCGTCTTTTTCTGCCGAACATATTTGACATTATTGTTTGCAGCCTTCAGGCGACCGAATATGTTATTGCGGAGCAGAGCGCTCAGCAGGCGGATGTTGTCATTCATCCGGATCTATCCGGCGTTAGCTGGTTTGAACTCTACCGCGTTGATCATCTCATCAAAAGCGGCGAAGAGGCCACTCAAAAAATGCTTCCTGCCATCAAGAAACTTATCAGCGAATAATCTTATGCTTAGCAAAAGTTATTTTCCGGTTTTTATTGACTCCGCTTCCTGCAAGATTCTTATAGTGGGGGGCGGTAAAATTGCTTTGCAAAAACTAAAGAATTTAGTTAAATTTAAAGCGCGAATTACGGTTGTCGCTAAAGAACCCTTGCCAAGAATTGTTCACTTGGGTCATCGAAAGAAAATCTGTTTAATGGTTCGACGCTTTACGAACTCCGATTTAGCCGGGCATCAACTTATTTATGCGTGTACGGATAATTTAGCTCTCAATCATCGTATTGAGAAATTAGCCAAGAAAAAGAAGTTATTGGTCAATGTGGCGGATGATCATCGCCGGTCAAGTTTCATATCGCCGGCTGTTTACAAAAAGCGGAAATTAATTATTGCCGTTTCAACATCCGGGCTTGATCCCGGCCGTAGCGCCCATATTCGTAATTCGATTAAAAATATGCTCAGGGAAAAATCAGCATGAAAAAAGCTATCAGCACGCGAAAAATTAGAATTGGTTCTCGCGGCAGCCGCCTAGCTTTAGTGCAAGTTGAAGAGATCCTTCTTTTGCTTAAAGGAAGGGGCATTAGGTTGCCGCATGTCCACAAAATATTTGATACAAGAGGGGACAAGGATAAAAAAACATCTTTGTCGCACAGCGCTGATAATTTCTTTACAGATACCTTAGATAGTGCCATCCTTTCTGAGAAAATTGACATTGCCATTCATAGCGCGAAAGACCTGCCGCAAGAGCTGCCAGCGGGGTTATCTATTTTTGCCCTTACTGATCCTTTGGATGAAACGGATGCGTTTGTCGGCAAGGATAAAATATCCCGGCTTAAAAAAGGCGCTAAGATCGGGACGAGTAGCCCTTCCAGGCGTGAGGCTATTTTGCGGTTAAATCCAAATGTAAAAACGGTTGAAGTACGCGGTAATATTGATGAAAGAATTAAACAGGTTCAAGGCGGAAGACTGGACGGCGTTATTATTGCGACGTGTGCTTTAAAAAGACTTAAGCTTGAGCATTTGATTACCGAAATTTTGCCCTATGAAGCGACACCGCTCCAAGGCCAGCTGGCGGTTGTGGGTAGAGACCGTGATGCTTGGCTTAAAGATATTTTTTCCTCGATGGACGCACGCAAGAAATATGGATGTGTTTCTTTGGTGGGGGCGGGCCCGGGAGATCCGGGTTTAATAACGGTCAAGGCCGTTGAGGCATTAAAAAAGGCAGACATTGTTTTCTACGATTATCTAACAAGTCGAAGTTTGCTTGATCATGCCAAAGGAGCTGAGAAAATTTATTCCGGAAAACGAAAAGGCAGCCACTCTTTGCCGCAACCGGAGCTTTCCAGGATGTTGCGCGTGGCGGCTATGGACGGGAAAAATGTTGTGCGCTTAAAAGGCGGCGATCCTCTCATTTTTGGCCGCGGAGCGGATGAGATCCAGTATTTAAGATCTCACCATATTCCGGTTGAAATCATTCCGGGTGTTAGCTCGGTCACCGGAATTCCGTCAGCGCTGGGTATTCCTTTGACGGCGCGCGGCATTTCATCGTCTGTTGCTTTTCTTAGCGGTCATGGCGCGGATGAGGGGAGAGATAATGCAGGAAACATCGTAATTCCGAAAACAGATACTATCGTTTTTCTTATGGCGCTAAGCAAATTACCGGCCATTATCCGGTCGTTAAAGAAAGCAGGATGGAAAAACGAAACTCCCGTCATGATCGTTTCCCGGGGAACTTATCCTGAAGAAAAGATCGCCGTTGGGACAATTGCGACGATCGTGCAAATCGCGCGCAAAATTAACATTGATCCACCGGCTTTAATCATTGTGGGGGGAGTTGTTAAATTCTGGAAAAAGGAAGCGCAGGCCAACAATGAATTCTCTGGGAAGCCGACATTTCTTTATTTGGGAACGCATCCCCGGAAATATGCATCACTGGGAAAGATCATTCATTTTCCCATGATCGCTATTTCGGAAATAAAATTCTCAAGAAAGGATTTAGCGAGCCTGTCGAAGCGTATACAAAGCTCGCAGCTTATTATCTTAACTAGCCGGTTCGCGGTTGAGTATTTCTTAAAATCCGCGCGGAAGGCGAAATGTTCCGTTCGGAAGTTCAAAGAAAATGATTTTGCCGTTATCGGCCGAGACACGGCGGATGCGCTTATTAAAGCTGGCATCTATCCTAAGGTAACTGCTTTTCCTGAGACGAGCCAAGGGCTTTTAAAAGCCTTGGAAAAGTTTTTCATTCTGAAAGGGATCAAAATACTTTTTCCTCGTTCGAACCTTTCCAATCCGTATCTGAAAAGAGAGCTTTTGAAAAGAGGGGCGGTTATCCACGAAGTCGCAATTTATAAGAACCAAAAACCGGCGAAGAAAAATATTCCCAAAGAAAAAATTAATGCCATAATATTTACCAGTCCGTCTACTGTAAATAATTTTCTTGCGGATTTTCGCGTGATCCCCAAAGAATGGAATATTTTTGCTAAAGGCCCGTTAACCCAAGAAGCGTTAAAATTGTTAGGGTATGAAAGCGAGGTATTAAGCTGACATGAGATTTCGTCGTTTAAGAAAAAATGAAACAATGCGGCGTCTTTTTCGGGAGACTAGAATTTCTTCGGAGGAGTTGATCCAGCCTTTCTTTGTTGTTGATGGAAGCAGTAAAAAAGAAGCGATCGCGTCAATGCCTGGAATCTACCGCCATTCAACAGATAATCTTTTGCGGAGCATTGAGCAATATCAAAAACTCGGTGGGCATGCCGGATTATTCTTTGGCGTTGGCAGTAAAAAAGACGCAAACGCAACATCGGCTTATTCTCCCGCGGGAATTGTTCAAAAGGCTGTTAAAGCGGTCAAGAAAAATTTTCCAGGATTTTTGGTTATCACTGATGTGTGCTTATGCGGCTATACGAACCATGGCCATTGCGGAATTGTCCGGGATAATTATGTGGATAATGATGAAACGATCAAGATCCTTGGGAAAGCGGCTGTGTCACATGCCGCGGCCGGAGCCGACATTGTTGCGCCGTCGGATATGATGGATCTAAGAGTCAAACAAATTAGAGAAGATCTAGACGCTAATGGATTTCAGGATACGGCGATCATGTCGTACGCGGTTAAATACGCATCGTCATTCTATGGCCCATTTCGCGACGCGGCCGAATCGACGCCGCATTTTGGCGACCGCAAATCTTATCAAATGGATCCGGCAAATTCCCGGGAGGCTTTAAAAGAAGCAAAACAAGATATTAAAGAGGGCGCTGATGTGATCATGGTTAAGCCGGCATTGGCCTATCTGGATATCATTGCTTCTCTTAAATCTCAATTTAATGTGCCAATTGCTGCGTATAGCGTCAGCGGGGAATATTCCATGATCAAAGCCGCTGCCGCAAAGAATTGGATCAATGAACGTGATGTTGTCTTGGAAAGTCTGACGGCCATTAAAAGGGCGGGAGCAGGCGTTATTATCTCTTATCATGCAGCGGATATTTTAAAATGGCTATCCAAAGATCAATAAAATTATTTACGCAAGCTCGAAAAGTTTTAGTCGGCGGTGTTAATAGCCCGGTCCGCTCCTTTATGGCGGTGGGCGGCGATCCGCTTGTGATAAGGCGTGGACACGGAGCAAAATTCTTTGATGTGGATAATAATTCCTACATCGACTATTGTTTGTCTTGGGGTGCTTTGATCGTTGGCCACGCGCATCCAAATGTTGTAAAGGCTGTTCGTACGGCTGTCCTCTCGGGATCAAGTTTCGGGACAACAACGAAGCCGGAAATTACCTTAGCTCAAGTTATCGTACGGGATGTTCCTTCGATAGAAAAAATTCGTTTTGTTAATTCCGGAACGGAAGCAACCATGAGCGCTATTCGGCTTGCCCGAGGTTTTACCAGGAAAAATATGATCGTCAAATTTGACGGTTGTTATCACGGGCATTTTGATGATCTCTTGATCAAGGCCGGTTCGGGGGTTGCGAATTTAAAAAGTTCTTCAAGCTTAGGGATCACGCAAAACCATATTAAAGAAACGATCAGCCTTCCATTTAACGATATTCAAAAAGCAACGGAAACCATTGAGCGTTTTCATAAGCAAGTTGCTTGTGTCATTTTGGAACCTGTAGCCGGAAATATGGGCGTTGTGCGGGCAAATAAGGATTTCTTAAAGGCCTTGCGGTATTTGACAAAGAAATATCGTATTGTCCTTATTTTTGATGAAGTGATGAGCGGATACCGTTTAAGCCGAGGCGGTGTTCAGTGTGATACTGGAATTATTCCGGATCTGACCTGCTTAGGGAAAATTATCGGCGGTGGGTTTCCTGTTGGTGCGTACGGCGGGCGAAATGATATTATGAATTGCTTGGCACCCGAAGGCGGTGTTTATCAGGCAGGAACATTTGCGGGAAATCCGGTTGTTATGAGCGCAGGAATTGCTACGCTGGAAATTCTCACCAAGTCATTTTACTCGCGTTTAAATAAGATATCGGATGAGTTCTCAAAAAAAGTGAACCAATATTTTAAGGCCGATCAAATTAATGCGTCTTTATCGTGTTATGGGTCAATGTTGAGCATTCGGTTTGGGCGAAATGGCGCTGAAAATTATAGCGATGCGCAAAATAAATCTTCATCAAAATTATACCGGCAATTATTCCGGGAATTGCTTCAAGCCGGAATTTATTGGCCGCCGGCCGAGCTTGAAACATTTTTTATTTCCGGAGCGCATACGTCTAAAAATTTAAATGATTTATTAGGAGCAATAAAAATATTTTTTAGTAGAATAAACAAGGATCATTGATCCTAAAGGAGGAACTGATGAAAAATAAGATATCTTTGGCAGCAGTAGCAGCGTTGCTGTCTTTTCAGCTTTCTGGTTGTTTTCCACTTTTGGTCGGTGCGGCGGCCGGAGCCGGCGGCATGATATGGGTTACCGGAAAACTTGAGCAACAGTTGAACGCTTCGGTTGACCGTGTACATCGGGCATCAATTCTCGCGTTAAAGAAATTAGAGTTGCCGATTTTGGTTGACAACAAAGATAAGACGACGGCCAAGATCGAATCAAAATATGCTGATGGAAAACATGTCTGGATCGATATCGAACATGTTTCGAAGGATCTAACCAAGGTTGCGATCCGCGTCGGCACGCTTGGCGATGAGGTCCGATCCCGCGAGATCTTAGACAATATTATGAATCGGTTATAGTCAATTAAGAATATGCTTAAGAAAAGTAAAAGAAAGATCCCTCGGTTTAATAAGAAACATTCTGTTCGTCCTTGGGGCGAATACCGCATGCTTTTCTATGAACCAAAAGTTTGGGTTAAGCGTGTTAAAGTCAAGTCAAAATGCCGCTTGAGCCTTCAGAAGCATCAACACCGTTCTGAAAAATGGATCATTGTTGAAGGACGTGGATTAGCTGTTGTTAATAAGAAGAAACTAGCGGTTGTTCCCGGAACAGTTGTTGATGTTCCGCTGGGTGCGGTCCATCGCATCGGCAATACCGGAAAAAAAGATCTGGTTTTTATCGAAGTTGCTTGCGGAAAATATTTAGGAGAAGACGATATTATTCGCATCCAAGACGATTTTAACCGGATCATAAAATAAATAATAACGATTATAAGTGGTAAAAGGCGGCCGCGATTTTCGCGGCCGCCTTTTTTTTGCTTTTAAACACGTGAAAATATTGACAAGGCGCTTTTCCTCTGTATAATGATGGCGATTTTAAAGGAACGCAGAGATAGTAAATTCTATTTCTTAAAGAAAACATCGAACGGAGAAACAAGATGAGCGATCATAAAAAATTGAACTTGTGGGTTGAAGAAATGGCTGCCTTGTGTCAGCCGGATCAAGTTGTTTGGATCAGTGGATCCGAGAAGGAAAAGAAGAAATTAGAAGAGGAGGCTCTTGTCACGAAAGAGCTAGTGACCCTCGACTCTAAAAAACTCCCCGGGTGTTTTTATCATCGTACGCATCCCAGCGATGTCGCGCGCACGGAAAATCTCACCTTTATTTGTACTCCAAAGAAAGAAGATGCGGGACCAACCAACAATTGGATGTCTCCAGCAGATGCTTATAAAAAGGCGGCGGATCTTTTTCGCGGCGCCATGAAAGGCCGCACGATGTATGTTGTCCCGTTTGCTATGGGGCTTCCGGGATCGTCTTTTTGTAAGATTGGTGTTGAGTTGACGGACAGTATTTATGTCGTTCTTAATATGCGGATCATGACGCGTATTGGACAAAAAGTCCTTGATTCAATAGGAAAAAATGGTGAGTTTACGAAATGTTTACATAGCAAAGCCGATCTTGACATTAACCGCCGGCTTATTCTGCATTTTCCTCAGGATAATACGATTTGGAGCGTCGGTTCCGGCTATGGTGGCAATGTTCTTTTGGGAAAAAAATGCTTAGCGCTTCGTGTTGCCAGCTATCTGGCAAGGCAGGAAAATTGGATGGCCGAGCATATGCTTATTTTAGGCTTAAAAAGCAAGGCCGGAAAAATGCAGTATGTGACTGGTGCTTTTCCCAGTGCTTGCGGCAAAACCAATCTTGCCATGATTGTTCCGCCCAAAAGCTTGTCTAAAAAGAAATACACTGTTTCAACGGTTGGCGATGATATTGCCTGGATGCGTCCGGATAAAAAAGGAACGCTTTTAGCGGTTAATCCGGAAAGCGGGTTTTTTGGTGTTTTACCCGGGACAAATTTGAAGTCCAATCCAAATGCCATTAAAACCATCCAAAAAAATACAATCTTTACTAATGTTCTCTTAAAACCCGATAATACGGTTTGGTGGGAAGGGGGCGATGAACAGCCTCCTGCTGAAGGGGTAAATTGGGAAGGGAAACCTTGGCATCCCGGAATGACAGATGCGAACGGGAAGAAAGTCTTGGGAGCTCATCCCAATAGCCGGTTTACGGCTCCATTTAGTCAGTGTCCTACGGCTCCGAAAGGCACCTCGCACCTTAAAAAAGGCGTTCCGGTTTCAGCGATCATTTTTGGCGGCCGCAGGGCTAAGCTGACACCGCTGGTTTTTGAGGCTTTTAACTGGCAACATGGTGTTTTTGTGGGAGCTACTATGGCCTCCGAACGTACTGCCGCGCAGTTCGGCAAACAGGGTGAAGTGCGTTATGACCCCATGGCGATGGTGCCTTTTTGCGGTTATAACATGGCAGACTATTTTCAGCATTGGCTAAAGATGGGGAAAATAATGGGAAAAAAAGCTCCCCGTATATTTTGCGTTAACTGGTTTAAGCAGGATGAAAATGGCAAGTTTTTATGGCCTGGTTACGGGGAAAACTTACGGATTGTTGAGTGGATCCTTAACCGTTGTAATGGCAAAGTTGGCGCTATCAAAACGCCCATTGGTTTTATTCCGGACCCCAAAGACATCGATCTTTCTGGGCTGGATTTATCCGCGGAAACAATGAAGGACCTATTTGCCATTAACAAAGAAGAATGGGCACAAGAACTAAATAGCCAGCAGGCCTTTTTTAATCAATTTGAAGGACGTCTTCCTAGCGAAATTAACCAAGAATATGAGGGGTTGAAAGGACGTTTTAACACTTTTTAAAACACGTTTTTTATCCACTTTTTTAGTCAGTTTCAATTTTGCCAGGATTGGATTTCCTCAGTCCTGGCAATTTTTTTAGTATTTTGTTGAAGTTTTATACTCAAGTGATATTATGAGCATATGCTCATAATAAATGGGTAGTTGAATTGGTGTTTTATTTGACTATAATTACGAAAACTGAAAGGAAAGAATATGAAGAAAGGTCGCCCGAAGAAGATAAGATTTGTCCAAAAAGAGCCTAAAATAAGGCAATTTAGCCCAAGGGGAAAGCCGGGAAGACCGGATGAAATCGAGATTGCTTTGGACGAATTTGAGGCTATAAAATTAGCTGATTTTGAGAATTTGGACCAAGCGGCAGGGGCCTTAGCCATGGGAATTTCAAGGGCTAGTTTTGGACGAATATTACGATCTGGGCGAAAGAAAATAGCCCTGGCGCTTGTTTCAGGAAAAATCATTAAAATTGCAGGCGGGAATGTGCAGATGAAAGAACCTGCGTAGCGTTTCTGAATGTTGCTTTCAACTTGTCGCGGAAGCTCTTATTAGGATAAAGTCGTTGAAAAACCCCAAAAATCCGTTTTGAATCCTCTATATAACTTGTTTTTCTCTCTTTTTACTTACTTCCTATAATATATGTTATGTTAACTATATGTATTGTGGCATTTTAATTGTAAAGCATTAAACCGTATAAGCTTATGAGCTATTTAATATAACCTGTTAATAACCGATTTCAAACTTACCGCGATTATAATAGCCCTACCGTGACAGCGTGTTTTGTTGCAGTTTGATGATTTACTATTGATTTGAATTGATAGACATATTAATAGTTCTAAAATGCAGCATTATGTGCCAGTGTTTGCCTGTTTTTTGTTCTGGGCTGGTAAAACGAGCGATTCTAGGCTGGGTTCTGGGAAGTTAAAAGGAGCCGTTTTAATGGCCCTTTTAGGCCCTTAAAACGGCTCCCAAGAGGTTTATTTTAGATTAACGATATCTGGGGTCTTTTGCTGCGGAGTCATGGCCTCAGCTGAATTTATGCCTATTTCCAATAATACAAAATTACTGTCCTGCGGACTTGAAAAATACTGCCGCAACATTGGGATATTGTTCCAAACAGTTTCCTTGTTTTCTGGATTTTCACTGATCTTGGCTGTTCCGGCAATGCGACAAAATGCCATCTTTCGGTCAACAAAACAAATTTCAACTAGGGGGTTTTTTTTGACCTGAGCGACCGTTCTGGAGTGTCCAAGTAAGGCCAGAAGCAGCATACCATCTTCGGTCAAATAAGGCATCATGGGTCGGACTTTAGGCTGGCTTCCATCTACTGTAGCCAGAAAGCCAAAACCGGCATCGCGTATAAGATCAATGACTTCATCTTTAGTCATTTTGACTCCTTTCTAAGGGGGTAAAAATTATGATTTTTTGCTATTTTTGGTTGAATTTTAGAGCTCCCTTAATGGCTCCGGATTGCTTGGCAATGATCTCGGAAATGATAGAAATGGCGATTTCTTCCGGGGTTTGGGCGCCAATATCCAAGCCGGCTGGAGCGTGAATTTGGCTGAGCGTTTTCTCTGAAACTCCCCCCTGCCGTAGCCGCTTAAAGAACTTGATCCGTTTTACCTTGCTGGAAATCACCCCAATGTAGGAAGCCTTGGTTTTTATGGCTATTTTAAGGCACTCAAAGTCATATTCATTGCCTTGAGTTACGATCATAATATAAGTTTCTGAGGTTATGGGTATTTCGGCAAGTTTTTTTGAATGAGACCCCAGAACAATGCTGTCGACATGCGGAAAACGGCTTTTTTGGGCAAATTCCTTGCGGTCATCGATAATGGTGACCTTAAAATTAAGCATCTTGGCCATGGCTGACAAAGGCAAAGCAATGTGACCGGCTCCGCAAATGATGAGGTGTTTTTTGCCTATAAATGGCTCAATAAAGACCTTGATTCGGCCTCCGCAAATTGATTGGCCTTCTTGCCCAAAGTAGTTATAGGTGACAAGTTTTGATTTTTTAGTTTTAATGGAATCAAGGCATTCAAATTTCGCGTTTTGTTCGTTTCGACCGCCACCGATGGTTCCGTACAAAGACCCATCTTCCAGAACAGCCATTTTAGCTCCGGTTTTTCGCGGAGTGCCTTTTAGGGTTGACTCAACAATGGTCGCAAAAGCAAAGCTTTGGCCTTTTTTTGCGGCGACTAAGATCTTTTGCAGTAAAAATTCATCCATTTTTTGGAGCTTCTTCTTGGGGTGGCTGAGGTTGTTGTTTGACGGCAGAATTATCTAAAGCGGTGTCGTTAGGTTTATCAGTCTCTTCTTTCGTACTTTCTTCAATAGCCGCTGGCTCTACAACTGGTGTTGCGACTGGTGCTGCTGCTGGCGCGGCATCAGAGACAGTTTCTTTTATCTCGACTTTTACGCCATGGCTTGCGGATGCGTTAATGGCGTCTTTTTTAATGGCATTCGCGAAAAGCTTGCTTAGCTCATCGATTTTTTGTTCCTTTGATTTGATATCATCTTCTTTTTGCTTAATCTTTTCTTCAAGTTGCGTGATGCGTTTTTTAAAACCTTCCGTTTCGGCCCGGGAAGCTCCCAATTCAAGTTCGAGTTTATGACTATCTTCTTTAATGTCCTTGATCTCTTTTTCTAAAATATCTTTGACCTTGTTGAAATCTTTTCGCGTTTTAATTTCTATAAGAAGAGCTTTTTCTTTTTTGTCGAGCTCTTCGCCTTTTTCTTTGAACAGGGACTCAAGGCGCTCGTATTTTGATGTTAATTCCAGGATCTCGGTCTCCTTAAGTGCGATTTCTGCCAAGCTTGAACTTTCCGGATTTTTTATTTCAACAGCAGGAGATTTGGCCATGAATGGTTCTTGAATTAGCTCGAGGTCAGGATCTGCGAGAACTGGTTTTAAAGCCGGTGCATCGTCAAGGGTTGGTGTTTTGCTTGTGTTAAGCTCGAGTCGGTCTAAAAGACTGGGGCTATTTTTCTTGTTTTGTTGCTGGGTTTCAGAAAAGAAAAGCCATACAGCAGCCGCAAGTCCGATGATCACAATTAGAAAATAGAAAGTTAACAAGGAATTTTACTCCTTTGCGATGTTGTCAAAATTTAGCGTGGTTGATTTTTTATCAATTTCTTAAGTCTTAACAAGAGGCCTTGGGATGCGATTTGACAATCCCGGTAGAGAAAATTATAATCTCCTCATGATTTCCTGCGTTTTACTCTCAGCCGGCTTTAGCGCTCGGTTTGGGTCACCCAAAGCCCTTGCGACATTTTCACACGAAACGGTCATCGGCCGTTTGCAGCGGCTCTTGATTGATTCGGCTGTTGATGAAGCTATCATTGTTCTTGGACACGATGCTGATCAAATAAAGCCCCACCTATTAGAACACGGGAAGATTAAAGTTGTCTACAATAAAGATTACAAATTAGGGCAAACATCTTCGTTTAAAACTGGTCTTAGGACTACATCACCCCATGCTCAAGGGATCATGCTTTTCCCTGTTGATCTTCCTGTCGTTAAAATTGAAACTGTAAATTTTCTTATCGATCAATTTCATAAAGAAAAACCCGCCATATTAATTCCAACTTATAACGGGAAAAAAGGTCATCCGCCGATATTCCACTCACGGTTAAAGGCGGATTTTCTTACCCTGGATGACTCCGCAGGATTAAACACTCTTCAGCACCAGTTTACCAGCGAAACTTTTCTAACCGCTGTCCATGATCCGGGTATTTTGCTTAGTTTTAATACGCCCGAAGAGCTTCAGAAAATCGAAGCATCGCTTTAATTAAATCTTAGAATAATATTTTATTTGAACACGACAACATCAGCCGTGAAATTTGTGCGGATATTGGCATTTCCAAAAAGTTTCTTTGGTTTTGCCTTGGCCCATGCGCCGGTGCCGGCGTTTGTCTGGATGTTGGTAATAGCATCGCCGCCCATAGTCGCTGCTTCTTGTTTGAGCTTGTTAATGATCTCTGTTTTTGCGGTATCATTCTCGCTCTGTGTACGCTCGACGTTAACCGTAACAATTCCGATCATTTCGTGCGGTTTATCGACGGTTTCCAGATAGGCGACGTCGTTGGCGGATGATTTTGGGGAGTAGTATTCAAGGGATGTTTCGTTGGAATCGATGACGTATAAACTGCATGATGAGAGGAAAAGTGCGGCGAAGACGACCAAGAGTGCGCGTTTCATTTTCTAATTCCTTTCGTTTCCTAAATTGTGATAGCGGTTATTATTTCTTTTCAGCTAATTCTTTTTCTTTTAAAGCCTTTAAGACTTTATCCGGCGTGATCGGTAATTCTTTCATGCGTATTCCGACGGCATCATGAATGGCGTTAGCGATAGCCGCCGACGTCGGAAGAAGTGATGCTTCGCCCATTCCCTTGGCGCCAAATGGGCCTTCCGGGTCATTAGTTTCGATCATAATCGTTTCAATTGGAACTGTTCCGATCGATTTAGGTAGACGATAATTGGCAAAATTCGGATTAACTACTCTGCCATTTTTAAATTTCAGATCTTCGTAAAATGTATAACCGATCCCCATGGCGATAGAGCCTTCAATTTGTCCTTCCACCGATTGCGGATTAATGGCCTTGCCGATATCGTGAGCATCCCACATTTTTAATATCTTAACTTCTCCGGTTTCTTTGTTGACTTCAACTTCGGCAATTTGAGCCTCAAATCCGTAACTTCCGGAAACATTCCCTTCCCCGGTCCTAAAATCAACGGGAGTTGTTTTGGGGTTATAGCTCCCCCGCCCGATAATTTGCCGGCCATAATTAAATGAATAGCAAAGCTCGAGGGCTTTGTCAAATGTCATTAAGGCTTTATTATCTTTTTTATTGATAACTTGTTCGGCTTGAATATCCAGATCTTCGATGTTTGTTTTAAGCTCTTCGGCAATAATGGTCAAGATTTGTTTCTTGGCATCGGTTGCGGCCCGCTTTGTGGCGTTGCCGGAAATAAAAGTAACGCGGCTGGCAAAGCTTCCGGTATCAAACGGAGTGATCTCTGTATCGCCGGACTTGCAGCGGATGCGGCTATAGCTGACGCCAAGTTCTTGCGCCGCAATTTGTGAAAGCGCGGTATTAGATCCTTGTCCGGTGTCGGCGGCTCCGGTAAATAAATAAACCGATCCGTCTTCTTCGACCTTCAGAATAGATCCGGCAGATTCGTGTGATTTATACATCTTGGAACCCATGACATCGGCGGCAATACCGATACCGATGCCGCGGCAAAGGTGTTTTTGTTTTCCGCGTTTGCCTTTCCAATCTGCCGCGACGATAGCTTTTTCAATGCACTCGCGAAGGCCGTTTGACGTTAAATACATTTTATTGACCGTAACCATGTTTGGTTCGGTGATATTTTTTAGCCGGAATTCAACCGGATCCATGCCAATGCCTTCGGCTAACAGATCCATATGAGATTCGATGGAAAATCCAGATTGAACACCGCCAAAACCTCGGATAGCGCCGCTGATGGGATTGTTGGTATAAACACGATAACCGTTAATGCGAAAATTCTTTATTTTATAGACCATGAAGGTGCGCATAATAGCGGCTGCCATGACGGTTGGGCCGTAACTACAGTAAGCGCCGCCGTCGGCAATGACTTCTCCGGAAATGGCCATAAGTGTCCCGTCTTTTTTAACGCCGGATTTTAATTTATAAAGCATGCCGTGTTTTCGCCTAGAAAATGCAAATTCTTCTTCGCGTGTATAGGTGATCTTGACCGGCAAGCCGCCGCATTTTTTTGACAGTAAACATGACGCAAAATCCATCGGAAGCATTTCTAATTTTCCGCCGAATCCACCCCCGACGGCAAGCTTGATGACGCGAACATCGTTAAGATCCATTTTAAGGCATTTGGCTAAAGCTTCGCGGCATTTAAACGGTGCTTGACTGGATGACCATAATGTAATTTTATTTGAGAAGTTTTCAAATTGCCCGACGCAAACATGAGGTTCCATAGCGCAATGTGCGGCCGCCTGAGAATAGAAAACATCTTCGCGGACATAATCAGATTCTTTTAAGGCGCGTTCTACATTCCCGAAATTGACCGGCAAAATAACCGCAATGTTATTCATGGCGGTGTGAATTTGCGGTGCTCCGGGTTTCATAGCTTCCACCATATCAAAAACAGCCGGTAGAACTTCGTATTGAACATCAATAAGGCTGATCGCTTTTTCGGCTGTTTCCTCGTCGATGGCGGCAACTGCTCCTATTTCATCGCCGATATAGCGGACTTTGTCGCCTTCTAAAGCCTGTTGATCAACTGTGTGCGGGAAGAAATATTCGTTGGACCCAAATTTAATTCCGTGCGTATCTTTGGCGGTAACGATCGCTTTAACGCCGGGAAGTTTTTCGGCCTTTGATGTATCGATGCTGATAATGCGCGCATGCGGATGGGGGCTGCGGATCATCTTTCCGACGAGCATATTGGGAAATGAAACATCAAAGACATATTTGATCTGCCCGGTCACAATGCCTTTTCCGTCGATCTTGGGAACACTTTTTCCGACGGGATTGATATATTCTTTGTTAATGGCGGTACTCATAAGCGCCTTTAATGCCCTTTCTTTTTCATGACTTGCCCGGCCTCGCGAACAGCTTCAAAGATCTTGATATAGCCGGTGCAGCGGCAGATATTGCCGTCTAAAGCATATTCCATTTCTTCTTGGGTTGGCGTGTGAGTCTTTTCTAAAAGCGCATTGGACGACATGATCATGCCGGGAATACAAAAACCACACTGTGCCGCCCCTTTATCTAAAAATGCCTGTTGTGCAGGATGAAGGGTTTCTCCGTCGCTTAAACCTTCGATGGTTGTCACTTCTTTTTCTTCCACATCTTTGGCAAGCGTAATGCAAGAGAGAATAGCTTTTTTGTCAATGTTAACGACGCAGGCCCCGCACTCCGATTCCATACAACTGGTCTTTGTTCCGGTTAAGCCTAGCTTATCGCGTAAAACCTCAAGAAGTGTCTCGTGCCCTTTTAGTTCGACTTCGTATTTTGTTTTATTGATCATGAGAGTGGTCATTTTTCCCTCCCGGAAATTAATTCATTGATCGCGTTTTTTATACCGACGCGAAACATGGCTTTTTTGTAATCATCACTGCGCGTATCGTAAATGGGCGTGTCTAAATGATCGAGCGCTTCTTGTGCTAAATTTTTGTGAGCAGAGGATTCGTTTAAGAATTTTTCCAAAACAAGGTCTCTTTTAGCGAAAGCTGTTCCGCTATTGATGACGACGCGCGTGTCTTTAAAATGATTTCCGGAAAATTGAGCTGTTACGCAAACCGCCAAAAGCGGCACGTCCACATCGGATAGCTTCTTTACGCGTTGATAGCTAGATTTGATCTTTTTATCTTTAATGATCGAAATTGCGCGAAGAATTTTATTTGTGCGCGCATTATTGGCGAAGAAATCTTCCACCGAAAGCACCTCTTCCTTTAAGTCTGGCCCGACAAAATGCATATCAGCTTTCAGGGCGATCAGCGCTGCGCCAAGCTCTGTCCATGTATAGCGGCTGGTAAGATTTCCTCCGACTGTTGCCATATTTCTGATCGGATTGGTAGAAATATTGCGGCAAACAATTCTTAAAAGGGCGAAATTGTCGGTAAGCAAGGATGAGGCAAAAAGGTCATTGATGACGACCGCTGAGCCGATAAAAAGCTTCTCATCTTTAACGGCAATGCCGTGCAGATCGGGAATGTGCTTTAGGCTAATGACATGAGAAGGAGTTTTGTTCCCCCTTCTCTTCATAGTTTTTAAGCTGTTAAGGAGAAACGTCCCCCCTGCCAAAAGTCGCGCGTCCGGAAGTTCAGAATAGAGCTTAACAGCGGCTTGTAGTGTTGCGGGTTTATGAAATTCCAAAGGATTTAACAGCATCCTTATTTATCCTTTCCCAATGGGTTACGATGATTTACGGCTTTATTAACGTGAGAATTATAACAGACGAACCCATCTTTGCAAGAAAAATAGTAAAATTTTACTAGATATTTGTCTTACCCTATTTTTTAACGCTTTCCAAAGCTTTTTCAATGACTACGGCATCCCATCCATGAGTAATGAGTTCTTGGCGAATTTCTTCAGATGGTTTTGGTGTAGAGTTATTTTCTAGAAAGGTTTTCAAAACCCCGAGATTATAAAGCTGATGTTTGTTGAGCCGCCATACAATAGCTCGTTCTCGTTCTTCTTTATTAAGGATAAGTGCCGCAATGCCAAGGAGAAGTGGCAGTGCCAGAATGGCAAGTGAAGAATAAAAATCAACCGGCTGCGACTTTCCCAGAAGAAAATCCGCAGATCCCCAGAAGACATCAAAAACATAGTGAGCGACAAGCACGGGAATAATGCCGAAGTTCAAATAAACATAAGATAGAAACAATCCCATGAGAGCTACTTCTATTCCCCGAAACCACATGGGAAAAACCGGATAAAGCGTGTGTCCAAACCCCCAAATCGTTGATGCGAGAATGACCGCTAAGAAAATATTCCCCGTAATTTTTTTGATCCAATGAATGGCAAATATTCGGAATGTTATTTCTTCCACAATGCTTGCCCGAAACGCGATCGCTAAAGCTGAAAAGAAAGGCCAGTAGGCGGTTGAGAGTTGCGTTAGCCATGTTCGCTCGATCCACACGCCAAGGTATTTTTGTCCCAAATGAAAAGCCGAAGACTGGATGCCGGCCATAATGATGGCGGCTAAATATCCCAGAATGATCAGAGAAAAAACTGATCGCGACCAAAAGGTTGACAAAAGATAATGGGAAAAAGATCCCTGAATTTTTTTAGGATAGATCTCGTGGCGCAGAGATTCTCCGGCTAGCCCCGGCATTAAAATAGCAATGGCAATGAAGAATATTTTTACCAAGAAACCAAAGCTATATTGCCAGAAGTAAGATGACAATGATGCCGTTGTTTGGTATTGAAAAAGTAAGGCCTGAAGATTGTTGAGAAAGTCAAAAAGTGATAGAAAAAAGAGAATAACAGCTGATGCGATAAAGAAATTCTTTGTGGTGGAAAGCGCGGCGTGGTTACGCCGGAGAACGACCAAAAATGTTGAGGCGGTTAGAAGCGCAATATAAAAAATTGTAAAAAGAACGGAGAGATTTTCTCCGGTGTGCTGCTGTCGCTTAATATGACGGGAAAATTTTTCCGGAATTTCTAGTTGGTTTTTTGTAAAAGAAAGAACTTCGTTTCCGGAGATAGTTGCGCCGATCAGAAGCTTTGCTCCGCCTAAGCCAGGTTCTTTGCCCCAGGGAACGTAAACATCATTTTTCTCCCAGGAAAAACCATAATCGGTGCGATGGTCGTATTTTTGCTCCCGGCTTTGATGAACGGTATAATTACCTTCTTCGAAATTGAATTTTTCTTTTAGGAATTGGATAGCGCGTTTCTTTGCCGTTTCTTCTGTTGTTGGATCACGGTATTCGGTGTCGCTGATGAATCGGGTAAAGGAAGCGATCTCACCGGTAGCAGCGCTTACGGCAAAGCGGAATTCTTCTTTTTCATTTTCTTTAAAGAATCGGACCGCCCATAAGAAAAGATCGAATTGATGCTCGGAGATGAATTTTTGTTCTTCTTTAAAGCCCAGAGATTTTTGCAAGTAGCGGTCGGCGTCCGTATCGACATAGAAAATAACCGCGGTTTTATAATTTGATGCCTCAAGCGAATAATTTTCCGATAAGTAGTTTTTTGCAATGGCAAGAGCCTGGCTTCGATTGACAGAAAAATTAGCGGATGAAAATTGCGGATAACTAAATGAGAACCAGCAAGCGCCGCAGGCAATTGCGGCAGCAATAAAGATGGCCCATGTTGATTTTGCGATTTTCACAATAAGATCTAAAGAAAAATTAGCCGAGTTTCAGGCTAAATACGTATTTATTGATTTTTTTTCGGTCATCATCGCTGATATCCGTAAACTCAATGCCGGCGTCGTAACGTTTATTTTTTTCGCTGGCGACCGTGAAGGGTTTGACCCAAGCAATCCGGCCGTTCGCAGAAATTGTGGGAGGGTCATCGGGAAGCGAAATGTCGAGCTTTACAAGGTCCCCGGCATGAACTTCCGTGTTGATCAAGAGGCATATTCCCCCTGCTCCGATATTGCGTGATCGCCCTTTTTGAGAACCTCCCGAGCTGGAAACCACCGTATAGTTGATGTCAACATTGACATTCAAGCGGACAAATTTTCTTCGCTCTGCGATCAACTCGTCATTAGATTCTGTCTGATTCGTTGTGTTCATGGCTCTCTCCTTTTAGAGAAAATTAATGATCTCAGGCGGAAGTTTTCTTAATTCCTGGTTCCCGAGGATCTTTACTGACCAGCGCAATAATTCTAGTTTTTGTTTTAATTTTGTTCCGGGCTCTTTAAGGTCTTTTAATTTCTTTCGAGATAGGAAGAATATTTTCCGTAGCGTATTGAAAACAATTCTGGCTTCACGCGGACGGCTATGCCCCGTTTTAATTAAGTGATCAAGGCTGTTATAGGCTATTTCGTTAACGACTTTATTATAGTGGTCTAAGGACTGAATAAGTAAAGGGACCATGGAGTTAAAGTATTGGTAGCGATCCATCAGACAGAGCGTATGCATGATCTCCACTTGAACAAAGCTAGAGTCAGTATGGTTGAGCCGGTAGATTAGGGTTTTTTCGACGGATTTCTTTTCGGCGCCAAAAATTTCCTGAGAGAAAGTATTTTTTAATACACGCACGGCGGCAGCGCATTCGTAGGGAGAAAGGCTATCGTCTTTGATCATCGCCAAAAGGATCTCTTTTGATTTTTGCTCATTTTTCTTGGCGTAGCCTTCTAGGAGACTTTTGTCGTCAAAAAGCGTATATTGCTCGGTCTCTTGAGCGAAAGATGTTTTTACGCCAGAAGAAAGGAATAAAAAACAGCACAAAGTGAAAATGACTTTATTTCTCATAGCCTAAATCAGCTCCAGTGACATATCAATTGATTTCTTTGTGTGCGTGAGCGCGCCGATCGAAATGCGCTCAACACCGATTTTTGCGACTGAGCGAACATTGTCTAAGTCTATGTTCCCTGATGCCTCGACCTGCGGCCGATTTTTTTTAGGAAGTTTCTTTATTGAAGCAATGGCTTGCTTCATGGCCCGCAGGCTCATATTATCCAGCAATATTATATCTGGTTTTGCCTTAAGGGCTTCGTTAAATTGTGATAAGTTCTGAACTTCAATTTCAATAGGTTTACGAGTTTTAGCCTTAATTTGGCGCATGATCTCTTGGATGGATTTTCTTTGCCTGTGGCATGCGGCAATATGATTGTCCTTGATAAGAATAAGGTCAGATAAACCAATACGATGATTGATGCCACCACCACACCGCACGGCTTCTTTCTCTAGCGTTCTTAACCCGGGTGTTGTTTTTCGAGTGTCCATGATCTGGACTTTAAACGGCCGAACTTTGACAACAAAAGAATGTGTTTTTGTCGCGATGGCAGATAGATGAGCTAGAAAATTCAGCGCAGCTCGTTCCCCCGTTAAGATCGCGCGGGTCCTTCCTTTTAA
Organism: Candidatus Omnitrophota bacterium; assembly: GCA_041649175.1. NCBI lineage: Bacteria > Pseudomonadati > Candidatus Omnitrophota > Candidatus Omnitrophota bacterium. Next base: position 346,113 of record JBAZNR010000002.1, on the reverse strand, counting down.
GAAAAGAATTCTTTTTCCTGGAGAAACAAGCGTTCCGTCTTTATGTGGCACGTGAATTTGCATGTGGGGATCAAGTTTCCTGAATATTTTCTTGGCAATGTTCAGCCCGAAAATAATAGATTTTTCTTTAACGACGATATAGGCTTTTGAGACCTGATTTCTTGGGATCAAGGCATTGGTGGTTAAATCATTTCGACCGGCATCTTCTCTTAATGCCAGAGATATTAAGTTGTCGACGTAAAAGCCCAGATTTTTATTCTTCATAGATGTTTGATTATAATATCGCGAAGGGGCTGTTTCAAGACAATTCTCTTTAGCCGGAAACATAAGCAGCTCTGAAATAACTTATATTTTTTTGCTGAGAAAGTTATTACTATCAGATTTCTTACGGTGCGGTGACGGAAGAGGAAATGTCCTTTTCTAACACTTTTGACACGGATTTCAGACGGTATAAGTTCTGCAACATTTCTTCGGCTTGTTGATCGCTCGGATTGCTGTGCTTGAGCTCTTCGTAATATTTGATCCTTTCATCAAAAGCATCGACATTCTTTTGATATTGCTCTATGGTTGATGGGGATTCTTTGATAGCGTCTTTGATTTTTTTATTTTTGAGCAATCCAGATTTTTCGGTAATTTTCTCAACCTGTATGTCCCATTCTAATTGTGTTCGAGGAGCATTCTCTTTTGAACGGACTTCAAAGCCGTATTTTTTCGGGTCAACAGGAACAAGTTTTCTTTTTTGAGATTTTACTTTAACGGGCTCCTCATTGTTTGGTTTTGACGCGTCACGATTCTTGACGCTGACCGGCTTGTCTAGGTGAGATTCGAGCATGCGGGAAAGAAAAAAATTGATGGTCAGGACAAAGAAAAGGCCGGCCACCGTAAATAAAATAACTTTCTTAATCATAAGAGTTTATATTTCTTTCCAAGAATTAGGGGTTGATGAATATCCTGGGGCTGCCCCTCCGACCAAACCTTCAAAGCCCGCGGGCACTTCACCGTTAACAATGGGGCTCACGTATTGAAAATCTTTTGTTGTTTGGAGCCATTCTGTAAAACTGATCCCGTTGTTGGCAATAAGATTTCCTTCTGTTTCTGAGGAAGAAAGAATTTCGGTAAAATTAGCTGTTCCATGCGAGTAAAGGGATCCGGAATGTCGGGCGACCAAAATAGAGCCTTGATTATAATTTTCCCAAGCAATTACATTAAGATGCGAGTTATTGGCAACGCCGTCAAGGGGCTCCACGTAGCTAACGGTTCCGGTGGAAATAATTGTGAGGTCTTCATTATCGTTCCAGCCGTTTGCGTCAAACCATATTTCAACATCTCCTTGCCCTGGAGCGCTGCCTTCTACGTAAAGGATTTTCTTGCCCGTTACCGGCTCGTCCTCTACTTCGGCATGTGGATAGACAACAACAGTTTCTCCGTTTGCCGGAGTAACATAGATGACTTCGCTCGTCGGATAAGAAGCGGCGATATCCCGGTTATACTCAACAAAATCGGCAAATTCATCCGGAACGCTATTGCCGTTCATGTCCGGATAAGTTAATTTTGTATTAGCGACTAGCTGGTTCTCCAGTTTATCCTCGAAGTTTGCGTTAAGGTGAAAAGCGCTGTTTTGAAATGTTCCGTGGAGTCTCGTCTCGTCATGGACGTTAAGGTTTGAATAACGCCAGCTTGCGCCGACAGCGGTAAAATTTCCACCTGAGGCAATGGTGTGGTTAAAGATATTCGGCGGCAATGCCGGAAATTCAATTTGAATGCTTCGTTGGCTGCTGCCAATAGTTGCGGTAGCTGTCACCAGGCGCCGGTTTGGATTTGAATCGTCTTTTGTTAAAACGACCGGATATCCTCCGATGGTTAAGGTTGTTGTGCTGCCAGCGCCAAGCATATCTGTGTTATGGATAAATTCGTTGACTGCGGATTCGGCAAGCCAAAAAGCTTTTGTTGAGTTATTGTAGCGCTTTGCATTGTTAAGCTCGGTGACAGACGAAAGCGCGAATCCGGCCGATAGCGTGATCAGTGAAGCAATGACGATATAGGCCGTAATGAGGGCTACTCCCTTATTGCTTTTTAATTTTGTAAACATAGTCACCGCCTTTTTTAACTAGCGTAAAGCGATCTTCTCTTTTAAAGCAACACTACTTATTTGTCCGTTCGACATCTGTTTTGTTGCCGTTAAATTTATCGTAATAGTCGTTGGGTCTGCAACATCGGGTATCGGAAGAATCGAAAGAGTCGAAATATCCGATGCCAATGTCCGTGTTGTCCCATCCGCTGTTCTTAAAAGTTTTCCTGCGTCATTTCCGGTTGTTGTCCAACTGTAAACAACCGTTCCGACACCTTCACGCGAAAATGTAAATGACACACTGCTTGCGGTTTCTGTTCGGGAAATATTGCTTGCTTCGCGTAATTCCTGAGACATTGCCATAAGCGCTAATCTTGCCTGCCTTTGGGCTGTTACCTTTCCTTCAAATGTCTGCCAGGACATATTTCCCGTCGTAAAAACTGTTTGTAAAGCAATGATGATTACCGCGAGAATTCCCGTGGTGACCATAACCTCAACTAATGTTAGAGCATGAATATTTCGTAATTTCATTTCGTTATCCGTGTTGTCATAGTAACATTGCTCGTTCGTCCGCTTTTTGTCCAGCCAATAGCTACTGCGGCTTCCAGGGGGTTAGCCAAGGGATTAGTATAGGTGACACTGATCGTCTCACTTGGCAAAGTTATCATCCCGTCGTCCTGTCCCCAGGTGCTCCAGTTTGTTGATGTAATGTTTGACAAAGAACTGCGCGTTCTCATTTCTTCTAGGATATGCTCCGCGTGCGATGTTGCGATGGTAATATTGTTAGCGAATTCGGTTGATGCAATGGCATTCGCGAAAAACATAACAGCGCTCAAAACGCCGATGGCCAGAATAAAAACTGCTACCAGAAGCTCTGCCAAGCTTAAACCGCGTTTATTTAGTTTTGGTAATTTCATTTTCTTTAAAATAAAAAATCCTGCCAATTGTCGACAGGATGGATGCGTTCTTAAGATCCGAATATTTTTATGTTTCGGTTTAAGATAATGCAACCCAGCTGTCGTTCCCTTAATTTCAGGTTTTAGACCTGTGGCTTTGCCCTCATCCTCACGATGAAGATCTCGCTTGTTGCGCGAGATGCCCCGTTCTTTCGAACAGTTTGCCTTTAATTATCTTAGTTAAAGTATAACATATTTTCAAGCGGAGATTGAACTATTTAAGCCTTAGCATTTAAAGAGGTTAGGCGGATTCGGCGAGAGCTTTTTTGAGCGTGATCACTTGCTTTTGAAGGATTGCGGAGCGCTCTTTTTCTTTTGCCACGACTTCTGCGGGGGCTTTTTGAGTGAATTCCTTGTTATTGAGGCGCGCGGAAAGATTTTTTAAAGCGGCTTCTTGTTCTGTGACTTGCTTTTGGATTCTGGCTTTTTCTTTTTCAATATCAATAATTCCGGAAAGTGGGATAAAAAACTTTATTTGCTCGACAATTCCAGCGGCGGTATTTTTTGACCGCTGAAAATCTTCTTCAATGGAAAGATTTTCTATTTTGCCCAGTGTTTTGACCACGGAAGAATTTTCTTTAAAGAGGTTGCGGGTTTTTGAATCTAAAGCAACTAAAGTACAATCTGTTTTTGAGGCTTGATCGATGTTCCATTGCGCGCGGCTGGTGCGAATGGCCGTGATGAGATCGATCAACACCTGCATGGAATTCGCGCCTTTTTTATCGACAAGATCTTTATCGATTTTTGGCCAAGAACTGATGACCAGCGATTGCTCACTGCCTTTTATTTTCTGCCAGATCTCTTCGGTCACAAAAGGCATAAAGGGGTGAATAATTTTTAAAGATCGCTCAAGGACGAACAAAGCAACTGATCGCGTGGTTTTGTCGTTAAGTTTTTCTTTGGAGATTTCCAAATACCAATCGCAGAAGTTTTTCCAAAAGAAATCATAGATGAGGCTTTCTGCTTCGGAGAATCGGTAATTCTCAAGCGCTTTTTCAACTCCTTTGATTGTGATGTCGAGTTGAACTAAAATCCATCGGGACGGAAGATCAAGGTCTTTGATGTTGAAAGTTTGGGCGGTGCTGCTGCTTTGTCTGGAATCAGGAATATTCATCAAAATCAAACGCGTAGCATTCCAGATCTTATTGGCGAAATTTCGTCCGATTTCAAATTTTTCTTTGGAAATGTAGAGGTCTTGCCCGGCATTGACGATAAGGCTAAAACGCAGCGCGTCGGTTCCGTATTCATTAATGATTTCCAGGGGATCAATGGCGTTGCCGAGGGATTTTGACATTTTTTGCCCCTTGGCATCGCGCACGGTTCCGTGCAGATAAACTTTAGAAAATGGAATATCTCCCATAAATTCTATTCCGGCCATGATCATTCGCGCTACCCAAAAGAATATAATTTCCGGAGCGGTCAATAAAGTGGATGTTGGGTAGAAGTATTTGAGGTCTTCATTTTTCTTGGGCCAATCGAAAGTAGCAAAAGGCCAAAGCCATGATGAAAACCAAGTATCTAAAACATCCTCGTCCTGGATGAGGTTCGTTGATCGGCATTTCGGGCAAGATTGCGGCGTATTTTCAGAAACAATAATATTTTTATCTTCCGGGCAATCTTGACAATACCAAACCGGAATACGATGTCCCCACCAGATCTGCCGTGAAATGCACCAATCGCGGATTTCCGTCATCCAATTAAGATAAACCTTGGTCCAGCGGCTGGGATAAAACTTGATCTTCCCTTTTTTGACCGCTTCAATAGCCGGTTTGGCCAGTGGTTTCATTTTGACGAACCATTGCTTGGAAAGATATGGCTCAACAACCGTATGACAGCGGTAGCAATGCCCGACGGCATGCTGGTGCGGTTCAATTTTCTCTAAAAGATTTTTTTCTTTAAGGGCTTCAATGACGGCTTCCCTTGCTTTAAATCGATCTAAACCGCTAAATTGTCCGGCATTATTGTTAAGCCGGGCATCCGCGTGCATAATATTGATAAATTCTAATTTGTGCTTTTGTCCCATAATGAAATCGTTCGGGTCATGGGCGGGAGTGACTTTCACTGCGCCGGTGCCGAATTTTTTATCAACAAGATCGTCGGCAATGATTTTTATTTCACGATTCATCAAAGGCAAAATAAGGATCTTCCCGATCCATTTTTTATATCGCTTGTCTTTGGGATTAACGGCAACGGCGGTGTCGCCGAGCATGGTTTCTGGACGGGTTGTAGCGACCGTGACGTATTCGTCAGGACTGTCTTTGAAGGGATAGCGAATATGGTAAAGCGATCCTTGTGTTTCTTTGTGTTGGGCTTCTTCGTCGGAAAGGGCTGTTTGGCAGCGCGGGCACCAGTTGATGATATATTGTCCGCGGTAAATTAAATCTTTTTTATAAAGTTCAACGAATACATGGCGTACGGATTTGCTGTATTCATCATCCATGGTAAAACGCGTACGCTCCCAGTCACAGGAAGCTCCGAGTTTTTTAAGCTGATGAATGATGGTATCGCCGTATTGCTGTTTCCACTCCCAAAGTTTCTTAAGGAATTCTTCTCGGCCTAGATCTTGACGGCGTTTTCCTTCTTTGGCTATCTGTTTTTCGACGACGTTCTGGGTGGCAATGCCGGCGTGATCGGTGCCGGGCATCCAAAGCGCTTCAAATCCTTTCATGCGCTTATAGCGAATGAGGATATCTTGCAAAGTATTATTGAGCGCGTGGCCCATATGCAAAATGCCGGTGACATTGGGCGGCGGGATGACGATGGTAAATGGCTTTTTATCGGGATTGGGCCTAGCGTGGAATAAATTATTCTTTTCCCAGTAGGCGCGCAGCCTATCTTCTGTTTCTTTGGGATCATAACGCGTGGATAATTCGATCATGTTAATGAGGCCATTTGGAAATTTCAGTTAAGATTTCTTCTGGTCTTTTAATAATTTATATTCTACAGAATCCATCAACGCTTCCCAGCTAGCCTCAATGATATTCTCGTGAACACCGACGGTGGTCCAGGAATCTTTATCGTCCTGCGATTCGATCAAAACCCGAACTTTGGCGGCGGTGCCGGCCTTTGTATCTAAAACACGCACTTTAAAATCCGATAAATGCATTTGATTTAAATGCGGATAAAATTTATTTAAAGCTTTACGTAAAGCCTTGTCTAAGGCGTCTACCGGCCCGTGTCCGTCGGCGGCGCTGAATTCATCGTGGCCTTTGACATTTAATCGGATAGATGCTTCGGCGAAAACTTTTCCGTCGTGGCGTTTTTCCACGGTGACTTTAAACGCTTCCAATTTAAAGAAAGACGGATATTTTTTAAGCTCGCGCTTCATGAATAATTCAAACGAAGCGTCGGCCGCTTCAAATTGATAACCTCCATGCTCTTTTTCCTGAAGAGATTTTAAAAGTTTCTTGGCTTGCGGAGATTTTTTATCCAGCTTTAAATTTAATTCCTGCGCTTTTAAAACGATGGGAATTTTTCCTGCCAGCTCGGATGTTAAAAACCGGCGATGATTTCCCACTGACTGCGGATCAATGTGCTCGTAGGCTATGGGCGTTTTGTTGACGGCATCAATATGAACGCCGCCTTTGTGGGCAAATGCCGAATGCCCCGTGAAAGCATGATTATCGGGGAGTTTTTGATTGCTCATTTCGCTTACGAAGTAACACGTTTCGGTCAAGAGCTTAAGTTTATCGTCGGGGATTGACTTCATCTTCATTTTTGTATTTAAGATCCCGATGATGGAAGAAAGATCCGCGTTTCCGCAGCGTTCTCCTAAACCGTTGAGTGTTCCTTGAACTTGCGTGCAGCCGGCTTGAACAGCGGCAATGGAATTGGCAACCGATACGGATAAGTCATTATGCGTATGAATTCCTAGCTGGACGCTAAGTTTTGGTTTTACTTCCGAGACGATACGGCGGACTTCCTCGGGTAGGCTTCCGCCGTTGGTGTCGCAAAGAATAATGCAATCGGCGCCGGCAGATTGCGCGGCCAGAATTGTTTTTAAGGCATATTCGGGATTGCGCTTATAAGCATCAAAGAAATGTTCGGCGTCATAAAAGACTTCCCTCTTTTTTTTCTTGAGGAATTCCACCGAATCAAAGATCATCTTTAAATTTTCATCCAAAGTTGTCCGCAAAACGTCGGTGACATGCAAGTCCCAGCTTTTTCCGAAGATGGTGATCGTTTTTGTTTCGGATTTGATGAGCTCTTGAAGGTTTTTATCTTCCGCGGGTGTTGTTTGAGCGCGCCGGGTCGAGCCGAAGGCCGCCAGAACAGAATTCTTGAGCTTGTGTTTCTTCATTAACGCAAAAAACTCTTTATCTTTCGGATTAGAGCCCGGCCAGCCGCCTTCAATGTAATGAATCCCGAGTTCGTCCAATTTTTCCGTGATCTTCACTTTGTCGTTGACGGAGAACGAAACTCCCTCAGTTTGGGCGCCATCGCGTAAGGTGGTATCGTAAATAACAATGTGAGGCATGAAGCGGTCCTTTCTATACCTTTTCTAATTTAAAACTTTTGTGTAGTTCCTTAACAGCTTTGTTGGCAAATTTTCTTTCGATGATACAGGAAACGCTAATTTCTGATGTTGAGATCATTTCAATATTTATTTTATTATCGGCTAATGATTTGAACATCTTCGCGGCAATTCCGGGGTGCGAACGCATACCCGATCCGACAATAGAAATGCGCGCGATGTCTTTATCGTAGGTGATATTTCCAAAACCGATGGTTTTATTGATATGCCGCACCGTTGTAAGCGCTTTATTGATCTCGGTTTTGGGTACTGTGAACGAAATATCGGTATGGCGCGTGCGGCTGACATTTTGCACGATCATATCGACATTAACGCCTTTTTTAGAAATTTCGGTAAAAATACGTGCTGCAACGCCTGGTTTATCCGGAACGTCGCAAATGGTAATTTTGGCCTCTGATTTATTGCTGGTAATGGCGCGCACTGAAACACTTTCTAATTTCTCATTTCCTTTCACGATCATGGTTCCTTCCTCCTTGGCAAAACTTGAACGTACGTGTAATGGGATATTATATTTCTTGGCGACTTCAATAGAACGGGCTTGCATGACTTGCGCGCCCAAGGCCGCCATTTCCAACATTTCTTCGAAAGTAATGACCGGAATCTTCTTTGCCTTTGGAACAATGCGCGGGTCTGTCGTGAAAATTCCAGTCACATCGGTATAGATCTCGCAAACATTCGCGCCCAGCGCTTGCGCTAAGGCAACAGCCGTTAAGTCTGATCCGCCGCGCCCTAAAGTTGTGATATCGTCGTCGTGAGTGACGCCCTGAAATCCCGCGACGATAACGATCTTATTTTCCAAAAGAGCTTTTTTAATTCTTCGCGTGTCAATCCTTAAAATTCGTGCTCGGGTATGCGATCTATCGGTTTTAATTCCGACCTGTCCCCCGGTAAACGAAATGGCGTCGTGGCCTAGTGTTCGGATCGCCATCGCTAAAAGTGAGGAAGAGATCTGCTCTCCCGTTGACATGAGCATGTCCATTTCTCGTTCCGGAGGATTCTTGGTGATCTTAAACGCGTAGTCCTCTAATTCGTCAGTTGTGTCTCCCATCGCGGAGACAACAACAACAACATTTTGATGAGGATTTTTATAGGACGCGATACGCTGAGCGACTATTTTAATCCTGTCGATATCGGCGACCGAAGACCCGCCGTATTTTTGCACAACTAATTTCTTTTCCATCTTTTCTTGCCCTTTGTTTTTGGTGTTGTTAACCCTTGATAAAATATTCGATGAGCGCTTCCCCACTTTGGAATTTTAATCCTTTTTGTTGCGCGGTTATTTCGTTGTATTCTTGAGCACTATCGTTAATGATACCTTTGCCGTACATCACAAAACAAACCGGATCGCTTGTGTGCGTGCGTTTCTTAACCGGTGTGGGATGATCCGGCGCGATCAGAATACGGAAATCGCTGTGTTTGTCAAAATGATTTAAGATCGGCCCGACGATCTCTCGATCAATGCGTTCAATGCACGCCGTCTTCATTTTAAAATCACCGTTGTGTCCGGCTTCATCGGGCGCTTCAATATGGACAAAAACAAAATCTTTTTTCTTGAGCGAATCTAAAGCGGCCTGCGCTTTTCCGGCGTAATTGGTGTCATAGTATCCGGTTGCGCCGGGAACGGTAATAACGTCAAGGCCGGTCAGCTTCCCTATGCCGTTGACGAGATCGACGGCAGAGATCACTGATCCCTTAATGCCGAATCGCTCTTCAAATGACGGCAAATGCGGCCGGGTTCCTTGCCCCCAAAGCCAGATCATGTTCGCCGGATTTTCCTTGAGGTCAAGGCGTACTTGATTGATGGAATGATTTTCCAAAATTTTCTTCGAATGTTCCATGAGCCGCAAAAGGATTTCGGCTTGGCGTCCGCCCGGCAAATAGCGCTTGATATCCTGCCCCGAAATATCGTGCGGCGGAGCGCATTTAATTTTGGCTAAGAGTTCCTTTTTATTTGTTTTGATGACGACCAGATGCCGATAGCTTTTTCCGGCATAAAATTTAACGCCCGGAATATCAATTTCTTTATTGAGCGTTTCAATAATGGGCGCGGCTTCTTTGGTAGAAATATGCCCGGCGCTGTAGTCGGCCATTTTACCGTTAGAAATAGTAACTAAATTGCAACGAAACACGATCTCATCATTCGCGAGGGTGATGTTGAGATTGGCGGCTTCTAGCGCGGCCCGTCCGGAAAAATGTTTTTTGGGATTATAGCCGAGCATGGCCAAATTGCCGATGTCGGATCCCGGCGGCATTTTAGCCGGAATTGTTTGAACTAAGCCGACAAAACCGTTTTGAGCTAAATAATCCATATTGGTCGTATGAGCAACTTGCAGAGGTGTTTTGTCGCCTAATTCCGTGACGGGCTCATCTGCCATGCCATCGGGAACTATAATGATATATTTCATAGACATCTCTTTAAGGTTTGAATGATTTTTCTTGCCGTAACCGTTTTGGTTTTTGCTTGCCCTAAAACGTTTTTCTTTGAGCCTAAAATATAACTGCGATAACCGTTTTTGTCAAAAGTGTTTGCGATGACAAGGCCGCAACCGGCATTTGTAAAAAGGCGTCCGGCTTTTGTTAAAAGCAAGTTCTTACTTATGTCTGATTCGAGTTTAAAACCGACCAAGAAAGCCCGGGGGCATATTTTCTTGATCCGTTCGATCAGCTTCTCAGTTGGAGTGAGCTTAAGCGTTAACCGTGGAATATGTGAGCTGAGTTTCGCGGAATAGGTTTTTCGAAGTTTGTAATCCGAAACAGCTGCCGCGTGGATGACAACATCATATCCTTTTTTTAACTCTTGGCTTAATAGACGCTTAAGTTCCTCAAAAAAAAGAAACGGAATGATTTTTTTTGGTTTGCAGTTAGCCGGATCAGTCGTCGGCCCTTGCAAAAGTGTTACGAGAGCCCCTTCTTTAATGAGTTCCTTGGTGATCAAATGCCCCAGCGTTCCGGTGGATCGGTTGCTGATAACACGCATATCGTCGATCGCGACCCACGTCGGCCCGCACGTCACCAGGACTTTTTTATTTTTTAAAGAGCGTTTAGTAACCAATGTATTTTAATATGGTTTTAAGATCAACTTTAAGCGAAACAGGTTTCTTGATGCTTTGAATAGCGATGTTGGGATCTTTAAGCCCGTGTCCGGTTAAAGTACACACGATCGGCCCTTTTTTATCGCGAAAATAATTTGCGGCGTTCAGTTTTAAAATTCCGGCAACGGATGCCGCGGAGGCCGGTTCGGCAAAAACACCGTCATATTGCGCTAATATTTTATACGCCGATAATATTTCTTTATCGGTGACAGCATTGATGAGCCCTTTTGATTCGTCGCGTGCGGCAAGTGCGGATTTCCAGCTGGCCGGATTTCCTATCTTGATAGCGGTTGCGATCGTTTTAGGATCTTTGATGATCTTATTTTTGACGATTGGCGCGGAAAGCGCGGCCTGAAATCCTAGCATCACCGGAAGCCGTGATGATCGACCGGCATTTTTATATTCTTTATACCCTTTCCAGTACGCGGTGATGTTCCCCGCGTTTCCAACAGGGATCGCGTGGAATTCCGGAGCGTCTTCCAAAAAATCACAGATCTCAAAGGCGGCAGTTTTCTGCCCCTCAATGCGAAACGGATTTAAAGAATTAACCAACGAGATCGGATATTTATTCGTTATCTCTTTAACCAATTCAAGGGCATCATCAAAATTTCCCTTAACCGCAATGACTTGGGCATTGTGGATCATGGCCTGCGCCAATTTTCCTAAAGCGATATTTCCGTCGGGAATAAGGACAATGCATTTCATAGCGCAACGCGCGGCATACGCGGCTGCTGAGGCCGAAGTATTTCCGGTGGAGGCGCACATAACGGCGGTTGAATTGGCTTCCAGGGCTTTTGAGATCGCCATGGTCATCCCGCGGTCTTTAAATGATCCGGTGGGATTTAATCCTTCGTATTTAAGATAAACATTGAGCCCGATCTTTTTTGTCAGGTAATTTGACAAAATAAGCGGCGTATTCCCTTCATTAAGCGAAACAACGGGAGTTTTATCCGTTACGGGTAAGAATTCTTTATAGTGTTCGATAATGCCGCGCCAAGCCATTTAAAATTTCTCCATTCGAATAGCAACGGGGTCGCTTCTAACAATAGCCAGCCGGCTGATCTTTTCTAAGGCTAGGCGGATCTTTTTTTCTTTAGCCGGATGTGTGAGCATAAAAACCGGAACCGCCGAAGAACGTTTGTGTATTTTTTGGGTCACCGAGGCAATGCTGATACCGTGTTTTCCTAAAATGCCGCTGATAACAGATAAAATTCCCGGCTTGTCGATCGCCATGAACCGAATATAAAATTTCGCCTCGATATCATCCATTTTCTTTAATTTTAAAGTTGGGTTTTCTTTGACCAAGCTTTCAATTCTTGCGGCTGATTTTAATTTATGCCGAAGCGCCAGGTTGATCAGATCGCTGATGACTCCTCCGGCGGCCGACATTTGTCCCGCGCCTTGTCCATAAAGCAAAACGTCTCCGGTTGGATACGTGTCTAGTAAAAGCGCGTTAAAAACGCCGTTAACGGATGCCAGAGGATGATTCTTGGGGATCAGTGTCGGATGGACGCGCGCTTCCAGGCGGTCGTCTGATTTCTTTGCGATCGCTAAAAGTTTAATGGTCAAGTTTAAACTTTGCGCGTATTCAATATCCGCATGGGTGATATGCGAGATCCCTTCCGTATAAACATCTTTGATATCAACAAATTTTCCGAACGCCAAAAAGATCAAAACGGCCAGTTTGTGCGCCGAATCCATCCCGCTGATATCCAGCGTCGGATTACTTTCCGCGTAGCCGCGCTGCTGAGCTTCTTTTAGCGCATAGTCAAAGGTGCATTCATTCTTGGTCATTTCACTTAAGATGAAATTGGAAGTTCCGTTGATGATACCGTAAACACCGTTAAATTTGTTTCCGGCTAATCCTTCGGCGATGGACTTGATAATGGGAATTCCGGCGCCGACAGAAGCCTCAAAATAAATGTCACGGTGGCGCTCTTTTCCTTCAGTAAAAAGTTCCTTGCCTTTATGCGCTAAAAGTTCTTTGTTGGCCGTGACGACATGTTTTCCGTTGCGTAATGATGTCATCATGATCTCTTCGGCCGGTTTAAGCCCTCCGATGAGCTCAACGACGACATCAATTTCGCTGTCATTGATGACATTGTTATAATCTGTTGTAAAAACAGTGGACTTGCTTAACCCTGTGCGGTTGATGGCGCGGATATTACGGTCACAGATCTTCTTAATAACAAATTCGGTATCGAATTTTCGGGCGATGAATTTTTTTCGTTCCGTTAGGAATTTGACGACTCCGGATCCGACAACGCCAAATCCGATCAGTCCCACATTAAGTTTATTCATTGCTGTTTTTCTCCTCTTTCATCTTTAAAAATGTCTCGATCACGCGTTTTAATATAATTTCGACTTGAGGGGCTAAAGGGCTAAAGACAAGCCGTGTTTCATAGATCATTCCGGTGATCTTTTCGCTGGATTCCAGAACCGTTCCTTCCATATGCGCCGTGTCCGATAAATAGGGTGTCTTTAATTCAATGGCTAGTTTTGTGGACGGCGCGTATTGCACGGATGTAATAAAACAGATCCCTCCTAGGCTGATATTGCGCACTTGAGAGACATCATGTTTGACTGCCGGATCATTGCGGTCAAAGTAAGAAATAATGAAATGCTTGGTGATCCGGATATAGCGCCGACGTTCTTTATTATTCCAGTTTTCCATACATTTAATGGTCGGAGCGGTGAGATTTGAACTCACGACCCCTTGTACCCCATACAAGTGCGCTAGCCAAGCTGCGCCACGCTCCGACAACTCTCCTTAAAATTAAGTTTTTATTCTGACTTTAGTGTTCGTTGCATTAAATCGGTAACAGCTTTTCGGACATTTTTTTTCTGATAAATAATACTATAAACCTGAGATGTGATGGGCATATCAATTTTATTTTTTTTGCTTAAAAGAAAAACCGCTTTGGCATTGCTGATCCCTTCGGCGATCATATTGGTCGAGGCGAGGATCTGCTTGATGGTTTTTCCTTCCCCGAGCTTTTCGCCGACACGGCGGTTGCGGCTTTCAGGGCTAAAACAGGTGGTCGCCAGATCGCCTAACCCCGTTAATCCCGAAAATGTTTTTGCTTGGGCGCCTAAAGCAATACCTAGGCGCGCCATTTCCGCTAAGCCGCGCGTTAAGATAGCCGCTTTCGCGTTACTTCCAAATCCTAATCCGTCGCAAATGCCGCAAGCGATGGCGATGACATTTTTAACGCTTCCCCCAAGTTCGGTGCCGACAACATCGGTGTTCGTATAGATCCGAAACGAATTTGAATTAAATATCTTTTGTAATTTTTTAGCGATGACCATATTTTTTGACGCGATGACAGCTGTTGTCGGGATCCCCAGCGCAACTTCTCTGGCGATGGTTGGCCCTGAAAGGACCGCCAAATTCACAGCCCCTAATTCTTCATGGATGATCTGCGAAATACGTTTAAGTGTTGAGATCTCGATACCTTTCGTTACGCTCAGCAGAGCCTTTCCTGAAAGATCGAAATTTCTTAATCGCTGAACGATGCTGCGCGTATACTGAGACGGGATCGCCAAGACAATCACCGAAGCGCCGCTAAGCGCGAAAGATAAATCGCCGGTAATGGCAACGCTTTGAGGAATCGTTATTTCGGGTAGAAATTTTTTATTTTCTCTAGTCGCGCTAACTTGTTTTGCGTAGGTGGGAAAAGCTCCCCAAAGCTTAACGGAGTATCCTTTTTTGGCTAAGTGGATCGCCAGGGTTGTTCCCCATCCTCCATCGCCCAGGACCGCAATTTGTTGTAAAGATTTTTGTTGTTTCATGGAAGTGTTATTCTCGTTCTTCTCGTGTAATAAATTGCAACCCGATATCATAATGGTCATCGGAGACTTTATCCAGCCAGACAACTTTTCCTAAAATCCCGTGCTGTAAAATAACGGCATTTTTATCCAATTCTTCACAAAGGCTTAACGCGTCGGTGTCAAGTTTGAGCCATAAGGTGCAACCCACGGGAACTTCCTGCGAAATAGTACAGCGCAAACCGTCGCTGCTGATATTCTGCGCGTAGCCCTCCATGATCTTTGAGATCGTCTCTTCCTTACAGACTTTAAATGCCAAAGGAGTTTGGCAACTGATGCGTATTGCGGCGCGTCGTTCGGGAAGATTTTGATTTTCGTCGTTAATTGCGCTGCTCATTTCCAATGAAAATTAAAGGAGGGGCGGCCTTTGGCTTTTGCCAAAGGCCGCCCTCCGGATTTTTTCGCTTATACACGCTCGTTTATACTGCTTTTGAAGGGCGTAACTTAGTGTGTATTATATACTATTATATAGGCTGTTCAAGAGAAAAATCTTGACAAATCGTCTTTATAAATTTCTTTATCCGCTGAAAATAAACAACTTAGAGGAAGGATACAGGCACTGCTGTATTTTTTCTATCGAGGGCCGGAAACAGCAATTTTGTAAAGCGCAAAACTATTATTTGCGTAGATCTTCTGCAGAACTCCCTGCTTTTCTTTCGGCTGGGAATAACTGGTAAAAATGATGTGGGTCGCTTGATAGCGTACGATCGCGTTTGTGAGCGCAGAACGGATATCATCTTTAATTAATACGCGAAACGCCGAAACATCATCTCGCCGTCGTCTCCACTCTTCCGCGGCATGATAATCAAATCCGACAATGCCGCAGTCACGCTCGCAACAGATGAGCGTTCGCTCGGAGAGGATCCTAAACCCTCCCATTTCCATATCGATCGGCGCGAGAATGACGGCATCTTTGGGGGTGTCCGTTTGTACGTGGCGTTGAACATCTTCCCAATCCCTTTGTAATTGCCAGAAACCGGTGCCTTGTTTTTCGATAGTGACATAGCGATGGTGGCGGTATCCAAAATAGACAAGAAGAATAATCAAGGGCAAAATGATGAATAGCTGAGCCGACGAGAGGAGTTCTTTCTTGAGTTTTCTCGTCAAGAAAGAATTTATGCCGTAAAAAATAGCCGGCAGAATAAGGATCAGCGCGATCGTTAAATAAAAAGCCCTGGCTCCATTTCCGGCCAGCCGCTCTTTTAAAATAAAGATCAAAATGGCGCAACAAACGCATCCGATGATTTTTAAAGCAATTTCGGCCGCGCGTTCTTTCTTGATGCGGGAAAGTAGTTTCTTGGCAAAAAGAAATATGGTCAAAAGAATTGCCGCCAAGATCGCGATGGTATCGCTAAAAGAAAAAAAGATGAACATAATAAGGATGCAATAGGCGTTAAACGGTTTTTCGCTTTTGATGAGGCGGATGAAAAAAAGCGAGGAATATCCCATAAAAATGAAATTCAGGAATTGAATATTTCGGACAAAATTGAGGTCAATGATAAAGCGCGACGGTTGGATGTAGGTAAAGAAATACGAAATTGCCATAAGTGCTAGCGCGCCAATTAAAACAGCGGCCACCTTTCGCTCGCGTCGAAATTCCTCATTGTGGCTGAAGTTGAGAATAAGCAGAAAAAGAAAAAACCAATATTTTTGCGTCGCGAAAAACCACTCTTTGGGATTCGCGAATAAATGCCCCAAAGTCATTCCGTCAAAAATAAAGTTTTGCGGGCATCCGAGCTTGTAAAGCGGTATCCACTGCGACGGGCTGATGGTGTTTCCCCCGGCGATGTAATGCGGCAAGCTTTTGTTAAGGATCCAGATCAATATCGGCAAAGCGAAGAGAAAATATGATAAGCATGACTTCAAGAGGATAAGCCATCCGTGGCGTTTGGTGTTCAATCCTAAATAAACCAAAAGATAGAACATCGGAAAAAAACTATAGAGGGCGTGAAAATTTGTCGCGAACCCTAAAATGCCCGAGGCGAGGATAAATCGCTCTCGAAACAAAAAGTAGATCCCTGCCGGAATAAAGGCAAAGCTGAATTCCTGATGGGAAAATGTTCGGTAAAGGAATTCGGGCGTGTGGCCGAAGAAAATAAAGATCGCCGTGCAGATGAACGCTGCGCTTTTTTCTTGGGCTACAAATTTCCAAAGTTTAAAAGTCCAGAATAAAAGAAAATAGCGGGAAAAAAGATAAAGGATGAAATAAGCCGCTGGAATTTGACCGACGGTAATAATGCGGGATAAGATGATGTAAAAATAGCTGGTGAAATTATTTTTGAGGCTTTGAACGTAATAATCGCCCGGATACAAGTTGGGGTCAATGAGGGATTTTAAAAGCGGGATCTCTAAATGCTGATCGTCCCAGTTGTATTTATAGCCCATAACGACCAGAAAGATCGCCAAAAGAATAAGGCTAAGGAACCAATCCGACCGGATCGTGTTTCGGAAATTCTTTTTTAAAGGCATGTTAGGTTGTGAAAAGGTGGCCTATCGCCAGACAAAGATCTCTCGGATCACTTCGTACAAAAAGCAAGCGCCCCAGCGCCAAATTTGGAGTTTCCGTTCCCCGCCGACTCTGGCAGGTTCGTCTCCGGGAATTTCGCCGATCTTTAGTTTTCGCTTGGCGGCACGAATAGACAAAAGAGGTTCCCAGCTTATGTTTGTGTTGAAAAGTTTTTCCTCTTTTTCGAAACTCGAATCTTTAGTGAGATCTAGGTCGTAAATGAGTTGTTTTCTGTAGGCTCGGTAAATAACCATCGGGTCGGTCATACCGCCGCCAAAGAAAAGGCGGATCATGGTGCGAAAAGACCAATTGCCGAAACCTGTGATGGGGTCGTCATCTTCGCTTTTGGCGCCCGGCGCATAACGAGAGACGATTACCATATCATAACCTTGCTTCATCTTTTCGATACAAACCGGAATAAGTTCTGGAATTGAATTTCCATCGGGGCTAAATGTCAGGATGACATCACCGGTAATGTGCGGCAATGATTCCATATAGGCGTTACGCATTCCCTTTTTTTGCTGGATAACGACCGGGTAACCCATTTGTTTGCAGTATTCGATGGTGCCGTCGGTTGATTTGCCATCGACGATCAATAACTGGTCATACCACTCTTTTTTGATCTTCGGCATGATCTCTTTCATGCCGATCACTTCGTTGAGGGTAGGAATAAGCAAGGTTACTTTCATTTCGTTTTCCTTTTTTAAAGGGTTGAAAAAATGGAGCGAGAGAAGGGAATCGAACCCTCGTATCCAGCTTGCTCCGCCCTTCCCCTTTTTATGGTAGGCGGAGTCTCGCTTACAGAAAAAAACTTGGAGCGAGAGAAGGGAATCGAACCCTCGTATCCAGCTTGGAAGGCTAGTGTTCTACCACTGAACTACTCTCGCGCGAAAATCTTCCACTGCGATGCACAGAAAGATTGAGCGTCCTGAGCTCTTTTTTTATTTTCGCTTCAGTAAGCGAAGGACATTAATAAGAACGAACGGGAGAAAAGTTTTTTATTTGGGTTGACTCGGGCGGAGCCTCGTCAACCCCATTGTTCCTTTTCTCATTATCGGGTAAAACCTTTCCCCATTTCTGGTTGAAAGGTTTTACCCGAGTGGACGAAACAATGGGCAGAGAAGGATTTGAACCTCCGAAGCGCAAGCGCAACAGATTTACAGTCTGTTCTCGTTGACCACTTGAGTATCTGCCCGAATTAGCGTTTGGGGTATAGGATGTACCTAACCCCTAATTAAAGCTGGCGAGAGGAATTGAACCCCCGACCCACGGTTTACAAAACCGTTGCTCTACCAACTGAGCTACGCCAGCAAATGTGAAAAAACCAAGGAGCAAAACAGCTGCTCTTCCCTGCTCTTCTATTTTTCAATTTGTTGAAGCCGGGACTCCGGTTACCAATTTCATCAGAAAGACCGGAGCCAACCTTGAGCTACGTCGGCGTAATAATTCGACCGAAAATTATTTTTTCAAGCGCTGTAATATATCAAATTTGCGCAAGGGTGTAAAGAAAGATTTCCCCAATCCTGAACGCTTTTAGCTAAAACATCGGCATTTCTAACGGCCCTGCTTTTTCCAAATAAAAAGCCCGATCAGCGCGATCAAAAGCGGGACAGAAAAAAGAAGCACAATGACGATACGCTTTTGCTGGCTGGTTAAATTCAGCTGATGGATCTTGATATCTTTAGATTTTAGGGAAATATCTTTGTCGAGTTCCGAAAGCCAGCTGATCGCATTGGAAGCGATTTCGGCGTTACTGTATTGGGAAATAAAATTATTGGTTAGGAATTCCCCATCACCAAAAACAATGACCTTGGTGTCGGATTTTCTTTGGTCGTTTTTAGGTTCCCAGGAAACAGCCGCGATGATGACCGGCCCGGGATCGTCCTGTCCTTGTTCAAATTTCACTTGAAGATTACGGTTTGTCTCAGCCCAGCTGTTTTTACCGGAGGAGGTCAATACTAAAGGTGCCACGCGGATAGTTGAAGATGCGTCTGTTAAAAGCGAAATGGAACGCGGACGGATGTAAAACGTATAATCTAATCCGTCAACGATCTCTTTATGTTTTGGGTAATTGCGCGTCGCCGGACAGCCGACATCCTGGCCGGCATGATTTTCTAGGTCAACGGCAACATCATCGTTAATTTTAAATCCCCAGCGATTAAGCAAATTATTAAACGGCGGATTTTTCTGGCGATCTTGTTCAGTTAAAACCGATCCTTCTTCTGCCATTGGTGTTGATTCGATCAAAAATAATGCTTTTCCCCCGCCCTCTAAATAATCTTGGACCAATTTATCTTCCAATGGCGATAATGCCGATTTTGGCCCGGCGATCACTAAGACATCGCAGTCTTTCGGGATCTCTTTGGTGGCTTCTAATAAGGTCTCTTGCGTGATGCAATTATTCTCATTTAAAAGAGCGTTAAAAATGCTTAAGCCCTCGGGTTTTGTATCGTGGATGGAATATTCGTTATGCCCCGCAACAAAACAGATCTTTCGTTTGTCGCGCCCCACTTGGACGATGGCAGTTGTTAGCATCTCCTCCGTTAGCGGGGCTTCGGTAAAGTCAATATCTTGGCGCTCTTTATCGCAAAGGACCACTGCCTTTTTCTCATCGGCGCGGATCGTATTGCCAAATTCTGCGGCGGACCCCAATTGTTCTAAGGGGTCAATGACCTGTGCTTTGATATATTTAGGATTTAATTTCTGATATTCAGCCAAGAGGTCCTGAATATATCCGGGCGGGATCCCGACGTATAAAACGATCAAGCGGACATCTTTTTTAATAGACTTAACGATCGATATTGTTTCGGGGTTTAAGGTGTGCTGTTTGTACTGGGTAAGGTCGAACCTGACATTGTATTCAAGTCCGGCAATGTTTAAGGTGATGAGGCCGATGAAAAGCAAAACAACACCGCTGACAATGAAGCTGTGCTGAATGACTTTAAAGACCGTGAATATTTTTTTGATTTTCTGGGCGGATAAGAATAGAGCGCCGATCAGAAAAAAAGACCCGGCGGATAAGAAAATTGCGCTCGAAAGATCAGTTCCTTGATTGATATAGTTCAAGCTCATCCCAAGAAAAAAGAAAAGCAATGAACCTATATAAAGGAAGAAAGAACAGCTTTGTTTAACTTTTATTTCCATAGACGGTTTTCAATACTTAATCGAGTTAAAAACAGACAAAAGCCGATGGATGTGACGTAATAGATCAAGTCAGAACTTTGCACAAGCCCGCTGCTAAAATATTCTGTCCGGCTCCAGAAGCTTATGTTCCGGATGATCTCCGCCGTAACAGGATCGGCATATTTTACAAAGACGGCCGAAAGATAAAGTGTTAGCAAAACAGCGTAAGAAATAATGGCGGCAATGATCTGATTTGCCGTCCAGGATGATATGAGAATTCCGACAGCGATGAACAAAGCACCCTCAAGCCATATGCCAAAATAACCGGCCAAAACAGCCCAGCGGTCCGGTTGCCCGAAATATTCGATGATAATGTAGTAAATGAACGTCGCGAAGATCAGGGATGTGAAAAATAAAAGTGTCCCTAAATATTTTCCCAAAACAATAGTGGTATTGGAAATGGGCGATGTTAGCAAAAATTCAAATGTCCCCTGCCGTTTTTCTTCGGCAAAGACTTTCATTGTTAAAAGCGGTATGGTAAAGACGAAAATAAATTCCATCAACTTGAACATGTCGCGCAAGGATGCTTCTCTATTTTGGTCAATGATCATAAAAAAGAAGACGTTAAAAACAGAAATAGAAATGATCAGAATAATGTAGGCCATGGGAGACTTAAAATAAGTTCCCCATTCTTTTGCGGCGATGGCAAAGGCTTTTTTGATCATGGTCGAGGCTCGGTTGAAGCGGTTAGTCTTAAAAAAGTATCTTCCAAATTATTTTTTCCTTGGGGGCCGTTAAGCATATTTGCCAGGGAATCGTCCGCAACAATTTTTCCTTCGCTAATAATGACGACGCGATGGGCGATTTGTTCTATTTCAGAGAGAATATGTGTGCTTACCAAAACCGTTTTTTCTTTTCCTAAATTATTGATAAGATTTCTAACTTGAATGATCTGCAGCGGATCAAGCCCGTTGGTTGGTTCGTCTAATATAAGGACTTGTGGATCGTGAATGATCGCCTGGGCGATGCCAACGCGCTGTTTAAATCCTTTGGAAAGCGAAGAAATGGCCTTGTTTCTAACTGAATCAATGTCACAGCTAGCAAGCGTTTTATCGATCTGTGATCTTGCCGTGGTAGCGTTAAGGCCTTTAAGCTGCGCGGCGTAACGAAGATAGTCAGCAACGCTCATTTCAGGATATAGCGGAGGATTTTCGGGAAGATAGCCCAAAGATTGTTTTGCGCAGAGAGGATTTTTGACGATGTCGTATCCGGCGATCGTGGTTTTCCCCTGGCTGGGCGGAAAATAGCCGGTTAAAATGCGCATCAACGTTGTTTTTCCGGCGCCGTTGGGCCCTAAAAATCCGACAATCTCGCCTTTGGCGATCTGAAAGGACACATCGTTTAAAGCGCGGGATAAGCCAAAAAATTTTGAAACTTTGTCGACAGTGATCATTTTGTTTTTTTGTAGTTTATCACGGGTATAGTGAAAAGTCTATATGGTTTCACGATGGTTTCACGGCTTTATTTTGATTTGATTTTCAATTTCTCTTATGATAAGCTAACACATAATTTTGAATTTATCGTTTATTCTAAATATTTTCTCGAAAAGGAGCAACACATGAAAAAGATAGCTGTTCTTACCAGCGGTGGCGATTGCGGCGGACTTAACGGCGTTGTTAAAGGCGCGGCACAAATGGCTCAGGCTCACGGGGTTTCCTGCTACGTGATCCCTAACGGTTATGCCGGGTTATATAATCTGGTGGATTTTGATAAGCTGACCGAATTGACCGTAGAGCGCGCCGATAAAATCGATGCTAATTTGGCCGGTTCCGAAGCCGGGCATTCCCGCGTTAAGATCAAATCCATCGACGATGAAAAGAAATATGACCGCATTAAAGAAGGCTTAAAGAAATTTGCCATTGAAGGATTGGTCATCAGCGGCGGCGATGATTCCGGAAGTGTTATGGTCGATCTGACGCAAAAAGGAATTAAATGCGTCCACGCGCCAAAGACGATGGATCTGGATCTGCAAACGTATTCGGTCGGCGGAGACTCTACCATTAATCGCATTGCGGAATTTGCCGAAGAGCTTAAAACAACCGGCAATACGCATAATCGCGTTATTGTTCTGGAAGTTTTTGGCCGCTATGCCGGGCATACGGCATTTCGCGGTGGTGTGGCGGCGGATGCCGACGCGGTTTTGATCCCGGAAGTTCCGGTTAATTTTGATATTCTCTATGATCACATGAAAAAACGTTATATGGACCGCATTCGTCAAAGCGATGTTAAAGCCGGAACCTATATGATCGTGGTGGCGGAAGGATTAAAAGATGCCAGCGGCGCGGAGCTTTATGATGAGTCATCTGTGGCTGACGCGTTTGGCCATAAAAAATTAGCGGGTGCCGCCAAATATGTACGCCAGGAATTAGGAAAGCGTCTTAAGAAAGATCCGGAAATAACAGAATTCATGAAAAAACAAGGGCTTTACGTTAAAGGAATTAATGAAGCCCCTGAAGTGCGCGAAGTAACGCCCGGCCATTTGGTTCGCTGCGGGCACTCCTCTGCTTATGATGTGAATTTTGGTAAAGAAGCCGGAGCCGCCGCAGTTTTGCTTTTGTTGAACGGAACGGTTGGCGTGACGGTTGCCGGTATTAGCGGCGATAAAATAAAATATGTCAATACGGCCGAAGCCATTAAACAACGCTATGTCAGTTTGGATATGGTTGGGCTTTATGAAAGTTTGGGAATGTGTTTTGGGCGTCAGCCCGCCAAGTTGCAGCCAAAATTTGAAAGAATCGACTGCCCTATTGAAAGAATTTTCTAGGCGGAAAATTATTCGAATTGTTTAAATCGAATACCGTGTTGGTGGAGAAGATATTTGAAAAGTGTTTTTAAAATTCCCAGTCCGTAGTTGACCGACGGCCAGAATTTGATGCTGGAGGCTTCATCGAAATATCTGGTCTTGATGGGGATTTCCGCGATGCGCATAAACTTCAGCATTCCCTGCACGATGATCTCCGTGTCGAATATAAATCCGTCCGAATTGCCCGCAAAATTAACGCTGCGCAGATATTTCGCGCTGTAAGCCCTAAACCCCGAGTGATATTCCGTTAAATAAGTTCCCAAAGTAACATTTTCAAGTGCCGTCAGCAAAATATTGGCGTTGTGCTTCCATAAAGGCATGCCGCCTTCCAAAGCTCCTTTGTGCATCATGCGCGAGCCAAAAACGGCATCGGCTTCTCCTTTTTGAATTGGCTCGATCAGCTGCGGAATAACGGTCGGGTCATACTGATAATCAGGATGGACCATGACCACGATATCGGCGCCGAGCTCCAGAGCTTTCGTGTAGCATGTTTTTTGATTTGCCCCGTACCCTTTATTTTTTTCATGGACAAAAACCTTTATTCCTAATTCTTTCGCGATGGCGACCGTGTCATCTCGGCTGGCATCGTCGACTAAAATGATCTCATCAATAACATTTTTGGGGATATCGTTGTAGGTTATTTGCAAAGTTTTAGCGGCGTTATAGGCCGGTAAAACGGCGACGCATTTTAATTTTCTTTTTCCGGGATTTGGGTGCGTTGGTTCAAGTTCATGGATGTACTGAAGCTGGCGGCTTTTTCGGGCGAAGATCTCCATTTGGTCGCCGAGGTCAAGGCAGATGAGTTTTTTTTCAAGCGAAGGATAGCGGCTTAGGAATTTTATGAACCATTTTGCGGCCGGGTTATAGCGGCCAAAATTATTCAGCCAATAATTGAGCGTGAATACGCGGGCGTGCGAGCGGATCTTTAATGAAACAAAACCCGTCGCCTCGAACATCTTTGCCAAACTTGCCGGCGTAAAATAGAACAAATGCAATTGCTTAATGCCCCACCATTTTGCCTTGAGGATCTTGCTTAAAAGGCTGTTGATATTTGGCGTGTTGACACAAATAACACCGTTGGGCTTTAATATTCTGCGTATTTCTAAAAGTGTTGCTCTGGGATCGCGCAGATGTTCGATGACGTCTTTGAGGATAATGGCATCAAAGAAATTATCCGGATAATGAGCCTCGTGAACGGTTCCCTTGGTGATATTTTTTAAAGATAAATTATTTTGCGCGTAACCGGCCGCCCAGTCGGATAATTCAACGCCAAAAACATCCCAGCCATCTTTGCGCGCTTCATCTAAAAGAAATCCCGTCGCGCATCCTATGTCGAGAAGCGTTCCGGATTTCTTCTGTTTTTTTAAGAAATTGAGGATTAAGCGCGCGGCCGCGCGCCGTCCTTGCTCTTCTTCCAAATAAGGCTCATCGGTCATTTCCGCGTAACTGGAAATAAGCGTTTTATTGTCCGGCTGAGGGTTGGCGTAAGTGAGTCCGCAGCGCAAACACACAACCACGCGCACCGGGACATTAATTTCGTGATCGGTTATTTTGTAGGGCGCAACAGAGTCGCTTTTTTCTTTTGGGTCGCGGGCGTGATACAAAACGCTGTAGTGATCGCCGCCGCAGAGATTGCATTTAACGCTGATCGACATAAGCTTTATTTTACCTTTGTTCCGGTTAACGGAATTCGCCCAAACGTGTGATCGCTGATATCATAACTTTTCTTGCTGAAAAACGAGGAAAATCCTATTTCAACGCTAAGCTTGTCCCGTCTGTAATTCTTAGGAGTCAAAAGAACATGGTCTTCTTTGATCCATTGCCCGGGTTGCCAGGACTGTGTGGGAAAAATACGATACCCTGCCGGGTGGATCAGTCTTTGATCAATGGTGCCGTTTCTATCTACAATATCAAAAATAATATCGATATCATCAGAAATTTTATTGATGCATTGCCAATAGAGCGTAAGGTAAATTTGATCACCACCAATATCGTTAACATCATAACCTAAAAAGATCAGATCTTTACCGATATTTTCGTGAAGCGGATATTGCGGGCCGGGCGCTGTTTTCAAAACAGAATGCGGATCATAGACGCTGTTCGCGTTTTTTTTCCAGAGGACGACCGTGTTTTTTATCTCGATCGCGCCCCAGGGATCTTGTTGCAGGAAATTTTGCAGATTCCGATAGCTGGCTGCCCCGTAGAAGCTTGAAAATGTCATCTGATCGGCGGCATCTAAAAGCAGATATTGGATATTGCCCGGAATTTCATAAGGTTTTGTTGAGAGCGTGTATTTCGCGTCATAAATATGATGAAGCGAATAAAGCTCTTTTCGGCTTGTTAGGCGCGGCAAGAATTCGAACGTTGCCGCAACGGACGCGCCGGGAGGTATTAAGCTCAGTATTTGTTCTTTTTGACGATCAAACGTGCTTTGGTGTAAGTATTTTAGGCCGTTGGATGATTGAGTTTGCGGCCCTAAAAAGATATTAAATGAGAGGATAAGGGCCGCCAATGATCCTATCAAGATCTTCTGTCGGCCCTGAAATGCTCCCCTTTTAAGCAGTTTTTGTATCCCAAGGATGAAGGCAAAGAAGATCAAAGGAATTATTTCCGCCATGTAGTGAAAATACAATGTGACTTCATTGGGGCGCTGCGAAAGTAAATGCTGCAAGAAAAATGGTAAGGAGATCAAAAGGCTCAAAGGAGAGAAAAACGGCAAAAATCCCAGAGGGCCAAAAACCTCAAAGAAATAAAAGATTTTTTCAGGGGAAAAAATGAGCAATAGCATTTTTACCGGATCAAAGAAAATCGTTTTAAGGATCTCTTGCGGAGAATTTCCTAGATGACTATAAAGAATGGAAAATTGGATCGTATTTGAATTAAAATACGGCAGAAACACTTTGACGCAAAGCAAGAAATACAGCGTACCGGCGACAATCGGGACAAGAACCCATTTTAATGTTCTGCGGATAAAAAGCGCGTAAAGCCCGAGGGCAATGATGGCAAGCGGGATATTCTCCTGGCAGATCATGGAAAGAAACGCAAAGATAAGGAATTTGGAAAAGTTTTTGGTATAAAAATAATAAAGTGTGAACCCTAAGAAAAGTGTGGCGAATGCGGTGGGATGAAATTCGAATAAATTAACGTATCCAAGCGCCGGATAACAAAGATAGATCACGGCGATGGCGGTGGCCCAGCGGTAATCTAATGCTTTACGCGCGATCAGATAAATAGGATAAGCGCTTAAGCCCAAAGACAGTGTTTGTAAAAATAGCAAAGTTAAAGGATGTGGAGCAATGAAGTAAATGGGCGCGATGAGAAAAGAAATAAAATGCGCGTGATTTCCCAGAAAGTTGATCCCTAAAATAGAGCTTTCGCTGGAGCCGTGAATAATGTTCCAGAGGGCTTGCGCGTGGACGGCAAGATCGAAATCAAAATAGGAAAAGGATATGAATTTAAAGTAAGAATAGGACGAAAAAACGAAAACATATAGCCCAATGGAAAGCCAAAGGATCTTTAAGGAAAGTTTTTCGGTGAAATTAACAATAAAAGGAAATTTCATAAAAATGGGGCTGTTTGCGGCATGCCGCAAACAGCCCCTGTAGTATATCACTCCTCGCAAAGCGCGCGATTTAAAACTTAATTTTTGTCCCGAAAATAAAATTCCGCCCCGGGGCCGGATAAAAATACTGAGCCGTTCCGTAAGAAAAAACATACGGCGAATACCGCTGATTAAAGATATTGTTAATGGAGCCAAATATTTCCCAGTTCTCTCTTTGATAAGAGATCTTTTCATCGAGCGTGATATAGGGCTCAACCTTGGGGACGATATTGGTGACGTCGTTCACGGCAAATTGCGCGCCGACATAAGTTGTGATCAAAGAAACATTATAATGATCCCAAAACTGCGCGGCTAGCGTGGTGGTAAATTGCTGGCGCGGTACTAAAGGAATTATTTTCCCGTCGTTGGCTCCCCCGCTAAAAAAAGGCCTTTGGAATGTATAGCTTGTCGAAAGCGACAGCTTATCCAAAAGAGCAATGTTCATTAATTTGGCAATATCGGTTTCCTGCCCGACCTCTACGCCATAACGCGTGGTTTTCTTGTAATTGGAATTTACGCTGGCGCTGGGGTCAAAATAAATTTCATTCCTATTTTCTATCCAATAAGGCGTTAAGCTTAACGTCGTGATGTTGTTTAAATTATGTTTAAGGCCCGCCTCGTATTGAATTCCCTTTTGCTGATCCAGGTTTAAATTAAGCCCCGGGGTCGCTCCAAAAAATGTGGAAGAACTGTACCATTCATCGGTCGCGAGAAATCGAAATGTCCTTTGAATGCTAAAATAAACATTCGACCCTTTGGCGTATTCGTATTTTAGCCCGCCGTTATAAACGAGCGCGTCGGGGTCTCTTTTTTCATCCACGGCGCTATTTCTTTGGCTAAAGGCGTAATCAGCCCTCGCATAACGCAGTCCCGCGTTAACAAAAATATTGTCCAAGGCTTCATACTCTGCTTGCCCGAATAATCCCACATCGGTCCTGGAGATGGTGACATCATCCGGATTTGATCCGCTGCCGATAATGTCATTCTCCGTATCGTAAAGATCAACTCCCGTAACAAAATGAAGCTCCTTATTAAAAACCTCGTGGTCAAAGATGTATTTCGTGCCAAGCCCTTTTGTTCGAGTACTGCGATTTGTTTTATACGGCAAACTCATCCCAAAATCAAAACTGTCAAAAATATTGCGGTCGCGATAATAAAGATTTACGCCTAAGCTTCCTAAATAAAGATTTTCCGGCCAAGGAGTGATGTTAAAACCCAACTTTAAATTATCATCTTTGCTTCGGGCAAAATCATTCGGGAAAGTGCTCGCCCGTGGCCCTAGCGCTGATAAATTAGGTCCGGTCAAGTATCCGGGCAAACCATAGCTATCTTCATGATGGCTAAGGTCAATATCGGCCGCGAATTTATTGGATAATTCATAATCAAGACGGGTGTTAAAACTTTTGGATAAAACATCGCTATTTTGCCGGTATCCGCGGTCGTCCTTGTAGAGAGAATATAGAAAATAAGCAAAGTCGCCCTTAGAGCCGGAAAGCTCTATATCCGTTTCTCGTTTATCGTAGCTTCCGATGGACGAACCAAATTTTCCGGACAAATTCCCTTTTCCTTTTTTGGTGATGATGTTGATGACGCCTCCGACCGCGCGGTCGCCATAAAGGACGGAACCGGCTCCGCGGATAATTTCAATACGCTCGACCGAGCTTAATGGAATTTGCATCAGATCCGGCGGCGAAATGTCCACCGTATTTAAAATGCGGTCATTGACTAAAACCAAGATATTGCGTGCGGCGGTGTCGCCAAAGCCGCGGATATCCAGCGTGGATGTTTTGGATGTGCCGGTATCGGTCACGTGGATGGCGAGCGTTTCGTTTAAAAGCTCCGGGATATTTTGTGCGGTGGACGCGGTAATATCCTCACCTTGAATGACCGTAATATTACCGGTCAGTTTGTAATCGTGGTGCGCGATGCGGCTGGTAGAAATAACGATAGGGTCTAGCTCGGTTTCTGCCGCGTTTTGTGCTTTTGCGTTGCCGCTTGCGGCAACGCAAAAGCACAATAGTAATCCTAATAATCTTTTGTTCATGGCGCCCTCCTTGTGGCGAAGGCAAGGCAAGATCAAACAAAAAACTCCCAGACGAATATCATCATCTGGGAGTGCACCCTGTATCTTAGTCCCGGGTTAAATGTGTTCGATCCTGTCTCGCGCAGGTTTGTGGTTAACTATAGGCAGGTCTTCTGGCTTTCCTTTTCTTTTAGCGGCCTTCCCGTTCATCCGCAGATGAACAGTGGCAAACTTTGCTAAAAGGCTTAAATCAAGGATTACAGCGGCGGGACCGCGTCCGAATTAATTCCTATGGTAAGAATTTCACGGACTTCCCTTGGTTAGTTGAAAACTAACCATCCTGAAGTCTGAAAAACTGATGGAAAACTATCAGTTCTTCATATTCAGAAAACCCAATAGTAAATTAAGTTGTTAAAAGAGCGCGGGCAAAGCGTGTGTCTTTAACCCGTAAAGCAATAAGCTCGTAAGTAATAAAAAAGACAGCCGCGTAAACGGCTGTGCTTAAAAGAGTCGTTCTGAAAAATGGAATAGCCAAGGTGTAGCAATCAATAAATCCTTTTTGTGTCATTGGATACAAAGAAAGCCAGGCGCCAAAATTGGTGATGATAAAAAATAAAACGGCCGAAAAAAGCGTTGAGCCAATGATGGTTGCGGGATTTTTGCGGTTGCGCACCCAAACTCCTATGGCGGCAATAAGGGCAACACTTCCCCATGTAAAAAATATTGTATCGTGAAATCCGATCACAGCATCGCTTAAAACCATTAATGCCAATGGCAAAATAATGGCGTATTTCCTGCTCACGTAAACTCCGCTAAATAAAGCAATGGCGATGACAGGATTAAAATTCGGTGCGTGAGTAATGAGTCGTGAGATAACTCCAATGGCAAGTAGTGCAAGTGCTAACATAATTCTCTCTCCTTATATCTAGCGAGTCGGGACAAATCCAGTAAGGTTTTCAATATAACGTATGGAAAATTTGGTGTCAATAGATAATTGCTATGTCATGATAGCAATGTTACGAGGCTTGAGTTCTATTCCCTAGCAAATCATAAGCAAAGCTGTGATGGGTGACGGACGTTTCCGTAGAAATATCAAAATCTGTTATTTGATACGTCGGGTCGTAGCTGTAGATTTCTTTTAACGTCGTTGAAGTAAAATGCGGTGTATTGCCAGTCCCATTCGGATCTGTTCTTACGGAGAGTGTTTTCTTCACAACACGGTTTCCAGCCAAGTCATATCCATAACTTAATTGTGAAATAATTCCGGCGTCGGGAACAGTGCTTGTCGTTGGTATCGAGTTATCCAGTTTAACTAATTGATCGGCAAGATCATAAGAATAGGAAGTGGTTTTTTGGGGACCGATGCCGGAAGGGCCGCCTCCTAGTAGGCTTTTTTTCGTGCGGTCGAAGACCCTAAGCCACGCGGGTTTTGTTTTGCTTGCTTTTGAAGCGAAACAAAACCTAGCGTTTGTGGCAAAAGGGCGGCCTGATTCAGGTGAAAGATCTATTTCTGCTAACTTCATAATAAATTTCGAAGAAAGTTATCCCGCCGCTTTTGGCGGGATGGCTGATTGGTTTTTAATCAGCCAATGCCCCGTTAATTATTGGATTTAGTACGATAAGGGGCAGAACTGAACAAGCAACATTTGTGTTGTTGGGAAACTGGTTTACCAACAACACAAATGAGATGATTGGAATTCTAACCTGTCCCGTTTTCTGTTTTCTAAAATTCTAACCCTAATTTTCTTAAACCCCCTAAGACTTCTTTCCATTCTTTCTCGTTGCACTCTGAATAAATATTGCCATGAGGAATATTTAAATGTATTACTTTCTCGTCCTCAAACAGCTCAACAGCATAATCGCCATCAGGAAGTATGTATTTTTTAAGTTCAGCCAGAGTTACTTTATTAGCAACTTTGTTAAAATTATTTAATTTTCTTACTATAAGCACTCGTTCCCTCCTTTAATTAGGAAAATTATAACCTCTGTAATATTCTTGTCCTTCTCCGGGTAGGTTTCTCCATGGTTGTGGTCTCGGTGTTCGTGGACCTGCAATTTGCTCCCCTGGCCCAATTCTCATAGGTCTTACAGCGGTTCCAGGGTTGTGCGGTGGCAAATTCAATGCTTTTTGAGCCCCTGCTCCTGTCTTATAAGGTGGGCTAAATTTTGTACCTTTTGTTAACCACGGTGAGGCATATTTGGGATTTCCTTTTGGATAATATTGCCAATAAGCTGGTGATTTTCCATAAGCATTCACTCCAGTCGCCAAACCAAGAACTGTAAAAGTAGCATCACTCGTACATGGTGTCCAAAGTGCCGAAAAGAAGCCCAATGTATTATACAATCCACCTTCAAATGGATTACGAGCAAGAGCAGCCCGAGACGCCCAATAATTTAATGCTGATCGCCCTGCTTTTTCTCCCACGTCAACCCATCCGATACCAGGAAACGTTAATTCTCCATAAGGATCAATTAAATTTATTGGATTATTGAGGACGTATGTATACAAGTTTTCGCTATCAATATTGCCCAGCGGATCTCTTTGATGGAATCGTCCGGTAAGAGGATGGTAAGCCCTGGCATTGTAATGATAGTTTCCGGTTTCGCTGTCATACTCTTGACCCGTAAACATGAAAGGATTACCAATAACACTGGAAGGAGCTATTCTGTTGTCAGTATCTCGAATCGTAGGTGCTCCGTACACGTCATAAGCATAGCTTTCGAGAACTTGTCCATTACTGTTTGTGATCTCAGAGGTGCTACCAAGCCCATCTTGAAAATAGAAATAATTCTGATTATTGCGATTCATTGTTAGAACTTCATCGAGGCCGCTTCCATAAACATAAGAAGCAAGTAAAGAACCGCTATCGCTTCTTTCTTCAATAATACGGTCACCGTCGTAAATGAAGTAAGTGAGACGGCCGCCGATGTTTTTACTTATCCGGCGGCCTAAACCATCATATTCGTAGACCAAAGACCCAAGACTAAAGACTGAAGACAAAAGTCTGTTTTCACTGTCATAGGAATAGGTATTATTCCCGTCATCAGTTAAGTTCCCGTTACCGTCATACGCATAAACTTCCCCATCAACACTCGTATATTGATTTAAGCTGTTCGATTGATATGTAATATCATCCGCTTGAGTACGATTTCCAAGAAGATCATAAGCAAAGCTGTGATGGGTGACGGAAGCTTCCGTAGAAATATCAAAGCCAATGATTTGATAGGTTGGATCGTAGCTGTAGATTTCTTTTAACGTCGTTGAAGTAAAATGCGGTGTATTACCTGTCCCATTCGGATCTGTTCTTACGGAGAGTGTTTTTTTCGCAGTGCGGTTCCCCGCCAAGTCATATCCATAACTTAATTGTGAAATAATTCCGGCGTCGGGAACAGTGCTTGTCGTTGGTATCGAGTTATCCAGTTTAACCAATTGATCGGCAAGATCGTAGGAATAGGAAGTGGTTTTTTGCGGGCCGATGCCGGTAGGGCCGCCTCCGAGTAGAGATTTTTTCGTACGGCGGCCCAACACATCGTAGCCATAACTTCCCAGCAAAGTTCCATTATCAAATATTTGGCTGATTCTATTTAACGCATCATATCCATATCCTATCCTCTGTCCGGATGGATAATCAACGCCTATACGGTTGCCCGCTAAATCGTACGCATAACCGAGCGCATAGCGTATAGCGTTTAGCGTTTGTTCGGAAGAAACAATTCTATTTAGCGCGTCATAT
Organism: Candidatus Omnitrophota bacterium; assembly: GCA_041649175.1. Lineage (NCBI taxonomy): Bacteria > Pseudomonadati > Candidatus Omnitrophota > Candidatus Omnitrophota bacterium. The sequence continues at coordinate 313,785 of JBAZNR010000002.1, read as the reverse complement.
CCATACGCTACGCCATTTGCTATACGCTGTACGCTAATAAGACGCGAGCCCAAATCGTAATCATATTCCACATCGTCACTAGGGTTTAGGGGATAGCGTTTAGCGGTCAGTCTATTAAGAACATCATATTCGTAACTGATCGCCGCATTGCTCGGTGTCAAATCTTCCGTCATATTCGAATTCTTATCATAACTATATTCATGAAAAGAGTTATCCGCATACGTCATATGCGTTAATCTATCAAACCCGTCATGGTCATAAATAGTTGAATTGTCATTGGCATCATCAATGCGCGATAGCTTTGCGTTCGCGTTATAAAAATACTCGGTTACCGCGTTTTGAGCATCCGTCGCCTTCCAAAGCAGGTTTCTTTCATCATAATCGTAATGGGTAATCCGTCCCAGCGCGTCGGTGACGGAAGCCCGATTTCCATTTAGATCATATTCAAAACTTGTGACACGGTTTAAAGGATCAGTAATGGATGTTAATCGGTTTAAAATATCATAGGTAGATCGCGTGATTTGCCACTGATTTCCCTGCACATCTGTCTGTCTTTCTGTCCTGATCAAATTTCCGTTTTCATCATAAAAATATTTAGTTTGAAACCCGAGCGCATCGGTTTCTCGCGTCAGCCAGCCTAATTCATTATAGAGAAAGCCCGTTGTGTGATTATTGCCATCGGTGACGGAAGATAGATTTCCAAAATCATCATAAGCGAATTGGGTGACGGCGTTAATGCCATTGGGGTCTTCAATGACGCGCTGTAAATATCCGGTTTGCGGGAAATATTCATAGTGCGTTGTATTGCCGTTAGGGTCAGTCGCCTCAATGACCTGGCCGTATTGGTTGTGGCGAAACGCCGCTCGCGGCGTTTCGCCACTAATTTCCGGATACGCCACTTCGGCTAAATTTCCGTTTTCCCCGTAACGCGGGTCTTCGGGGGAAAGCTGATAATCGTAGGTGTAATTTATTGTATTTCCATTAGGATCGGTTGCCGTTTGAACAAAATTAAAATTGGGCTCATAGCTAAAGTTGGCGACGATATCGTTGATATTATTATCGGGTTGGCTCATATCCTCTTTGCGGCGAACTTCCAAAAGATTTCCCTTGGAGCGGATATTGGGATTGGCCGTATCATAGGTGAGTTTAACTCCGTTACCGCCGGGTAAGGTTTGCGCGATCTGGTTTTGATACGCGTCATACGCATAGGCGGTTATGAACGAATCCGGATCATCGGGGCGTAAATCTCGGGTGCGTTCTTCCCGGCTTAAAAGGAGGCCGTTGGTGTCGAACGTATAAACGGTTTCATTACCGTTGGGGTCGGTTTGGACGGTTTGATTGCCGTTGTAGCTTAAGGAAATGGTATTTCCTCCTAAGATCTGTTCTTCCACGCGCCCATCCGTATTATAAATATTTTGAACAAAGGCTTGCCCGCGGGCATCGGTCATCGAAACGAGATTGTGCTCAGCATCGTAGGTAAAAGACTGGGTAACTCCTTCGGGAAATTCGTTTGTGGCCGGCTTGGTGATGCTTAAAAGATCATTGGTGTTGGAGTCGTAGGTAAAGGTGTATTGCCTGGCGCCATCTATGATCGTTTCCAAAAGTCCGCTCGCGTTATAGTTAAGCGTGATAACGCGTCCGGTTGTATCGGTGATTTGCGTTAGGCGCCAATCAATGCCGACCATGACTTGGATCTCAACAGCCAAGGCAAAAGGGCTGTAGCCAAAAATAGGCTGGCGGATTTCTTCATAAGATAATGTGATGGTATTATCATTGCGGTTTTGGATCTGGACAAGTTTTCCATCCGCGTCAAATTGATATTTTTGGCCGTGCGCTTGCACAAGCGTCCAGCTTCCATCGGGATTGGAAAGTAATTCTTCAAAACGCCCCGTCGGTGGCGCGTAGACCGAGCCATTATAGGTGTAGGAAAGTTTACGTCCGTTGCCGGTGGTGATGGCGACGTCGCCGCTAGCGAGTTCGTGCAGGCGCATATGATAGTTGAATGTCCAGCCGTAGCCGTAGGGGCCATTGTAAGCCGAGCCGCTATTGTAGATGTGCGTTGCTTCAAGGTCGATTTCGCGTCCCGGGATCTGCGTATCGTGGCAATTGTAATAGAATTGGCCGTTGGATAAGTTGACGGGGTCGGTTTTGCCATGAATAGGGTTTATAGGCGTTTCTGGCTTTGTATTTGGGCAGGTTTCTCCTGTTAAGCTTTCCATGCTTTGCAAGTTGCCATATCTGTCGACCGGGTCATAGATGTTGTCAAATTCAGTCGTGATGACTTCGCAGCACCACCAGCAATTTTCAACCTCACAGGGCTGAACAGGGCCGCCAAAGCACATGTCGTGGCAAAACCCGTTCGTAGCCTCGGCCGGAACGGCACAGAAAAGCAGTGCGACTATTAGCGAAAATTTGAGAATGATATTTTTAAAAAGATTGCTCATGGTTTCTTGGTTATTGCGCTAGTAAGCAATTCGAATATTGCCATCCCGAATAGTAATTTTTCCGTAATTGTCTATCGCTTCTACGCGAACCCGATAATCTGCCGGCGTTGTAACAGTTTCTCCTGACGTGCTCCTGCCGTCCCAGATGACCGAATAAGTTCCGGCTTCTCTTTGAACGTTTTCTTCCGCAACCCTTATGATTTGACTTCCATTTTGACTTATGATCTTTGTCGTGACACTCGCCGGCTCATTGATCGTATAGGTAATGGTTGTAACTTCATTGTAAACTGGTTTGATCAAATAGGGATCGGTGGTGAGCGCGGAAATATCTAGAGTGCGGTCATCGACAATCGCGATGAAATTTTCTGGAAGTCGTAAGCTCTGGGATACGATCTGCACCGAATCCGAAAATTGTCCTTGGTCGTTGCGGCCGTTCCAATAAACGATATTGCCGGTTCCTTCACTGGGCTTGTCCGACGCAAATGCCCAGAAATTAATGCCAAACTTTACTTTTGCTGGTACTGCAACATTATAGCTAATAGCCAGGCGTTCTCCTCGCTCGGGCGAAAACGGCTCAGGCGCGAAGGTGACGCTGGTCAGGGGCACATGCTCGCTGGTGGGTGGCGGGCTGTATTGAGCCTCTCCTCCGATAATCGCCTGCGCATCAATGGTGTAGGTGTAAATCCCATCGGGTAAAAGTTGTCCGTTGTCATCGGTGCCGTTCCAGTTTTCTGCGTAATCTCCGGCTGAACGAAGTTCACTGTTGATCAGTGTGCGCACAATGTTTCCGGACGAATTATTAATTTGAATGGTGGTATTGGCATTAAACCGAAGAGTGTATTGAATGGATGTCGTGGTGTGAAGACGCGGCTTGAAAAACCGCTGCGAGACTGAATTATTGAGGATATGAAGCGGCAGGCTGTCATCAAGCGTTATGCGTCCGGCAACAGAGGTGGTCGTTTCGGGATTTTGCGTGCTTTGCGCAGAAATCATATAAAAATAAGTACCGTTGGGAAGCGGCTGATCATTGCTATCGTCTCCGCCCCAAGGCTGGTCAATGATGCTGCCTGCGCCGGAAAAATTCTTCACTGCCTGCAAATCGCTATTTCTAATCGTGGCTTGCCAATTCGCGTTTTGGGCCAACTGTGCATGTAAAACTGTGATGTCACTGTTTTGATTAAACTGTGGCAAAGATGGCGCGACATTGGAAAAATAAAAAGTGTCATTGACCGGTTCGGCACACCAGGGCTCGTAAGTAACGTTGGTACTTACCGATTGCCCTGTCCCCGGTCCCGCGCCGGATGGGCCGAAGACATCTTCCCACCAAACATAAGAAGCGTTGATATTGCCAGCAGTTGCATTTATGCCACCGCCATTGGAAGCGATATTCAAATAATTTGCGCTAAGGGATTGGGAGCTTGCGGAATTCAGGGCGTAACCGGAATTATTTTGTACTGCGCTATGCATCAGCGCCAGGCTTGAAGTTTCATTTAGCTCAATGCCGTCACCTGAATTATTCTCAATAGCACTATTGGTAAGAGATAAAGCCGAGGCGCCGCTCAAATGAATTCCGTCATTTAAACCATTGCGAATTGTCAGTGCGCTCAGGTTCAAGGATGCGTTATTGAGATAAATGCCATAACCACTGCTGTATTGGATGGTCGAGTTGACAACAGGAAAAGATGTGCCATTAAAGTAGAGATTAGCGTTGTTGGTATTGCCGCCGTATTCAATTATCGCATGGACAAGATTAGCCTCAACGGTGCCGGTTCCAAAATAAATCCCCTTCCAATCTCCCGGCGCGGGAGTAGCGGCATTGGAAGTAAACGTAATAGGCTGCTCGGTTGTGCCCATAGCCTGAAGCCCGCCATCATGGTTGACTCCTATGAACAGGCCGGCACCCGGATCAAATTTAACGGTAATACCCGGTTGGACTGTGAGAACGGCTCTGGCACCCCAATACCACTGACCTGTGTACGCGACTTCAATGTCGGAGGTGACAAGATAAGGAATTGATGTGTATGGCCAAAGGGTACTGGAGCCTATTGCGCCCGCACTACGTAACGTTATCATATCTCCCTGCCCATTTCCGGAAGCGCTTAACAGACCAAGGCTGTCAACGTTCGAGGCGTGAATATTGACAGGGTAAAGCGCGTTATCATCAATGGTAAGATTGCTTAAAGCAGGAACGGAACCGTCGCTGGCGTAAATACCGTCACCGCTGCCAAGACGGATGACCGAATTAGTAATAGCAAAAAAAGTACCATTAAGATAGATGTTGGCGTTATTTGTATTGCCGCCGTATTCAATTATCGTATGATCGAGATTGGTCTGGACAGTGTTGCTTTGAAAATAAATTCCCTTCCAGTCTCCTGGCGCGGGGGTTACGGCATTGGACGTAAATGTGATAGGTTGCTCGGCTGTGCCCACCGCTTGAAGTCCGCCATCGTGGCCGCCTCCTATGAATAAACCGGCACCGGGATCAAACTTTACGGTAACACCTGGTTGTATTGTCAGGACAGCTCTGGCGCCGTTATACCACGGACCTATGTAAGCGACTTCAATGTCGGAGGTGACAAGATATGGAATTGATGTGTAAGGCCAAGGGGTGCTGGCGCCTATTGTGCCAGCGCTTCGTAACTTCACTATATCTCCCTGTCCATTCCCGGAAGCGCTTAACAGGCCAAGACTATCAACAGTCGTGGCATGAATATTGACGGGATAAAACGCATTGTCGTTAATGGTAAGATTGCTTAAAGCAGGAACAGAGGTGTCGTTGGCATAAATACCGTCACCACTGCCCGAGCGGATCGTCGAGTTTGTCATCAAAGGAGAGGTGCCGTTAAAATACACATTGGCGTTATTGGTATTGCCGCCGTATTCAACTATCGTATGGTCAAGATTGGTCTGCACGGTGCCGGTCCCAAAATAAAGCCCCTTCCAGTCTCCGGGAGTTGGAGTAGCGGCATTGGAAGTAAACGTGATAGGCTGCTCGGTTGTACCCACAGCCTGAAGCCCTCCCGCATTGTTGATCCCCATAAACAAGCCGGCACCGGGGTCAAACTTTACGGTGACGCCGGGTTGTATTGTCAGGACAGCCCTGGCGCCGTTATACCACGGACCTATGTAAGCGACTTCAATGTCGGAGGCGACAAGATAAGGAATTGATGTGTATGGCCAAGCGGTACTTGCGCCTATTGTGCCAGTGCTTCGTAACTTCACTATATCTCCCTGCCCATTTCCGGAAGCGCTTAACAGGCCAAGACTGTCAACAGTCGTGGCATGAATATTGACGGGATAAAACGTATTATCGTTAATGGCGAGATTGCTTAAAGCAGGAACAGAGGTGTCGTTGGCATAAATACCGTCACCGCTACTAAAGCGGATAGTCGAATTGATAACAGGAGGAGACGTTCCTTCAAAGTAGAGATTGGCGTTGTTGGTATGGCCGCCATATTCGACTATTGTATGATCAAGATTGGTTTGGACGGTATTGTTGTGAAAATAAATCCCTTTCCAATCTCCTGGTGCGGGAGTAGCGGCATTGGAAGTAAACGTGATAGGTTGCTCGGTTGTACCCACCGCTTGAAGGCCACCTGCCGCTCCGTTTCCGATGACCAGACCGGCACCTGGTTCAAATTTGACCAGAACACCTGGTTGTATTGTGAGGACGGCTCGGGCACCCCAATACCAGGGGCCTTCGTAGGCGACTTGAATATCTCCTGTAACAATATAAGGGCTATTGGCTAGCGTCCAAGTTGTATTTCCGGCAATATTGGAAGAAATAATGGTATCGGCAAAGAGAGGAGAGCTAACGAGTGTTAGAAGGAGAAGGCTTAAGAGAATGATTTTTTTAAGCATGAATGATAGGAAGCTTAAAAATTAAACGAGTAGGCAAAGTGAAGTCAGGAGTCGTTTTTTCAAATACGTTTAAGACGGGTTAAGTATAACAGGCGACGACGTTAAGGGCAATAATAAAAACAAGGCTGCCTAATTTGAATTCCAAATTACTAATGTCAAATAAATGCCAAATGGCCAATTCCTACGAAGAGAATTTTATGACCTTAGGAATTTCATCAATGATATCCGTGGCAATAAGCGCAAGGCGGGTTTTTTTTCGTGCCGCGATATCTCCCGCTTTGCCATGCAGATAAGCGCCAAGCTTGGCCGCGTCAAATGCCGGAATTCCCTGCGCCAAAAACGCGGCGATCATTCCGGTCAAGACATCTCCGCTTCCGGCTGTTGCCATACCGGGATTTCCGGTTTTATTGATATAAGTTTTTCCGTTTGGCGCGGCAACAATGGTGCGGCTTCCCTTTAATAGGAGGATGCAGTGATATTGGGCGGAAAATTGCTGCGCAATTTTCAGCCCAGAGTTCTCGATCATTTTTTTGGAAAGCCCGGTTAATCGCGCCATTTCACCCGGGTGCGGTGTTAAAACTTTCTCGGAAGGATTTTTTAAAAGCACCTTGAGATCTTTGGCGAGCGCGTTTAACGCGTCGGCATCAATAACTAAAGGCTTATCGGCAGTTGTGATAATTTTTCGGATGAGTTTTTGTGTTTGCGTGTTTGTCGATAAACCGGGCCCGATGGCGACACAATCAAATGAGTTCAGCCTTTTTTTGATAGCCGGATAAGCCTTGAATGAGAGTGTTTGCTCTTTTGTTTCCGGAAGCGACCAAGTCATAATGACGGGAGAGATTTTCTTCTGAAGAGTTAAATTCAGGCTTTTTGGAATTCCGATCGTTGCAAGCCCTGCTCCGGCGCGCATAGCCGATAAAGCGCAAAGGGCCGCCGCGCCCAGCATCTGCTTTGATCCGGCTAAAATAAGCACATGGCCGAAATCATTCTTGTGGACGTTTCTTTTAGTCCGTAATAATGGCGCTGGCAACCGCATAATTTTTGGTGTGCGAAAGCGAGATCAGGATCTTTTTCTTGAAGCTTTTTTTATTGTAGCGGCAAACGGGTTTTCCGTTTTTATCGTTGGTGATCTGAATATCTTTCCAATGCAAAACACTATTATCACCGATGGCCTTTAGAACAGCTTCTTTAGCGGCAAAGCGCGCCGCGAAATGCTGGGTTGGGTATTTGTGTTTTTTGGCGTAGGCAATTTCGTCGTCGGTAAAGATATAACGCAAAAAGCTATCTCCCCAACGTTTAATAGCCGCCTCTACACGGTCAATTTCGATAATGTCTATTCCGGTACCGAGGATCATTTCTTTATTTTCCTGATCATTTCTTGAACAGCTTTCTCTAGTCCACAAAAAACAGATTCGGAGATGATCGAATGTCCGATATTAAGCTCTTCCACTCCTTTAATTTGGGCGACTGCCGTAACGTTTTTATAATTAAGCCCATGTCCGGCGTTAACCGTTATTCCTAAATTTTGCGCGAACTTTGTTGCGTCTTTTAATTTGAAAAGTTCGCGCTTGATAGCGGATCTTGTTTTGGCGCGCGCATAACAGCCCGTATGAAGCTCTATCATGCGCGCGCCGGCTTCAAAAGATTTTTTTATTTGAGCTTTATCGGGGTCAATAAAAAGGCTTGCGGTGATCCCCTTTTTTTCTAAACGCGCGACAACGTTTTTGATTTTGCTAAAATTTTTCGAAACATCAAGTCCCCCTTCAGTGGTAACTTCTTGGCGGCGTTCGGGAACAAGAGTTGCCTGGTCGGGTTTAATCTTTAAAGCGATATTAACGATTCCTTCGTTAACGGACATCTCTAAATTAAAACGCGTTTTTACGGATTTTTTTAGCGCGATAATATCTTTATCGTTGATATGCCGTCGGTCTTCACGCAAATGCGCCACAATGCTCTCCGCGCCCGCTTTTTCGCAAAGACGAGCCGCGGCGATCGGGTCCGGTTCGAATTCCCGCCGGGCCTGGCGCAAGGTAGCCACGTGGTCAATATTAACACCGAGTTTAGGCATAGATCATCGCAGAGATTTTAAGAGCTCGCTATTGGCATAGATCCAAATGACAATGGCAAGTCCTAGAGAAATAATTTTTAAGGCAAGGTTATGAGTAAACCAGCGCGTTATCATTTTTTTCCTATCAAGAGTTCTTTTAGAATGTTAACAAATCGTTCTTTATTGGTGACAGGGATAAACTTTCCGTCCACTGCGATGGAGATCTCTCCTGTTTCTTCCGATGAGAGAATAACGATGGCGTCGGTTTGTTCGGTAATTCCTAAGGCCGCGCGATGGCGTGTTCCGATGAGTTTGCTGAAATTTTGATTTTCCGAAAGCGGAAAAAGGCACGACGCGGCAATGATGCGTTCGGCGCGGATCACCACACCTCCGTCGTGTAAAGGCGATGGCGGTGTGAAGATGCTTTGCAAAAGCTCCGTCGAAACATGGCTGTCGATCTTAATGCCGCTTTCGATGCAGGTATTAAGTTTTGCCTGGCGTTCAATGGCGACGATGCAGCCTATTTTTTTTGCGGAAAGCTTGTAAACGGCGGAGGTGAGCGCGTCAATGATCATGATAAGTTCCGGTTCTGCGAGATCAATGGTAAATAAATGAGGCTGTCCTAATCGGGCTAATCCGTGGCGAAGCTCGGGCTGAAAGATGATAAAAAAAGCGATAACGGAGATCCCGAAGATCTTGGTGAGCAGCCAATTGAGCGTTCCGAGCGCAAAGAGCTGGCAAATAACAAAAAGCGCCAAAAGATAAAAGATCCCTTTAAATACGTGAATGGCGCGCGTGCCTTCAAAAAAAACGAGAATGCGGTAAAGAACGACCCAGAGGATGATGATCTCGGCGGCGGGTTTAGAGAAAGATATGATGGTCTCGAGCATTTTTTAGTTTTTATTTTTTGCGTTAAGGATCGCGTCGGTCACTTTAACGACGTCGCGCATTTCTTTAACGTCGTGAACGCGCACGATGTGCGCGCCGTTTAAAATGGCGGCGGCGACACTGGCCGCTGTTCCCCAGAGACGCTGATGTGCTTCTTTGTTCAGCGCTTTACCGATAAAAGATTTTCGGGATGTTCCGACAAGAATAGGAAATCCCAGCGTCTTAAATTCCGATAATCTCCGGATGATCTCAAAATTCTGATCGACGGTTTTTCCAAACCCGATACCGGGGTCTACAATGATTTTATCTGATGATAGTCCAAACTCCAAGCATTTTTCTATCGATTCTTTCAGCTCTGAAATTATTTCCGCGATCACGTTTTGATAGCGGATATTTTTTTGCATTGTTTTTGGGTTTCCCCGGATGTGCATCAGGACAATGGCGGCGCGGTAGCTTTTGATGGTTTTAATTAAACTTTTATCAAGAGAGGTTCCTTTGATATTGTTAACGATCGCCGCGCCGCAATCAAGCGCGGCTTTCGCGACGGGCTCTTTATAAGTATCGACGGAAATAGGTTTTTTTATTTTCTTAGTGAGAAGTTTGATGGTGGGAATAATGCGTCTTATTTCCTCTTTGGCGCTGATGAAACGGGCGCTGGGCCGGGTGGATTCTCCCCCGACGTCAATAATGTCAGCACCGTCTTGGATGAGTTTTTGCGCGAGCTCTAGCCCAAGCGCGGGGCTGTAGTTTTTTGTTAAGAATCCATCGCCGCTAAAAGAATCCGGCGTGAGATTTAAGATCCCCATGATCTTTGTTTTTTTTCCGAGAGGTAAAGAGATATTTCTCGCGCGGACGGTAAATTGGGGACGAAAGTTATGCGAGGCGCAGTGTTTAAAGGGTGTTCGGGGTGTTGGGGTAAATAATTTCAAGACTTATTGGAAGATGGATCTGGTTGTGATGAATTTTGTTCCGATGACGGAAGGCTCAATCCTAAAAGAATGCGTGTTTCTTCAACGTCCAGCACTTCTTTTTCAATTAAGCGTTTTGCCAGGATATCTAATCGGTCACGATGCTGGGTCAGTAATTTTTGTGCTTTTGTATACGCGGCGTCAATGATCTGGCGAATTTCATTGTCAATGGCTCGGGCGGTTTCTTCGCTGTAATCTTTTTGCTCCATCATATCGCGGCCTAAGAAAACCTGATGATTGTGACGCCCCAGCGTTAAGGTCCCGAGTTTTTCGCTCATGCCGTATTCGCAGATCATTTTTCGGGCGACCTCGGTGGCGAATTGAAGGTCACTTTGCGCGCCGGTGGTAATTTCATTTAAACATATTTCTTCCGCGGCTCGTCCGCCTAAGGCGACGACGATCTTTCCGTTTAATTCTCTCTTGCCCCAATAATGGCGGTCTTCACTTGGTGGTGTGATGGTATATCCGCCGGCCATGCCGCGCGGAATAATGGAAACTTTTGTAAAGGGGTCAACTTCTTCGATCAAAAGTGATAAAAGTGCGTGCCCTGCTTCGTGATAGGCGGTGATCTCTTTTTCTTTTTTCGATGTCACACGGCTCTTTTTTTCCGGGCCCATGGTGACGCGTTCAACGGCCGCTAAAAGTTCTTCTTGGCCGATGGCCTCTTTGTTGTGGCGCGCGGCTAAAAGCGCGGCTTCGTTGCAGACATTCGCCAGGTCAGCTCCGGAAAAATAAACGGTTTGACGCGCGATGGCCTTAAGGTCAAGCGTTGGAGAAAGTTTTAAATTTCGCGTGTGTACTTTTAAGATAGCTTCTCGTCCGAGAATGTCGGGCAAAGAAACAACGATCTGACGGTCGAAGCGCCCCGGGCGCAGTAATGCCGGGTCGAGAGTGTCAGGACGATTGGTCGCGGCGATCAGGATAAGCCCGGCGTGCGTATCAAAGCCATCCATTTCCACTAAAAGCGCGTTTAATGTCTGCTCACGCTCGTCGTGTCCGCCGCCGATCCCTGAAAATCGTAAACGCCCTACCGCGTCGATCTCATCGATGAAAATGATGGCTCCTTTACCGGAGGTTTTGGAAGCCTTTCGGCCTTGTTCAAAAAGGTCACGGACGCGCGAGGCGCCGACACCGACGAACATTTCCACAAAATCCGATCCGCTTAACGAGAAGAATGGAACGCCTGCCTCGCCGGCAACAGCTTTGGCGAGAAGGGTTTTTCCGGTTCCCGGAGGCCCAACTAAAAGAACGCCTTTTGGAATTTTTCCCCCCAAACGCTGAAACTTTTTAGGGTCTTTTAGAAATTCAATGATCTCTTGCAATTCTTCTTTGGCTTCATCAACGCCGGCCACATCTTCAAAGGTGAATTTATTTTTTCCGTCACCGCTAACCTTCGCGCGGGATTTTCCGAATGACCAGACCTTATTTCCCATCTGGGCGCCGCGATAAGAGACGAACCAGAAAAATAAGATCAAAAGGACCATGGGCCCCAGTGAAAACAATAAATTGCTCCAAAATGTTTTAGCCGGAGTAACGTTAAAATCGCTGACATTGGTGCGGATCAAGTCCAGGATCACTTTGTCGTCGGTAGGAAGATAGACGGTGAACTTCTTTCCGTCACTTAAAGTTCCCTGCAAGAGGTTTTCAGTTAATGCTAATGATTTTATTTTTTGCGTTGCGGTATTATCTTTGACGATGGAATAAAATTCTCCATAAGTCATTTCTTGCGGAAGGGTTACGGTGCTGACATTGGTTTGGCTGAACATTAAAAAGAAGACAAAGATCAAAATGACCCACAGCCACAAACCGCTTTGGCCGTTTTGCGGCAAACGATTTTTAGGATTTAGCCTGAAGGAAGGCTTTTTCGGAGTTTTTGAATTTGATTTATTCATGAGCGCCACAATTATATCGTATTTGTTGATTTAATCAAGAGTTTCTTATTTAAAAACAAGAAAAGCGCCCTCTTTGGTAACGCGAAGGCCGTTGGGAAAACGGATCCGCGCGTTTTTACCGCGTGAGGCGATCAGCTTTTCCACTTCCCTAATATGGTCAAGGGTGATCTGCCGGGTATTTCCGGCTTTTTGTTGGATGCAAAGGCGGATGATCATACGCTGCAGGCTTAGATGGAGCTTGTTAAATTTTTCTAAAGGAATTTTTTTGGGATCTTCCCCGGAAATTTTTCTCAATTCTTTTTGCGCCTGTTCTTCTAAATAGCTGTAATCGATTGCGCTTGTTTCGGCTAATCCGGTTAACGTTTTTTGGATTCCGGGATTAAACTTTTTTTGAAGAAGCGGCAAAAGTTCCAGGCGGATCTTATTGCGGAAAAATAGTTTTTGCTTGTTTGTGGGGTCCAGGCGAAAAGCGTAGCGGTTTTTCTGTAAGAATTTGTCAATTTCAGCCCGGGTCATATGCAAAAGCGGGCGGACAAAGACCGTATTGTAAAGAACGCGTTTGGGTAAAATGCTTTGCATGCCTAAAAGCCCGCTGCCGCGTAAAATGCGCATTAAAACCGTTTCGGCCAGGTCATTTTGGGTGTGTCCTAAGGCGATCGTGTTCATTTTATGCTTCTTTGCTAGGCGAACCAAGGCGTTAAAACGCGCCTGGCGCGCCAGTTCCTCAACGGAACTGGCGCGCCAAGACTTTTGAATTTTCACGGAAACGACCTCGCAGGGAATATTCAATTCTTTAGATAGTTTTTTAACGAAGCTCGCGTCTTTTGAGGATGTCGCACGTAAATGGTGATCGACGTGTCCAACCACAAGCTGAATGCCGAGCGCGTAACGCAGTTGAGAAAGGGCGTGTAACAGCGCGACCGAATCCGGCCCTCCGGAAACAGCAACGAGGGCCCTGTCGCCGTTTGAAAAAAGCTTGTTGTGCAAAGCCGACTCTTTAACTTTTTGAATAAAAATATCCATACAAGAGATTAGAATTTGTTAAACCAGCGGGCGCCATAATAGGCAATGACACTTGATAGGAGAATGGAAATAAATAGAACCAGAAAGATCTTGATCAGCGGCATAGCGTGACAGCCAAATTTGTTTTAAGCAGAAAATTATTCGCCGTGTATTCCCCGCTTTTCACTGCGGGCTTGTTGATACGCGCGGCGTAAAACATCTTCATACTTTGTGTTCGGTGGGATCGTCTTGAACGCGGCGTATCCTTCGCTAAGTATTTTTTCATTAACAAAGGTGCCGTCTTCTAAGAAAACATACGCTAACATTATTCCGTCATCATTTCTGGTTTGCGCGTCTAGCTCGATGCGGACTTTTTCCCCGGTCAAAAGTGAATTAACAAAATCCATACCTTGCTCTTCTAGGGTTGCCACGGGGTCGACTTCTTCAATGATGATGTTATAGGAATTTCGCTTAACGTCTTTTCTTTGGGGAACGTCGATCGCATTGAGCCCGATCAACTGCACTTTTTGACCATTGTCTAAAACCAGCGTATCGGTCGACCTTACTCTGTCTACTTTGAGCCACTGCACTGGCGCGGATTTTTCGATCAAAGGATTTAAGCTTTCTTGAGCAAAGGCTGCGAGAGGGACAATAGACAAGACGGTGATGAAGACAATGGTAAG
>JBAZNR010000001.1:900000-1168112 GCA_041649175.1 Candidatus Omnitrophota bacterium | reverse complement strand
CATCCAGGTCGCTCCAGTTGATACCGGCTTTAGATAAGGTGTCCAGATCCGACCAATTTATGCCGGTGTCAGAGAGGATGTCCAAATCCGACCAATTGATACCGGTGTCAGAGAGGATGTCGATATCTAGCCAGTTGACCCCCGCATCGGAAAGAACGTCAATATCGCTCCAATTAATGCCTGTCTTAGATAAGACATCCAAATCCGACCAATTTATGCCGGTGTCAGATATGGTGTCTAAGTCACTCCAGTTAATTCCTGCGTCAGATAAGATATCGATATCTAGCCAGTTGACCCCCGCATCGGACAGGACGTCAATATCGCTCCAATTGATACCGGTCTTAGATAAGACATCCAAATCACTCCAATTAATGCCGGTATCAGAGAGGACGTCCAAGTCATTCCAATTGATACCGGCCTTAGATAAGACATCCAAGTCGCTCCAGTTGATGCCTGTATCAGAGAGGACATCCAGATCGCTCCAGTTGATACCGGCTTTAGATAAGGTGTCCAGATCGCTCCAGTTAATTCCGGCATCGGAAAGGATATCAAAGTCAGTCCAGTTAATGCCTGATTTTGAAATCGTATCAATATCTGACCAATTAATGCCTGTATCGGATAGAACGTCAATATCGCTCCAATTGATACCGGTCTTAGATAAGACATCCAAATCACTCCAATTAATACCTGTATCAGAAAGGACGTCCAGGTCGCTCCAGTTGATACCGGCTTTAGATAAGGTGTCCAGATCCGACCAATTGATGCCGGTGTCAGAGAGGATGTCCAAGTCCGACCAATTGATACCGATGTCAGAGAGGATGTCGATATCCAGCCAGTTGACCCCCGCATCGGAAAGAACGTCAATATCGCTCCAATTAATGCCTGTCTTAGATAAGACATCCAAATCACTCCAGTTAATACCCGTATCAGAGAGGACGTCCAAGTCCGACCAATTGATACCGGCCTTAGATAAGGTGTCCAAGTCACTCCAGTTGATGCCTGCATCAGAGAGGATGTCCAAGTCATTCCAATTGATACCCGTTTTGGAAATAACATCGATGTCCGACCAATTGATCCCGGCATCTGCCAGCGCATCTAAGTCAATCCAGTTGATTCCCGTATTGGTCAAGACATCCAGATCCAGCCAATTGATGCCGGTCTCGGAGAGAACATTCAAATCTGTCCAGTTTATGCCGGCTTCGGAAAGCGCGCCTAAATTTGACCAATTAACTCCCGCATCGGATAAGACGTCAAAATCAACCCAGTTGATGCCAGTATTTGAAATCGTATCGATATCCAGCCAATTGATCCCCGCATCGGATAGGACGTCCAAGTCTAGCCAATTAATTCCCTTATCCGCGAGGATGTCGATATCAAGCCAGTTAATACCGGCATCAGAAAACTTATCCAAATCCACCCAATTGATCCCCGCATCCGACAAAATATCAAAATCCGCCCAATTGATACCGGCCTTGGATAGAGTGGAAAAGTCAGACCATGCAATGCCCGCATCTGACAGTTTATCCAAATCGACCCAGTTGATCCCGGCGTTGGTCAGAGTGGCAAAGTCAGCCCATTTAACACCTGCATCGGACAAAATATCCAAATCAATCCAATTAATACCTGAATCGGACAGACTGTCAAAATCCACCCAATTGATACCGGCATCTGACAGTTTATCCAAATCGATCCAGTTGATGCCGGCGTCAGAAAGCACATCAAAATCAAGCCAGTTGATACCGGTATTGGAAAGCACATCTAAGTCACCCCAGTTTACGCCAGCATCTGAAAGGATATCCAAATCAACCCAGTTAATGCCCGTAGCGCTTAAAACGCCCACGTCTTCCCAGTTCACTCCGGCATCGGTCATCACTTCCAGGTCATACCAATTGAGCCCAGCGCTGGACATTACCGTCATATCCGCCCAGTTCACAGCCGCTGTTGTTAACTCGGCTAAGCTGTCCCAATTAATGGCGTATGTCCAATTTGTCCCCACTCCGCTCATGTAGGCGACATCAAACCAGTTAACACCGGCAGACGCCATAAAGGCTAAGTCGTCCCAATTAATAAGCGCATCAGCTAGGATATCGATATCTAGCCAGTTAATACCCGCGTCAGAAAATGCGTCTAAATCAGACCAATTAATTCCAGAGTCCGATAAAACATCAATGTCCATCCAATTGACACCGGCGTCCGAAAGGATATCTAGGTCAGACCAATTAATCCCGGCGGATGACAACACATACAAATCTTCCCAATTAATACCGACATCCGACATACGGTCAAAGTCAGCCCAGTTAATCCCTTGTTTGGTGAGAACTTCGACATCATCCCAGTTGATGGGAGATAAAAGATCGGTGACCGCTTGAATAGCCGCCGTACCGGATGTTAAAACGCCGACATCAAGCCAATTAATGGTGTCGGTAGCAGATTTAATATCGGTAACATTGGTCCAATTGATAGTATCGGTGGCGGATTTAATGTCGGTAATATTGGTCCAGTTGATGGTGTTGGTTTTGGCTGCGATAGTATCTAAGCTGCCTTGCAGAGTCCCCATGTAGTATGAACTAGGATCATAGGTCGCATAGGTCGTATAGGTATGATACGCATAGGTGATCTCTACTTTTCCGCGATAGCCAGTTAAGAAATCGGCAGGTTCCCAAAAATAATAATAAAAAATATCGGCGTCCAAAGTCATGTCAATGGCAGTGCAACTGCCACCACCGCAATCACCAACTGCTCCTAATCCCTGAGCATCGGTGATCGTCACTGTCGCAGAGTCAGGGCGGCTTGCATCGAAGGTGACTCTTTGGCCATCAATTTCTATCCAGGCTTGCGGAGCAAATTTACCGCTCCCGGTAGAATCCAAGATCGCTGTCTTAACAGAAAATTCTTCGGGCGGCGTATAATCAAACATGCCGGTGTATGTCGCGCCATTTGCCGTTAATGTTGCACGATACCGATAGGATTTTGTAAAATCCGGCCGCCAGGCTTTGGTGCCATAGGCTCCAGATTGATCAGTTGCCGGATATTGAACAGTCCGTGTTGTGCCATCTGCATCAGCAAGAGGCTCCAAGCCTATATTTCCTGCTGAGCAATCTTCGTTAGCGCTAGTTCCGCAATCCGAATTGTATGTGCCGTCATCGCTATAAATTGCAACGCTACCGGAAGGAGTGCCTACTGTATTAAGGGTAACGATATTACCCACCGGATCTTCTAGCCAGACTACAACTTTACGAGATTCAGGATAGCTGGCAAAGGGCAAGACCGCCGACTTGAGGACAAATTCACCGCTAAGAATATCAAAACTATTGGAAGTTCCGACAATCGTTGTGTCGGACTGCAAGGTTGCTTTAAGCGTATAAAGCTCACCGGGATTATCAATACGAAGGCCCTGATAAGTGAAGCCGGCAATGCCGGACGTAAAGGTAATACCGGTTGTACCAGAAAGCGTGCCGTTGGAAGGATTATTATAAATAGAAAGGGTTACCGTATCATCAGACCAGGTGCCATGGGTAATGGTATTTCCGGCGGCGTCTTTTAAAAGGAGCTTAGGCTGAGGATTAAAATAGCTGTTACGCTGAGTTGTAGGAACGGTATTGGAAAAGGAAACGTAGCTGGGAGCGCCCTGACCGGCATAGCCAGCTGACGACGCACCGCTGGAAAAACCGTCATAGGAACCGCCGGTTGTAATATTATCGCCTAAAGTCGTGTCGGCGCCGCCGTCATAACTGCCACCGGTGTATTGGGCGAAAGCAGTCAGAGGAGACCAGAGGCCAAAGACCAAAGACACAAGAAATGAAAAGACGAATGGGGCGAAAAAATGCCTATAGGCATTTTTTCGCCTTTCATCTTTTTGATTCCTGTTTTGGAAAATTTTATTTAATAAGTTCATTATTTATTTCTAAAAACTCAATCTGCCGTGCGAGCTAACCTGCCGGCAAAAAATTGTCCGCCATGAGACCTGTAGCTTGTGCTCGCGTCGCTTTCCGCATTTGCAGCAACTTTTCTTCGGCTTGATGTGCCAAGCCTTTCAAAGGAGTCCGTCTCAAAACCACCGCCTTTGTAACCGCTTCCTTTAGTTCCGTTAACACCCCGCGTTGGATTAGCTGAATTAAAGCCTGGCCAATCTAAATTTGTCGCATTGCCTTCATAGCTGGCTAAAGTTGTCAACGTTCCATCGCCGTGGGTTCCTAAAAATACTCGTCCCCAGGAATTTCCTACCGTAACCGTCGGCTCCCAGAGATTTCCTGACAACTCCATATTGCCATAATATCCAGTACCGGCAGTCGTCCGCGTTGAAACGCTTGTCGCAAAAATTCCTACACGAACAGGCCCGCGGGTATATTGAACACCTAAGTAGTCGTCGCCAAGACTAAAAGCCGTATTGTTGTAGTTAGCATTAGCGCTTGCCGTTGCGATTGTTTCAGTTCCATTTTCCGGAGTTCCGGAAAAAGTAGCCGCGGCTGTAATCGTTGTATTACCCCAAGCGTATTCACCCGATACTGCAGTAATACCTGCGCCTCTGGCGGCTTTTTCAAACTCTAACTCCGTGTAAGGACGAAGCGCAGCCCAGTCGGCATAGGCGCAAATATCGGGCCAGCCGATATAAGAAACCGCTCTATCGGGGCGGGTTGTCTTAGCATTTTTTAAAGGCGAAGCTGAATCCCAGCTAATTGTGTTTCTTAAGATAACTGCATCGGAATTTTTTCCGCCTGCTGTTGAACTCGTAATATCGCGGATCGTTTTTTGGTCAGTCGTTAACGTATTAAAAAATGACACCCACTGGCCTTCAGTCAGCTCATATTTCATCAAGTAAAATGCCTGATAACCTTTAGGAAATTGAGCGGGAATAAGAAAGGTAGCTCCGTCTACATCTTCATCATTTTGCCCCGCACTGAAATAATAATATCCGTCTGCCGATGCGTTTGTGGCATTTATTGCATTTTCGCTTGCAATATACCAAGAATCTTCATCGGCACTACCTTGCTTTAATACTGCCGTTAAATTGCCGCCGCTCGCATCCCCCGCATAAAACGATCCTTCAGGAATATAAACCATTTCTAGCCCAAAAATTTTCAAGGTTGTATTGCCGGCTTGTGCGGTCGCATCCGACAGCCCATCTTGGCCATAATCCCAGACTACGCGAACACCTGAGGCGGAAATGCTTCCCGCGGCAAGATCGGTTCTTTGCAAGAAAAATCCTTTTTCATCCGCCGGGACTTTTATTTCAAATCCGGTAGGCGCGTTAAAGCCTGTTGGATTAGTGCCGGATGCGGACATGCTGCCATGATTCCAACTAGCTCCGCCATCGGTTGAATACTTCATAAACATCCATACAGCATCATAATTGGTGGCGTTTCTCCAGCTATTGTCTTGCGTGACATTAAAGGTGAAAGTCATAGTGTTGGCAGAGGTGTCGGTGCTGTAATCATAAAAGTTAGCAATCTGTAAGTTGTTGGCAAAAGCAGGCACAATAGACAAAAGACTAAAGACGAAAGACCAAAGAAAAAAAATAGAAAACGTTTTTCTCATATCTTGAAACCTAAGCATAATTCCTAAACACTAAACCCTGTTTTTTAACTGCCATCATATGTGCGAACACCGCGCCCGCCCATAGCAGGAGATCTGGTATTGGTTGAATAACCAGATATCCAAAGGCCGCGATAGGAAATTGTTTTTTCGTCACCACCCGCTACCGGAGACCCCCACCCGCCGCCTCGGGTACCAGAACCACTGCCGAGGATAATTCCTGCGCCTGTAAGCTGTACCCAGCCGGTAACATCAGCACAACCGTAACAACCACCACTAGTCAATGCCCCATCTCCGTGATTGCCAATAAATCCAATTCCAACAGTGCTCGCAACAGTTACGACCATCTCTTTTAAATTCCCGCTTAATTCCATCGCTCCATAATAGCCAGCTCCGCTCATCACTCGGTCTGACGTGGCAGTAGCAAAAATGCCTGCCCTCAACGGCCCGCTGGCGCCATGCGTTCCGATGTAGTCGTCTCCCCCCACGTAAGCCGAACCTCCAACCGGAGGAACAAATATGTTTGCGTGCGTAACTCCGTCCGTGGTTGTGATCGTTTCCGCGCCGTCCTCAGAGCCTATGGCCGTCAAAATTGTCACAGCTTTTACAAAATCTGTGCTACCCCAGGCATACTCATCTCGCACGGGAATAACCGGACCACGAGCAAGTTTTTCATATTCCAATTCTGTCATTGGACGTAGACCTGCCCAATCCAAATAAGCACAAAGATCAACCCATGAAATGTAGCTCATGGCACGATCACCTCGGGTTGTTACAGCGGCCACTGTGGGCGTTCCGGAATCCCAACTAACCGTGTTGCGGTATATTAAGCTATCAGAATTTTTTCCACCGAGTACAATCCCCATGTTTGTAACATTGCCCGTTATATCCAGAGTATTTTTTTGATCTGTTGTAAGCGTGTTAAAAAAACTTACCCATTGCCCTTCGGTCAATTCATATTTCATGGCATAAAAAGCCGCGTAACCCTTAGGAAAAACAGCAGGGATAGTAAAAACCGTTCCATCGGAGAATTCATTAGGAGGAGTTATGTAGCCGGAATTTTTATAATAATACCCATCAGACGCTACATTTTGGACAGCAATAGTTCCCTCGCTCGTGATATACCAAGGATCGGCATCTGCAGAGCCCTGCCTAAATGCGCTACTCGAAGTTGGAAAATCTCCAGCGTAAAACGAACCCGTTGGAACAAAGACCATTTCAATGCCGTAAACGTAAGGCGTGATGCTGGCGGTATCCGCGATGTTGCAGCTACTAGCGCCGTAATCTACCTTTAGTTGGACACTTGTTGTTGAGATATTTCCCATAGCTTGAGACGCTGAAGGCCGTAAAAACGCGCCCATTTTATCCGTTGGAACATAGATCGCCAGATCCGAGTCTGAGCCTGCGGAAAATCCTGTTGGGCTGGCGCCGGAAGTTTTCATCAAGCAATGAGAATACGGCGCTGTGCCGGTATCGACTTTAACAAACAGCCAAACGGCATCGTGATTGATCTTGTTGCGCCAAGAATTATTCCAAGAAACATCAAATTGTAGAATAAAAGTGTCATTAGCCGGATCACGGGTGCTCATGGTGACATTGGAGATCGCAAGATTATTGGCGAGGACAGGCGCAGCAGGCCAAAGACTAAAGACCAAAGACCAAAGGCAGAAAGAAAAAAGGAAAATCGGGGCGAAAAGCCCCGTTTTCGGGGCTTTTCGCCCAAAGTCCATTTTCAACAAGAAAAATTTCTTGATAAATTGCGTCATAAAAAAATCCAAAAAACTATTTATCTTTTGCCGCTTTTATTTTCTTAGGTTTTTCTTCGATCACCGAGTCAATTTGAGTTTTAAGTGTTAGCTGCGCATGCAATATTTTCTCTTTCACCAAAAGCGCATCTTCCGCATCCGGGCTAAGATATAAATACTGCTGATAATGTTCCAAAGCGAGTTTTTGATCTTTTAAGAATTCACTAGCGACAAACGCCAAATTATAATGCGCCGCCGCATCGTTAGGCGTTAAGTCAATGACCCGCTGATATTCGGCGGCCGCCTTTTTATATTTTCCCTGTTCAAAATAATTATTCCCCATATTGTAGTGAAGCTTGACCGAATCCTGCTTGAGCTTTTTATTTTCCAAATTAAGCTCAGAGATCTGCCCGGCAATTCTTTTGACATTATCTTCCACGCTATTTAATGTTTCCTTGGCCTGCATTTTAATATCTTGAAGCTGTTTTTTCGACTCCGCTACGGCCGCGGCATCTTTTTGCCCCGGCAAAACCATCGCCATGGCCTTTTCTTGCTCTTCTTTTTCTTTCGCCTGCGCCTCCTGCATAGTCGTTAATTTCTCGGTCAGCTCCTTTTCTTTGTCCGCAAGGTCTTTTTTGAGCTGTTCAATTTCTAACGCATATTGCCCCTGAGCTTCCTCCGTGTCCGTAATTCGCTTTTCTAATTCATCTCGCTGGCGCGTTAAGGTGTTCAGGCGGCTCGCGCGGATCTCAGTTTGACCGCGTAATTCTTTCAGTTCATTTTCAATCTTAACTTTCTCATCGAGAAGCTTCTTATTTTCTTCGATCACATTTTTTAGTGTCGTATTGATCACCGCCATTTGCCGTTCAGCCATCGATAAGTCATCTAAGCTATCGTTGACACTGCCGCCGGCAGCTGGTCTTTCACCTTGAGCGTTTTGTTCATCAGATAAGATCTGCTCGGAAGTAATTTCCGTTTCTACCACTTCGACATCTTCAACAGCCGCCCCAAGATGAGCACCTTGCGCGCCGATCACGAGCGCCATGCCGGCTCCTACGCACAAAACAATCCTTAAATTTTCCTTTTTAGATCTATTGGTGGCCTTATTCATCCGTTTTTATCTCCTCATGTTTCAAATGTTTCAAATAAATTTCCAAGACTCCAAAATTCCGCATCCGCTATTCCTTGCGCAAATCTTCGATCTCGCCATAGTCTTTAAGCGGTTTGATCGACCCGTCATAGCTTGTATAGGTTGATTCTCCCGAAACAACATGAGGTGTTATGAAAATAACGATCTCAGTGGACGTAATGCTGTCCGAAGTTGAACTGACAAGCCGGCCTAAAAACGGAATATCCATCAAAAACGGCAAGCCTTTTTTAGTATGCGTTTTATCATCCTTTTTCAAACCGCCCATGATGATCGTGTTGCCGTCTTTGACCATAACGGTTGTTTCAAGTTCGGTTTTATTGATCTGCGGGATACCGCCGCCTTTTGATTCTATTTTGTCAACGACTGTTGAGATCTCCGGCTTTAAGCGCATGGTGACAAACCCATCATCGTTGATGGCGGGCGTTACTAACAACTTGAGGCCCACGTCAACAAAGCGAACATCTTCGCTGGTAACGGCATTGTCCCCGGTCCCTGATGTTGTGGAAATGATATAAGGGATCGTGTCACCGATATGAATTTTTGCCTCTTCATTGTTGGTCACCAAAAGCTTAGGGTTGGAAAGGATTTTTGTATCACTTACCTGCTTTAAAGCCCGAATGGCTGATTCAAAATGATCAACATCAATATTGCCGATAGCAATTTTGCTAAACGCGGCCGACAAAGGATTGCTGGATGTTAAAACCGCCTCATTGAGAAATGTATTTCCAAAAGTTAATTTTTTAATTTCAGGATCATTGCTATCGGTAAAATTCATGTTCCAGTCAATGCCCATATTAAACGTCGGCTTTAGAACAACTTGCAGGACGCGCGCCTCAATTAAAACTTCCTTCGTTTTAACATCCAGGGTTTTTATCATCGCCTCCACTTCTTCGCGGCGCCCCGGAAGCGCCCGCACGATGATCTGATTCGAACGTTCATCGGGCGTGATAGAACCAACGGCATTGGCATCAACCCGGGCTTTTAACTTTTCAGAGATCACATCGGCCTTGGCATATTGCAAAGTATAGATATAGGTTTCCAACGGGCTTTCCATATCATCGATGGCTCTTTTCATATTGGCAATGGTTTGCGGCGTATCGATCATGACCACCGAGCCCGTATCTTCATCAATGATCACTTTTCCTAAAGCACTTTTCATCGTGTCTAGCGTTGCTAGAACATAACTTGGCTTGGCATAGTACAAATGGATGATGGCCACTTCGCTTTTATCATTGTATTTCTTGCCATACATCGTTAAATATTCGTCTTCCGACATAACATAAACAATATCGTTTTGAAGCTGATACGCCAATTTATTGGAAATCAGAACAATATCCAAAACGTCCCGGATGGAAACATTCTTTAAAAAGAGTGTCGCGCGCCCTCCGACATTGCGGCTGGTCACCACATTGAAATCTCCTTTAAGCGCTAAAAACTTGATCACATCAACGATATTCATATCGCGCACATCTAAAGTGATCTTTCGCAGAAGCCTTTGCTCCAACGTTTCCTTGGGCGCGTCAAGCACGATCGGTTTAGGAATATCGGTTGGGCTTACAGGAACAACTTTGGAAGGCGCCGACTGAGCGTCTTGCGCGTTTTCTGTATTGGCAGGCGCGCCGTTATCGGCATCCTGAGAAAGAATGAACGAAGGCGCAGACAAAAACATGCCTATCGCCAAACACAAGGAAAGAAAGATCTTTTTAAAAGAATGGCTCATAGCTTTATGGCAACATCCTCGCCTTGGTAGGTTAAAATAACACGATCCGCAAAAATATCCTTAATAGTGATGTTGCTGATCTTCTCGCCTTTCTTTAAGAAAAAGGTATTACCGCTTTGCGTGTCTTCGATCAATGCCGAAGCGGAATCCGGAGAGTCAAGCCAAGAAATCCCAACGAGTTTATAATTTTTAGCAATGGTAGCGATCTGCGGCGATCCGGAAGATGCATCGACAATTTTTTCTTCCGGCTTTTTTTCAAACGGCTGGAAGATGTTGCGCTTTTCTACCGATGCCAAATAATCGGAGACATCTTTTTTCTGCGGAACCGCATCGTTTTCCACGCTTTCAATTTCGGGGATATTCACCGATGTCAAAACTCTTTCTTCCAGTATTTTTGTGTCTCTGACCATACTGGCAATAGAAAAGATCAGCAAGCCTCCGACAATAACTGCCAAAAGCTGATTAGCCTCTCTTAAGCCAAAGGTTAAAACAGAATTAGCGGTTGAGGAAAATTTTCCGCGAAAAAGATCAAGGATGGGAGCCAAGAAAGATGCGGCATTGGGAACAGAAAAACCCGTCTCTTTGACCGCGGCAGCCACTTGCATAGCCACATCGGACGCGGCCGGCGTTTTAGCTTCCGCGCTGGAGCCAGAGCTTTCGATAAGTTTTAGAAGTTTCTTCTCGGCTGTCTCTTTTTTTTCCATAAGGTGTAAATGAATTTTAGCTCAGGTTCTGCGCGTTAAAAGATCAGCTAATATCTTGGATCTTTTGATACGTTGTTTTGGGCGCGATATCTGCGCGGTCAAATTCCGCTTTTCTATCTTTCTCGATCACATCGCGGATGATCACGCGGTCCACAATGTACTTGTTCTGTAAAACTAATTCTTTGAGCGCCTGATGACACAACATGGTAATGCGCCGCGGATAACCGCGCGAATACGTATAAATTTCGCTGATGGCTTCGTCATTGAAAAGTTTAGCCGAAGAATTATATCCAGCCTTACGGATACGAAACTCGATCATTTCTTTCGTCTCTTGCGGGCCTAAAGGATTTAAGGTGTATTTAAAACTGATCCGGTCCAAGAAGTTGGGCATGTTAACGATCTTCGGATAAAGTTCCAACTGCCCCAATAAAACAAGCTGGATCAATTTGTATTCATTGGTTTCAAAATTCAAAAGAACGCGCAAAACTTCCAGAGTCGTTAAATTTAATTTTTGCGCCTCATCAATAATAAGGATCACCGTTTGTTTTTCTTCCACGCATTTTTGAATAAGAAATTTTTCCATGGCATCGCGCAGATCCAGAATATTGGCCATGGTGGACTGAGGAGAAAAAGAATAATCCACGTCAAAGTTGCGCACCAATGAGGTTAAAAATTGCTCTTCGCTTTCAAACGAAGGATTGAGGATCATATGAAAAATAATGTCGCCGCGGTTTTTTAATTCTTGAACGAGCTTACGTGAAAGCGTTGTTTTTCCGGTGCCGACATCGCCAAAAATAACAGTAAGGCCGCGGCGTAACCGCAGTTCAATGAGGATATTGGTAAGGGCCATATCGTGTTCGCGGGTAAGATAAAAAAATTCGGGATCGGGGCTTGTGGAGAAGGGTTCGACGTTGAAACCTAGTAGTTTATGATAGGACATTTATTATAAGTAATATTAGTACTTCTTAACAAAGTATAGGCGCTAAAATAGCCGAAAATAATGCCCAAAACCGATGAATAAAATCACTGAATAAAAACGGAAGTTAATTGCACTTGCATAATATCACAACCGATTGATTTTGCAAATACTTATTTAGTTTTTTTGGAAGGTTTTTTTGGCAAAAAAGAGGGGAAATCCGAGGGAGAAACCGGCCATGCGGACAAAGGCGCGAAGAAGCATAATTAATGTCCAAAAAGCCCCTTTAAAAAAGCTTTTTGTGGTCATAAATCCATAGAATAATTCGATCAAAATCAAAGCGGATAAACCCGCCAAAAATAAGTAAAGATATACCAAATTCGCCCAGAAAAAAGCAGTATTTATGAAGAACAATAGCGTGATCAACAGAGCCAAAGGCGGTTCAACAATGTCTTTCCAAAAAGTATAATCGTCGCCGATACTCATCTGCGGATGATCGAAATACATCTTAGCTCTCCAGAATCCATGGCGATATTGCTCGGACAAATATTTCATCACGCGTTCCGGATGATGATGGGCAACGACGGCTTTTCGCTCAAAATAAATTTTATATCCCATCTGGAGAATTCGATAGCTAAGATCATTGTCTTCCCCGCTGGCAAAACGATAATGTTTATTAAAACCGCCGACGCCTTCAAAAACCGATCTTCTCACGCAAAAGTTATAGCTGCCAAACGCTTTAGGGAAATCCGGCAAAAGCACGCGATGGCGAAAAACGATCTCCGCGTGAACGCATTGCGCTAAAAGATTCCGGGTATTGACAATGCCATATGTTCCGCAAACAACTCCAATTTTGTCGTCGGAAAAATGCGCGACACAACGGCTGACCCAATCGTTTTGCGCAACACAATCAGAGTCCGTAAAAAATATAATATCCCCTCTTGATTCTTTAAATCCGCGATTACGCGCGACCGCCGGCCCAAGATTTTTCTGATGAATATACTTCACGCCCGCAAAAGATGTCGCGATCTGCGCGGTCGCATCGGTTGAGCCGTCATCAACAACAATGATCTCAATGGACCTTTGATAATCTTGATTACGCGCGGCATCAATGGCTTGCGCGATGGTTTTTTGCGCATTAAAAGCCGGGATGACAATACTGATCGAATAATTAGACATTGCGGCAAGAAATTGTATAGAGCAGCATTCCGAAATATTTTCCTAAAAACTTCTCCGGAGAAACAAAAAAAGGAAGAACATTAACACCGCCAGAACCTAAGATTTTAAGGCCGTTTCTTTCATTAAGAGACGCTAAACCTCTTGGGACAAAAGGAGTTTCGTCAATTCCGGGCATAAAAAATGGGCGGATGATCTCCCAAGGGGAAAAACGGTTTGGAACAAAGGTCACAACGACACCATTGGGATTTAAAAGGCTTATAAAATTTTTCATAATGACATCTTGCTCACCTGGCAAGAAATGTTCAAAAAGTCCGTCCGAAAAAATTAGGTCAAAACGCTCCGAAATTCTCGACGATAAATGAGGCTTCAACAAATCCTCTTGGATGATCTTAACACGACCGCCAGTCAGTTGCCGCGTTATTTCTAAAGCCTTGGGAGAATAATCCAAGGCGGTTGTCGCCATTGCGGCATCATAAAAGTGTTTCGCAAAAAACCCGCTGCCGCAACCGGCATCTAGGGCATTTTTTCCGGCAACAACATAAGGCTTTATAACGTCGAGAACGCGTTTTTTGGACCAGCTTATTTTAGGCGCGGTGTAATGATTTGTTGTCTTCCAAAATTGTTCCCAATCACCGCTTTGCGGATTTGCCATGATTACTTACCTTGAAGTTTTTCTTTTAAGCGCGCAATTTCTAACTCTAGAATGCCGATCTTTTGCGCCATAAGGTCATTGCGATTATTTTGCTGGCAAAGAAACGTTGTCAGCAGAAGGCTCAGCAAAATAAAAAGCCCCAGCAAAACAAAGAAAATAAAATTGCTCGTCAACTGAAAGCCAAACCAATGAGCAATGTTCCCTAAAAAATCATCAAAAATGATAAAAAATACTCCCGCGACCGAAACCGTTAACCATCCTGCCGCATACTTAAAAGAAAGTTTTTCTCGACGGGCTAGCTCAATGACCATCCCTAAGATCAAAACAACAATAATGGCTGAAAAGATTTTAATGTCCATATCATTCAATCCTTTTTTTCATTTTAACCATATCCAAAAGAATGGCGCACGTTACCTTGACCATGTAATATAAAGTTTTCAAGTAACGGATAGAGGAGTGCCCCGTTTCACGCTTGCGCATTCTCACCGCGACTTCTAAGATCCTGGCATTCATTTGCCGCGCTAACACGATCGCTTCCGGTTCGGGAAAATCATATGGATAATGTTCGGCAAAGGCCTTGATCATTTTCTGGTCATACGCGCGAAATCCCGATGTCGGGTCGGTCACTTTTACACCGGTCAAAGAACTGATAAGATGAGAAAAGAACTGTATGCCGACTCTGCGGATAAAGGAAGAACGATAACCTAAATTAGGCGGCAAAAACCGGCTGCCAATAACCATATCGGCTTGGTTTTTTATCACCGGATCGATAATGGCCGCTAGATAGCCGGCATCGTGCTGGCCGTCGCCATCCACCTGAACCGCCACATCAAATCCTTCGCGAAGCGCAAATTGAAATCCGGTTTGCACCGCGGCACCGATCCCTAAGTTGAACGGAAGCGAAATAACCGAAATATTTTCTTCTTTCGCTTCTTTGGCTGTCGCATCCCAAGACCCATCATCAACGACAACGATGGAAACATTGAGCGGTTGTGCTAAAAGTTCTTTGATAACTTTTTTTATATTTCCGCTTTCATTATAAGCAGGAACGATAATAAGGATTTTGGATTGAATCATGAAATATTACCGCAGTAAGCCGCTTTCTTTAAGGCGACTGGTTAGACTACAATCAATGACCGTTTTATTAACTTTAATGATCGCGCCGCCTCTGATCGTTTTGTCTTGCTGAATATTTAAAGCGACGACCCGATTTAACTTCTTGGAAATAGCATGCAGGATCTTTTTTTGGGATAATTCCTGAAATTTGCCATCGGCTGTAATAATAATAACTTCTTTAAGGCCTGCCCCTAGCTCTTCCGCCGGCGTCAGTTCAACTTTATGAACGGCAAATTCGATCAATTGGCGGTCCAAGATCTTTTTTAGCGCAAAAATAATAAAAGCAATGACAACAACTTGAATTAAGACGATCTTTAAAATAACGAGTGCGATCATTTTATTGTCCTTTTTCTTTAGATAAGCGGCTTTTCTGAAAAAGAAAA
This sequence comes from Candidatus Omnitrophota bacterium, assembly GCA_041649175.1. Classification (NCBI taxonomy): domain Bacteria; kingdom Pseudomonadati; phylum Candidatus Omnitrophota; species Candidatus Omnitrophota bacterium. The sequence goes on along the minus strand of JBAZNR010000001.1, from coordinate 1,153,015 downwards.
TGCGCCGCGGAACGCGCAAGATCAGCATCGTTTTCCGCAGTCAGAACATCGGGCTTTAACCCGTCAAAACTAAATTCCGACCCATCATAAAAATGACCGCGGGCTGTTACTAAAAGGACCATCGATTCATCGTCAAAATGGAACATGCTTTTAAGCAAAACTTTTCCGGCTGTATAGTCGCCCATCAAGATTGCCCGGCCGAACTTTTGCAAAACACCGGAAAACAACTCGGACGCGCTGCCGCTTTCTTTGTTGACCAGGATCACAATGGGTTCCTTATAATGATATTTTTCCGGAAGATCAGCCGCCGTTAACATTCCGGTCGGATTGTCTTTCCTCTGGAAGTAAGCAATTTCCGGGCCGCCGGGTAAAAAGAATCCGGCAATTTCACCGGCCGCTAAAGGCGGACCGCCGGGATTTCCGCGTAGGTCCAAGATCAGCCCTAAGCTGCCCTGCTGTTCGATCGAAGACAGAAAAAGCAACATATCTTCGGATGTTTTTCGATTGAATGTACGAATTTCTAAACAAAAAATCCCGGGAACATCAACCGGAACCATAAAAACCGACTGCTTGTAATACTCCTGACTTAAAACATCAACGGTTTTCTCCTGCTTGGTCGCGTATTCTTTATATTGAAGGCTGACCAGCGTGTCCATTAAAGGATTGAGCAGTTCATTGATCTTTTCTTCGGATAATGTCCGGATATCCAAACCGGCAATTTTAAAAATGATATCATTTTCTCTTAAGCCTTTGAGATACGCATCCGAACGAGGCTCTACGCGAGAAACAATATAACCTTCGGCGGCCGCTTTTCCTTCAATGCCAAGATCAACACGCTCGCCTAAAACTTTTTGCTCAAAATCTTTTGCCGGTTTCGGCGGGAAAAATGCCGAAAAAGTATCTTCGGGAGATTTAAGGTTTTCTACTAAAAAAGCCGCGCTGCGCCACCGGATAAAATCACTGGACTTGCCGCTCGCCGCAAGCTTGGCGTAAATGGCCGAATCAAATTTCTCGACAAACTGATCAAAAACTTGCCGGCTAACGGGGCGATAATAATTCTTGTCCATCATGTCGTAAACACGCTCAAAGAAATCAAGATATGCCTGATGAGGATTCGCGCTTACGGGGGCAGTTTTTGTTTCTTCTTCGGCAAAAACTGCCCGAGCTGTAGAAACACCTGCGGAATATTTTTGAAGAGGATTGTTCAAAAGGAAAATCGTAAAGACGCCCAATAAAAAAAGAAACTTAAAAACCCTGGTCTGTGTTTTCATACGGCGGCGTTGCTATTGCGCAAAAATAATTCTTAACGAAAAAAGATCTAAGTTGTGTTAACGAGTTACTTGCTGGCGTATCGTTTCTGATTCAAAACGATTGATGATCCCGTCTTTGTTCTTGTCGTATTCCTTGAGGATGTCGGAATTGACCAAATAACCGTTTTTTGATTCGACTTCATCCAGGACATCGCGCAAAAACGTTTTTGTTTCGGCGCTTTGCAAAAGCCCGTCGCGGTTAATGTCATAACGGCGTTCGGCTACATCCTTAACCCTGGGTTCACCGACAACCCAGGAAGGATACATTTCTTTTTCTTGTTGCGGCGTTAAGGTTTGCCCCTTTTCTCTTAAACGCCTCAGCCTTTCATAATCAATAAGGCCGGCAAAGGAGTATGTCAGAAAGACGAAAAAGACACACGCCATAACGAACAAAAAGCTCGTCGAAAAAATGCTTTTTTGCATTAAACGCCCCGGTAAATGATATGAAACCTTAACGGCCTATGCGAACCCAGCGACGCTTCATAGCCAAAGCTATCTTCCTTCTAGCTTCAGGGCTATGCGTCTTGCCGTGCATGGGATTATTCTTTCCTTTTGCGGCAAGGCTGATGCGTTTTCTTGCCTGAGCCGTATGATGCTTGCCGTAAAAAGAATTTCTTTTCCCTATCTTTACTAAACTCATTTTCCTTTTTGTTGCAGCGGACAGCTTTCTTCCCTTCGTATAGTTCGCCATCACTCCTCCTTTGTGAATTGGACCAAATTAAACAACGCGCGATACATCTACGACAATATCCCTAGTTCTCTTTAAATACTCAAGGTGTTCTTTTTCTTGAAAGGTGACAGGCTCTTCTTTGTTGGCACTAAAAACTGACCGGATCGCCTGCTTGATGTCACCGGCCGGCTTAGGAAAATTGGCAACAAAATCCAAATGGCTTCGCCCGCGACGATATTCGGGAACACTTTGCGGTATCGTAAGATAGCGCTCAATATTCCCTAACGGAAAATTATACAACACTGTTCCGTGATGTAAAACGAATTTTTTGCCTCTTTTCTGGGCATTGCCGGATATCTTTTGCTCATTTGGGCCATTCATCATGGCAAGATCAGAAATGGGCTTAAAAAAAGTGTCAACACCAAGATTTTTTAAAGCGGCAATGACATTTCCTAAAATAAATTCATAGGATTTATGGATCGTTGCGACTTGCACGTTAGCTTGTTTAGACAAAATAAGCGAAAAATTCAAACAGCCTTTTCCCTGCAAAACAGTTCCTCCGCCCGATGAACGACGTAGCACTAAAATATTATCTTGAAGAACTGTTTCTTTGCGCAAATCCTGCTCGGGACGAGATGTGCGCCCCAAAACAATGAACAATTTCTCTGATTCCCAGAACCGCAGCGCTTCTCCTTGACGGCCTTCTTCCGCTAATTGCAAAAGAACATCATCAAAAAGAATATTTTCTAGCGGATCAGAAAATGATATGTCTTTTAAGACCATATAAAGAAATTATTGCCCGGGTCTTCCCTTAAAAAAGAAATTACAATCAATGTCTTTCGCCGCTTTAACCTCGTCGGGGCGGCTCACAGGCGTTGTCAGCGGAAGCGAGTGGAACATGTCCGGATCTTTTTCAACCAGCTGAGCTGCTTCGATCATTGTGGCAATAAAATGATCCATGGTTTTCTTTGATTCTGTTTCGGTCGGTTCGATCATAACCGCTTCCTTGACAATGAGAGGAAAATAAACTGTCGGAGGGTGGATGCCTTTATCGATCAAAAATTTCGCGATATCAATAGCATGCACGCCTTTTTCAGCCTGCCGCAAAGCCGAAAAAACGCATTCGTGCATACAGATGCGGTCAAAAGGAAGATGATAATATTGTTTTAACTTGCTTCGAATATAATTCGCGTTTAAAACCGCGTGATTGGCTGTCTCTAAAAGGCCTTCTTTGCCAAGCATCAAGATATACGCGAACGCTCTTAAGATAAGCCCAAAATTTCCGTAAAAAGATGCGATATATCCGATGGAATCAGGAAAGTCGTAATCAAGCGCGAACGCACCGTCGTCTCTTTTGACAACGCGCGAAATAGGTAAAAATGCGGAAATCTTCTTTTTAACGCCAACAGGGCCGGATCCGGGGCCGCCGCCACCATGAGGCGTGCTGAATGTTTTATGCAAATTAATATGCATGATATCAAATCCGACATCGCCCGGACGGCACCGCCCTAAGATCGGATTGAGATTAGCTCCGTCATAGTAAACTAATCCATCCACATCGTGAACCATTTTGGTGATCTTATCGATATCCGGATTAAAAATACCTAAAGTGTCAGGGCACGTCAACATCACACCGGCCACATCCGCATTTAACTTTTCTTTGAGCTTCACAATATCCATCAGCCCGTTTTTATCGGATGGAATGGAAATGATCTCATAACCGGCGATCGCGGCGGATGCCGGATTAGTTCCGTGCGCGGAATCAGGAATAATAATGTATTTTTTCTTATTGCCTTTGGCACGATGATACGCCGCCATCAACATAACTCCGGTCAATTCTCCGTGCGCTCCGGCGAGCGGCTGCATAGTAAAATCATCCATGCCGGTGATTTCGCTTAATAATATATCCATTTCATACAAAACTTCTAAAGCACCCTGAGTAAATAATTCACCGCCCTTTAACTGCGGTAAAAGCGGATGCAAATTGGCAAATCCGGAAAGACTGGCCGCTTTTTCCGTAAACTTTGGATTATATTTCATAGTGCATGAGCCCAAAGGATAAAACTGCGTATCGACGGAAAAATTAAGCTGGGATAGCAGCGTAAAGTGCCTTACGCAATCAAGTTCAGTCACTTCTGGAAGCTGGGAATCTTTCACGCGCAAATATTGTGCCGGCAAATGGGCCTGCACTCCAACATCGGAATTGGAAACTCTAAATCCTCTGTGACCCGTCACGCTTTTTTCAAAAATCAATTCCATAGGACATCCTTTAAATTTTGCGCGAATTTCTCAATTTCCTCTTTGGTGCGTTTTTCGGTGACCGCCACTAATAAATAGTTTTCCATGCCCGGATAATAACGGCCCAATGGAAAACCGGCCGCAAACCCCTTTTTAATCATAGCCGCCACAACTTTAGAAGCATCTTGGGGTAAAAAAACGCAAAACTCATTAAATGTCGGGGAACTTTTTTTGACTTCAACGCCTTTGATCTTTCCGATCACCTGGCGGGCAAACTCGGCTTTGTCTAAATTAAGCTGAGCCAATTCCTTTAATCCTTGTTTTCCTAAAAGCGACATGAACATCAATGACTGAGTCGCGCACAAAGCCACATTGGTGCAGATGTTTGACATGGCTTTTTCCCGTCGGATATGCTGTTCTCTGGCTTGTAAAGTATTGACAAAACAACGCCGGCCTTTCGAATCGACCGTCTGGCCAACAATTCGTCCCGGCATCTTTCGGACAAATTCCCGACGCGTTGCCATAAATCCCAAATAAGGCCCGCCAAAATTAAGCGACAATCCTAAGCTTTGCCCTTCTCCGGTTACGATATCCACACCCATCTCTCCGGGTGTTTTAAGGATACCAAGAGAAACCGGATAAACGCTTTCGATCACCAGCGCCCCGCACGTGTGCGCTTTTTGCGCAATATCCGAATGATCATCAATGGCGCCAAAGAAATTCGGATTCTGTAAAATAACTGCCGCGGTTTTATCATCTAAAAGTTTTGTTATTTCACTGCGGTCGCTTTGTCCGTGGACAACAGGCGTTTCTTTAAATTCAATATTTAAATTGCTAGTGTAGGTTTTGATGATCTTCCGATAAATTGGGCTAACCCCGCCATCTACGATCACTTTATTTCGTCCGGTCACACGCAAAGCCATCATCATGGCTTCATAAAGAGCCGTTCCTCCGTCGTACAAAGAAGCATTGGAGACTTCCATCTCCGTTAAGGCGCAAATGCAACTTTGATATTCATAAAGGGCCTGCAGTGTCCCTTGCGAACATTCCGGCTGATAGGGCGTATAGGCTGTATAAAATTCTCCTCGGGAAATAAGAGCGCTAATTGCCGCTGGCGTGTAATGATCGTAATAACCACCGCCGATAAAAAGCGTAAGGTCGTCCGCATTTTTCTTGGCTAAATGATTGATATATTCCAGAACTTCAAATTCGGATTTTCCCTGGGGAATATTGAACGACTTAGGACGGTGATGAGGCTTGATGTCCGCAAAAAGTCCGTCGATAGACTTAACGCCAACGGCTTCAAGCATCAATTTTACTTCTTCGTCGGTATTGGCAATATAGGGGTTCACTCTTCTAGGCCTTCTAAGAATTTTTCGTATTCAGCAGCCGTCATAAGATTGGATTTTTCTTCCTCATCCGCTAATTCAATTTTTGCGATCCACCCATTCTCAAAACAAGATTTATTGATCAACTCCGGCTTTGAATCAAGAGCAGTGTTTACTTCAATAACCTTGCCTGACATCGGCGAAAAAATATCACTGGCCGCTTTAACGGATTCAACCGCCGCCAAACGCTCAAATTGTTCTACCTCGCTATCCACTTTAGGCAATTCAACAAAAGTAATATCACCTAAAGCCGACTGAGCGTATTCGGTGATCCCGACATATGCTGTTTCACCGTCAATATTGATCCACTCATGTTCCTTGGTATAAAAATAATGCTTCATAACTTCCATCGTTATCCTCCGCTTGCCCGCAAATTCCGGGATCTTTAAGTTAAATTTTTAACGTTCCTTTTTTATAAAATGGCCTTCCTGCCAACTGAGCGGCAATTTTGTTTTTTTCATCGCCGAAAAATATTGGTTGTCCTTTGAGGTCAATAGCGCGATCGATCAAAGCGAAACCAATTCCTTTTTGCAAGAACGGAGAAAAAGTTCCGCTGGTCACAAAACCGATTTCCCGACCATCTTCTTGGAATATTTTATGATGATGGCGCGGCGCCCGACGGCTTTCCGAGCAAAAATAGATCATTTTTCTTCTTATTCCGGACTGTTTTTCTTTCAAAAGGCCGTCTTTACCGCAGAAATCTTTACTGAGATCCACAAATTTATCTAATCCTGCTTCTAAAGGCAAAATAGCGTCATCGAGATCTTGCCCGTAAAGGCTATAGCCCATCTCTACTCTTAGGATATCGCGAGCGCCTAAACCCGCGGGTTTAATATTTTTATTTTCTAAAAGCCGCTCCCAGAGAATATTAATTTTATGCCGGGGAAAATAAATTTCAAACCCTAATTCGCCCGTATAGCCCGTTCGACTGACAATGCAGCGTTCTCCTAAAACGTCAAAATGATCAAACGAATAATAATTAAGCTTTTCAATTCCCTTCACCATATCTTTTAAGATCTCTCGGGCTAAGGGTCCTTGAATATCGAGCTTTCCGGTTTCGGGAGAAATATTTTTAAAAGATTTCTCACTCTTTAGATGGCTCAAGAAATGTTTTTCATCTTTATCAATATTGCCGGCGTTGACAACGATCATCCATTGGTCTGGCGCAAGCCGATAAACGATCAGGTCATCAATAATACCGCCGTTGTCATTAAGCGTTACCGCATAGCGGCAGGTTTTAACCGGCATATCGTTGATACTGGCAGTTACCAAAGCATCCAAACCGCTTTGAAAACAGTCGCCTTCCACTAGAAATTCGCCCATATGGCAAGTATCGAAAAGGCTGGCCAAGGTCCTGGTTTGTTGGCATTCAGATAAGATCCCAGAAGGATACGAAACAGGCATTTGCCATCCGGCGAACGGAACAACTTTTGCGCCAAGATCAATATGTGCGGAATAAAGAGGCGTTTGTTTTAGCGGCGTATCAACGTGCGACAACATGAAAAATAAAGCTTTCTATCTAGGAACTACGTATTATAAGGAAAGTACTCGTCAATGAGGCGATCAATGCTAAGACACGTTGCCATCATATAAGAATTCATAATTCTTGTAAAGATAATTTGCTTAAATTTAGCTAAAAATCCTTATTCATTGATGTAAATACGATAAAAATTGCTGTCGTCGAGTGCCCCCGTGCGATAAACAACTAAATTATACGGCCCGGGCTCTAAAGCTAGGGCTTCAGGAAATCGAAATTGAACCGATGCTCCAAAAGGATCAGCGGCAATGTCTACTGCCGGCACCGGATAAGAGGCATAATGCTTGCCGGACGGGATCCAAACGGGCTGTTCTTTTTCAATCCCGTAAAGATACGCCACTAAACTATCCTTAGGATTACCAACTTTATAGATCCGCAGTGAAAGATTGTCCATGGAAACCGGCTTGGCAACGCGCTGCTTATTCCCTTCAAACATGTAAAGAGCCTTTTGAGTTCCGATATTGCGTACTCCGTCACGCACCAAATGAACGAATTCCGCGGACGGAATATTTTCCTTCTGATCTTCATAGATTCTTTTAGCATCCAACAGCCAAACTCTTCCCTTGTCCAGATCTTCTTGGCCGATCTGGCCTAGCATCAAATATTTATAGCTCAAAACTTCTTCCTCGTGAGGCCAGATACGGCTAGATGACAGCGTCGGAAATGAAGCAAGGACATAATCATAAAAGTTCCCTTTTCGCCAAAGCTCATTTAAGAAAATATCTTCATCAAAATCATTATACGTATTACGGTTAATGTCCCGATAAATAGATTTTCCGGTCACTGGCGGCATCAAGATAACGCCGGCTTGCGGCTGAGAAATGTTCGCCATACGAACAAACCTTAACTCTTTTAAAAGCGCCGGATCAAGGCAATCCACCATATTGTATTTATACGGATGCTTGGCATAGGTATAAACTTCAGCAATGCCGCGCTTCTTGATCTCGCGGGATAAAAATGTCGTGGCCATTCGCGAAGGATAAACATCGCCGAAGTAAAGATAAGCATTAATAAAACAATTCGTGATAAAAACAAGGACAAGCAAAGAAAAAACAAGCCGCCTAGAATTAATCGAAGCTTTTTTAAACCATTCGCTTTGCAAGAAAATAAAAAGCGAATACCCTGTGAGCATGATGATCCCGACCAAAAATGAAAAATAATTCGCACCGTATTGAGCTACTTGTTTTACTTCAGCTAACACTAATCCTGAAACGCTCAGCAAGATCAATCCCGCGATGGCAAAACGAGATGAAAGTTTCTTGGTAGAAAAAATATTTTTAATAAGATACCCTACGCAAAAGATAAAAAGGGGGAAAAGCACCGGCATGATCAAAAGAAAATATTTTATGATCCAAGGCCAGCCTCCGCGTACATTTCCGTCGGGATGCTCGATCCATTGACGCAAAACAGGCTGATTATAATAAAAATGATTGTACGAACTGCTGATCTGAACGTATTCCCAATAACTTTTGATATTGCCGATCATATCGGGATAATTAACGTAGAAAAATACGCAAAGGAAACCGCCAATACCTAAAATTGTTTTAAGCAGCACCCTTGTTCTGTCTTCCCTAATAATAAGAAAGAGAACTGCGAGATAATACGGGATATAAAGACTGGAAACTGTGGAGGAATAAATAGCTAGGCACAAGGATGCGCCGGAAAAAACATAGAAAATATTCCTCCGGCCGGCTTGTTGCAATAAAAAGACTGACAATAAAAAGAAAAACAGCCCTAAGGGCTGATGCTTAACAAAAAGAACATATTGATAAGGCCAAAAACACGTCGTAAAAATAAAGAAACAAGCGAGGCCCACCAAAGTTCCCCAGTAAAACCTCGTCACAAAAAACACTAAAATGGACGATAGCCCTACGGCGAAAATACAAACCAAGATCAGCGGCCGTAAAGTCGTTTCATCGCTCAACAGTCTCTGGAAAGCCGCGGAAGCTAAGATAAATATTTCTTTTCCATGAAGCCATTTCGTACGGGCCTCATCCAATGCTTCATGCATTTGAGAAATATGCGAAAGCGAAAATAGCTTTGTTGCCGCGGGTAAATAATAGGCTTCCGCATCCGTTGGCCAGAAATTAATATCCCAGACAGAGACCGTTAAACAAACAGAAGCAACAAGGGAAAGGAGAAAAACCAGCAGGACACATTTTTTAATAACGGAAGGATTTTTGAAATATTCGTTTATGGACACGGAGCGTATCAAACCTTTTTAAAGGGCCTATCAGAAATTAAACGCGCCCAGAGGGAGTCGAACCCCCAACCCTTTGGTCCGAAGCCAAATGCTCTATCCATTGAGCTATGGGCGCATAAAGTCCTATTAAAATCCGAAGCCAAATGCTCTATTCCCGACGTTCTCAGCTAAAAAAATGGAAAGTCGGGACTCCGACCTTTAATACATTATTAAAGCGTCGGAGCCATTGAGCTATGGGCGCAATCTTTTAGATCTCAAAATATCAAATAGTGCACCGTTATTATATCAGCGCTTTATTAAAACGCAAGACGCTCAAACAAAACAAAAAAATATTTCTCTGTAAACTTATTTTATTTTTTTCACGCTCAATGTTGAGAAATTTTCTCTTTTATTTCCTTTTTCCCTGTGTTACCATCAAAATATTCTTATGGATCAATCCTCTGTAATTCTTTGGACTGCCTTTACCGGAATTATCAGCGCCCTGGCCACAGGATTAGGCGCTATCCCGGTTCATTTTATCCAGGCAGGCTCTAAATCGATCCGCGCTTACGCCTCTGCCATTGCCGCCGGAATGATGATCTCGGCATCTGTTTTCTCTCTAGCCCAAGAAGGCATTGCTCTTAAAACTAAATTTCCCGCAGCGCCATATATTGTTATGATCGGGCTGCTTTTGGGCGCCGCTTTTTTTTGGTTCTACGACAAGAAATTTGCCAACGATAACTCCGAACACCATTTTGCCAAAGACTTAAGCAAGCGCGGCTACCTTATTTTCTTAGCCATGTTCGTTCATTCTATCCCCGAAGGCATCGCTATCGGCGTCGGATTTGCGACGGGAAATTTTACCTTTGGATTGATCATGGCCATTGCCATTTCGGTGCACAATATTCCCGAAGGCATTGCCATTTCTCTTCCGCTCAAACAAGACGGAGTTTCGACAGCGCGCTGCGCCTGGTATTCAATTCTCTCCAGCGCTCCGCAACCGATCATGGCCGTCCCTTCAGCAATGATCGCCTGGTTTTTCGAACCGCTTCTTCCTATTGGATTAGGATTTGCGGGAGGCGCTATGATCTATCTGGTTATTTCGGAATTAATTCCCGATGCCCTGCGCGAAGGCAATAAATCTATTGCCGCCTGGGGAACCATGTTGGGCCTTGTTGGCATGCTTTTTATATCAACGGTCTTAAATCAAATTGCCCATTAAAAAGGAGAGCTCATGACATTTAACGACTTTATGTCCAAGGTCAGATATTGGGATAACCGAATGGCAAAATGGATGGTGCGCCATTTCTATATCCTGTTCTTTGAAATTTTTCTAGTATTTATTTTTATCGGACTTTTTATCGTAACGCTCAAAGCCATTGATCTAAGCCATATAGCGCTTGGCGGGACCACGATCGAACAATTACTTTTCCTGCAGATGGGAGGAATGCTTTTGATCGCCCTCTTGATCTTGCTTAATTCATTCTGGATGCTTTATGTTTTTAACGGGATCCTGCGAATGAACTCAAATCTTAAAGAGATCAATTTCAATCTGACCAAACACCGAAATTCTTAAAAACATTCACTTCTAGAAGTATTCCTCATAAAGCTCGCGGATACGGTGAAAAACATTTTTAACATGACCGCGGGGTTGAGGCGAGACAGAAAAATCAGCAAGCCTTGACGTTGCTCCTTGAGCTAAACTGATCGCCGCGCCAAAAACAACCGCATTGTTCACGCCCGAAGCAGCCGCGCCGATACGCCCCATCATTGACGCCATTTTTGTTGTTTCCTCGACACGCTCAATAAATCCCGGCAATAACGCTCCGCCCCCACCGACAACAATGCCGCCCGCCAATTTGTCGGACAATCCCGAAGATTGGATTGTGTTCGAAATGGCGTTCACCAGTTTTGTGATTTCCGGCTCAATGGCTTCATAAATTTTTTCCCGGCGGATAGGCATGTAATTTGCGTCACGTTTAATTAAGATCTCTCCCGTTTTCTTGGCATCATCCGCTAGGGCTACCGCGTATGATTTCTTGATGTCTTCGGCTAAATCAAAAGGAAGGTTAAGTGACTGGGCAATATTCTTGGTAACATGATCACCGCCTAAATGAATAATATCAATTTGGCGTAGCACATTATCTTTAAAAATAAGAATATCCGCCGTACTTGCGCCGACATCAATAAAAATACACCCGTCATTTCTTGATTTTTTATTTAAAACATGCTGGGCACAGCAAAGGCTGGAAAATGTCATCCGAGAAGCCTCAAAACCAACTTGATTAACCGCACGAATAATATTGCTGGCTAAAGCAACTTTGGTAAAGATCAAAAGTGAATTAACACCGAGCTTACGCCCATATAACCCCAGGGGATCAGACGATGTGTTGATGATATCATCCACGGTATAATTCTGCGGGAAATCATGCAGCATTTCTTCTTCCATCTTGATCCCTAGAAGACGCGCATGCTGGTTAACATTTCTGATATCACCGCGGGTTATCGCCTTGCCGCCCTTATCTAATAAAGGCACGACCGCGTGGCTATAACGCGACTCGATAAAATGCCCGCCAATCCCTAACTGAATATCTTTTATTTTAAGATTAATTTTCTTAGCAAGATTTTTTAGATTCTGATGAATGGCTTCCGAAAGCTCATTTAAGTCCGCAATGGAAGTTTTCTTTAAGCCAACCGTCGGTGACTCATGGACCCCTAAAATTTCCGCATGGCCGCCTGAGCGCGTCTTAACCGCGCTAGATTTAATAGATTGGGACCCAAGGTCCAACCCGCAATATATTCTTTCTCTCATCATTTTTTTCCGACGATAGGCTCCTTAAACCTCAAATCAATGTATTTAACATCCGGTAACTCTTTTTTTGCTTGCGACAAGACAAGGATGAGCGTGCGTAATTTTCGATAAACGTCATCTTCATCAAGAATAATTTTGATATCGTTGCTCAGATAGCAAGAGATCTGCGAAAGATTTGAAACATCCATTTTAGAAATTCCGTAAAAAGCCAATGTTTTATTAACCCGGAAAAATGCAATGATCCGTAGCGCAACCTGCAAGTCAGCCGTCCTAATGATAGCTCCTAAGCTGATCCGCGACTTAGGCAGATTGATCCCGGAGATGACCGGCAGATCACCGCTATCATCCCAGGATTTTGACAACACAACACCGTCCCTGTCGACAGCGAGCCTATGTGTCCCGGATTGGACCCGCGCAAACGGAATGCGTTCTTTGGCAATGACCAAAATACGGTCAGGAAAACGTTTGACGATCCTAAGTTGCCCGAACTGTGGATACTTCACCTGAAGTTGTTTTTGCAATTTATTGATATCGAGCTTAAGGATATTTTTTCCTTTTAAGCTTGCGGGGATCTCGCTTGTCTCAATGAATTTTAACGACGGCGGATACATAACGCTTCTAATAGTAAAATAACTTGATGATTCAAAGAATGAAATAACACTTTTATAGACAACAAATCCGAAGAAAGCAAAAAAAACGAGAATAATGATCGCCGGAAGGATCTTAAAAGATGATTTTGATTTTGTATTCTTATTTTTCATAAGCCAAAGAAACCAATCTTAAACATAGCTGTGAAAAGTCGATCCCCGAGATCTTAGCCGCTTTCGGTAAAAGACTCGTTGAAGTAAAGCCCGGGATGGTATTGATCTCCAAAACATACGGATTGTCTTTTGCATCGATCATCACATCAACCCGCGATAGATGGCGACAGCCTAAAACCTGATATGCCTTCAGCGCGATCTCTTGGACCTTACGGCTTAATTCCGGCGCAATAGGCGCGGGAATAAGATACTGCGTTGTTCCTGCTTGATATTTCGCTGAAAAATCAAAAAATGGATTTTGCGGTTTTATTTCAATGACCGGCAAGGCCTGATCATCTAATATACCGACGGTTAATTCTCGCCCTTTAACATAACGTTCAACAATGATATCCGGGCCAAATTTTAGAGCTTCTTGTAAGGCTAAAGCTAATTTCGCTTTATCAGTAACGATCGTAATGCCAATGCTCGACCCTTCCAAAGCCGGTTTAACCACAACCGGAAGGCCGCCTAAGCACTTAACAAGATCATCCTCAGATGCTTTTATACTACCGGAGATAATAACATGTTCCGGAACGGGAATATTATTCTTTTTAAAAATATTTTGCGACACAGCCTTATTGATCGCCAAGCGGCTTGCTTCAACGCCGGATCCGGTATAAGGAATTTTTAATTCCTCGAGGATCTGCTGGATAGCCCCGTCTTCTCCGAGCTTACCGTGCAAAGCGATGAACGCAACATTAATGGAAGACTTTTTGATCAATTCGACAATGACATGCTTCTCATGAGAGGCAATGTCAATTCCCTCGACCGAACAGCCGGAATTCTTTAAAGCTTCCAGAATAGCTCGTCCGGACCTAAGAGATATTTCTCTCTCGGACGAATATCCTCCCATCAAAACACCGATCCGGCCTAGCGCGGCAGAACTAACTTCAGGCATTATGAATGCACTCTTTCTTTACCGTTTTAAGTTTTTGCGAGAAATCTTCTGAAATACGCCCGATATCTCCGGCGCCGACAGTTAAGACCAAGTCACCGGGCTCAACAAAATTAATAAGATAGGAAGCTATTTCATCCTTTTTCAAATACACCGCAGACCGCCCATTTGACCTTATTTTATCAAACAGAACTTGAGAATTAACCCCTTCCATGGGTTTTTCACTCGCCGCATAAATATCCGTCAATACGAGATGGTCGCACGCGCCTAATGCTTTAACAAATTCTTCCATAAGGAATTTAGTCCGCGTATAGCGATGCGGCTGAAAAACGACGATCAGGCGTTTTTTTCCAAAAGACTTTGCGGCTTCCATCGTTGCCGCAATTTCGGTTGGATGATGCCCATAATCATCCAGTACAAGAATATTGCCAGCATCAGCTTTAAGCTGCATACGCCGCTGGACACCGCTAAACTCATCGAGGCTTTTTCGAATCAGAGAAAAATCAATTCCAAGCTTTAACCCTACACCGATACAAGCCAAGGCATTTAAAACATTATGTTTTCCTGGAACCTTAAGATGCACAGAACCGATCTTTTTATCTTTGGTAAAACAATCAAACTGAGACGAATATCCGCCATACTGGATATTTTCAGCGGCCAGATCATGGGAACGCGAGAAACCATATGTTGAAAAAACGCGGCCGCTTTCTTTTAAGATCTTCACCAGGCGCTCATCTTCCCCGCAGATAAAAAGATGGCCGCCGGGCTGTGTACGCATCACAAACTCTTGATAGGCACGCAGAATATTTTCCCAATTGTGATAATAATCAACGTGTTCAAAATCAATGTTCGTGATCACGGAATAAAATGGATCAAAATACAGAAAGGAGCCGTCGCTTTCATCAACCTCGGCCACAAAATACTCCCCGTCACCGAGGCTGGCATTATTCGTCGTTCCGTTGATAATTCCGCCGACAGCCGTGGTAGGATGCAGCCCTGCATTGATCAGCAAATTAGCGATCATTGATGTTGTGGTCGTTTTTCCGTGAGCGCCGCCAACCGTAACAGATCTTTTATCTTTCATTAAGATCGCCAGCATCTGGGCGCGTTTTAAAATTGGAATATTCTTCTGCTTCGCGGCGACAAGCTCCGGATTATTCTCATCAATGGCTGACGAGTAAATGACAAAATCCGGATGTTGCACATGTTTTGCATCGTGCTCTAAGAAAACTTGCGCCCCGCTTTCGCGAAGCCTTAAGGTCAGTGGGCTTTCCTTTAAGTCAGAACCGCTGACTTTTTCGCCTTTGCCAACCAACAGCAAGGCAATAGCCCCCATTCCAACGCCGCCAATTCCAATAAAATGGTAATGTTTCATTTTAGTTATTAAGATACGTTACCCACGCCTTATTTAGCTCTTCCAGATCCTTAAAGCGCATATAAACAGATCTAAGGGCATCATTAAAACGTCTGCCTTCTTTTAAGGCCCGGCAGAAATTAACAAATTTATATTCACCCGCCTCGGTGATCAAGTAATAAACAACGCTCGCCGACTCAGCATAAAAAAGATCGATCGTGTCTCGGTCCGTATTAGAATTTAGCTGCATTTCTGAAAGTTCTTTTAAAGAAACAAATCTTTTTTCTTCGATCGCTTTTCTGACAAAATCATTAACGCCCCAACGCTTCGCTTTTTCTTGATACATCGCTATCCCCTCATCCATCCACAAAGGAACATCGGCTTTAAAACCAACAAATTCCCTGAAAATAATATGCCCTAGTTCGTGCGGAAGAGTTGAATCAAAAAATCCGGCAGCTGTCGGAAATGTGCGGATGATCTTCTCGCTAAACGACGCCGAGCCATGCGACCAGCCGGCTTGCCTTCCCTCATCAATGTAGTTTTGCGCGTCATTATAAATATAAATCTTTGCTCTCTTATCCCACGACCAATTTTCATAACGAATAAATCCTAAATTCTTTGTGATCTCCTGATAATAATATTCCGCCATCTCTTCCACACTTTTCAAGAAATCCTGCGGAACATCCTTGTAATAAATAATGAAATGCTGGCAACGGTACTCCTGCCAATTATTATCGGAAAAAGCCGCGGCAGAAAATCCAAAGAAGATCGCGGCCGAGATGATCAAAACTTTTATGTTCATTCTTTAATTAACTCTATCTCGTTGGCTAAGCGAATGGCGCTATCCGCATAAAAGAATTTCTCTGCCCGCAATGCAATTTCCTCTTTCTTTATTCTTCTTGTCAGCAACTCTAGGATAACCGCTCTTAAGCGCTCAGGCGTTAATTCATGCTCTTCGATCATTTGCGCTATTTGTGCCCGGCAAAGAACTTTGGCATTTTCTTTTTGATGGCCGCCGGCAAACGGATAAGGAATAAGGACCGCCGGGAGCCTAAAAAGAGCAACTTCATTGATCGTCATCGCCCCGGCCCGGCAAATAACCAGGTCGCTTGCCATATACGCTAAATCGATCTCATCGAGAAAATCAAAAAGGCAAAAATGCATCCCCGAACGCTCATAGCTCGCTTTCAGGTCTTCATAGTCTTTTTTCCCGGAAATATGGATAATTTGAAAATCAAGGCTTTCTTTAAGCAAAATAGCCGCTTCAAAGAAATCTTTGTTGATCCTGCGGCTTCCCTGACTTCCTCCAACAATTAGTATAATCGGTTTATCAGGAGAAAGATTAAATTTTCGCAGAATTTCCTCACGCGGCAACTCATTTGGCTTCTTACGGCACGGACATCCGGTTAACACAACTTTTTTTTGATTAAAATATCTCCGGCTTTCCGCAAAACTAACCGCCACACGTTTGGAAAACTTTGACAATAAGTAATTAGCCTTGCCCGGAACAACATTTTGCTCATGGATTAATGTCGGACAACGCAAAAGAAATGCCGCCGCAACCGTCGGAAAAGCTCCATAACCGCCAAATCCGGCAACAACATCAGGCTTGAATTCCTTAAGGAATCGAAGTGCCTGCCCGGTTGCCGTCAACATACAATTGATGGAAACAAAAAAAGAAGCCAAAGACCGGTAAGCTATTCCCTTGGCGCAAAGCCCGACAAACCTAAAATTATTTTTTTCTATTTTCTCCGCAGCCAACCCCGGGGTTCCCAAAAAGACAATCTCATGCCCCCGGCTTCTTAGCTCAATGGCAACGCTTAATGCCGGAAAAACATGGCCGCCGCTACCGCCTGTCGCAATAATAATTTTCATGATTCTTGGGTGCGGGAAATGTTAAGCAATAACGCAACAGCAATAAGATTAAAAATCAACGCCGAACCTCCATAGCTAATGAACGGCATCGGCAATCCCTTTGTTGGCAAAGCTCCGATGCTGACGCCGACATTAACAACGGCTTGTAACCCCAGCATGGCCACGATGCCGACGCTTAAAAAATAACCAAAGCTTTCTTCTGTTCTCTTGGCGATCCTGGCACCTTGCCAGATAAAAAGCATGAATAAGACAACAACCGTTAATGTCCCAACCAATCCTAGTTCTTCGCCAATAATGGACAGAATAAAATCGGTATGCGCCGCCGGTAAATAAAAAAGTTTCTGCATGCTTTGCCCTAAACCAACGCCAAGAATCCCTCCTGATCCAAGAGCAATTTGCGATTGCGTCAGTTGAAAACCTATTCCTTGGCTATCGCCCCACGGATTAAGAAACGCCAAGATCCTTGTTAAACGATACGGAACTCGGACGATCAGAAGATAAATAAGCGGTAAAGACATGAGCCCGACAAGGCTAAGATGAGAGATCCTCGCGCCGGCAACAAACATCAGAACAAAGACAACGCAAGCGATAGAAACGGACGTTCCTAGATCCGGCTGTTTTAAGATCGGCAAGCAAACAATGCCTAGCATAAAAACAAGCGGCAAAAACCCTTCAACCAGATCGCGGATCTTTGTCTGTTTGCGCGCCAGAAAATCAGCAACATAGATCAATACGGCAATCTTAGCGAATTCTGACGGCTGAAAACTTAAACCAAAAACCTTAAACCAACGCCGGGCACCGTTACTTTCTTTCCCAATTCCAGGGATAAGAACCAAGATCAGCAAGAAAATCGCGACCATCAGGATCGGCTTGGCATATTTGCGCAGTTCCCGATAATCGATCGCCATTACCAAGAGCATAAGCGGCAAACCCATTGTGAGAAATAATAAATGCCGCTTCAAGAAATAAGCGCTGTCTTTTAGCTGTTGTAAAGCATAGATACTGCTGGCGCTAAAGATCATAATGATCCCTACGCAGACTAAAATAACCGTTAAAATAGCCAGTGACCGCCTGATCTCGCGCATAATTAAAGTTGAGAAACGATTTGCTTGAACACCTTTCCGCGTTCTTCAAAATTTTTGAACATATCAAAACTGGCGCACATCGGTGACAACAAGACACAATCACCCGGCACCGCAGCCCTACGCGCACTCACCACAGCACTTTCAAGGTTGCCGCATTCCTCAACATTGACAACACCGGAGAAAGCCTTTGTTATCTTTTCTTTCGTTTGTCCAATAGCGAAAATTCTCTTAACTTTACGGCCGACCAAATCACTCAGAACATCAAAACCAAGTTTTTTGTCGTAGCCGCCACAGATCATTACAATCGGCTTTTCCATCGTTGTAAGCGCCCATCGCCCAGCCTCGGGTGTTGTCGATTTTGAGTCGTTCACAAAATCAACACCATCTATGGTGCGCACTAATTCCAGCCGATGTTCAACTCCTTTAAATCCAGAGAATATTTTCTTGCACTGGTCAGGGCTTACGTCAAAAATCCTGCCAACCTCCGCAGCCGCCAAATGATTCGGATTGCGAATACCTAGCTTTTCAGATAAACCTGGAGAATTAAAATAAGAAACTTTAGATTGAACCTCCGATGCCAGATTTTTAACGATAGGGTCTTCGTAATTAAGAATGGCAAAATCATTTTTCTTTTGATTTGAAAAAATTCTTTTTTTAGCACAAAGATACTCTTCCATATCCTTATGCCGGTCTAAATGATTTTGGCTGAAATTAACAAAAACAGCCACGTGCGGACGAAAATGAATGATGGATTCCAGCTGAAAAGAGCTGATCTCAAGGACCACAAGGTCATTTTTCTTAAGGCTCGTCACATGACTGGAAAATGGCGACCCGATATTGCCGCAAAGACAAACTTTTCTTTTTGTTTCCTCGAGAACTTTAGCGATCAAGGTAGAAACGGTTGTTTTACCGTTACTGCCGGTTACCGCTATCACCGGGCAAGGGCAAAACCGAAATGCTAACTCCACCTCGCCAAAAACAGAAATATCTTTGGCTTTCGCCCAGGCAACCGGCTCGGCGCTGATTGGAACACCCGGGCTTAAAACCACCATATCGCTTTCTTCGATAAACTTTCTCGTATGGCCGCCAAATTCCATTTCAACTCGTTTTCGTTGCGGCCATTTTTCTAGAATATTCTTTAAAGACTCCTGGGGAGCTTTTTCAGAAATTTTGGGCTGGCCTTGGAAATGCAGAACTAATTCCGCGATCGCCATGCCGCTTTTACCGGAACCAATGATGGCAACTCGTTTATGCCGTAAATCCATTATCTGATCTTTAGGGTTGTTAACGTTAATAACGCGAGAATGATCGCAATGATCCAAAAACGAACAATGATCTTCGATTCATCCCATCCGGAAAGTTGTAAATGATGATGCACCGGCGACATCTTGAATAACCTTTTTCGCCGCACCTTGAAAACAAAGATTTGAAGCATGACCGAAACGACCTCGACAACGAACACTCCTCCCAGAAAAACAAGCAGGAGTTCTTTTTTGATCAACACCGAAATAACGCCAATGCTTCCGCCCAAAGCCAAGGAACCGACATCGCCCATAAAAATTGACGCCGGATAGCAATTAAACCATAAAAATCCTAAGCTAGCACCAACCATCGCCATACAAAAAACTGCTAATTCTCCTGTTCCGGGAATATAAGGAATAAATAAATACTCACTGAATCTCAAATGGCCGGTAACGTAGCTCAAAACGCTTAAAGTTAACGCGACCATGAGCGTGCATCCTATGGCTAATCCATCCAAACCATCAGTTAAATTGACCGCGTTAGATGCCCCTACAATGACCAGCATGACAAAGGGAATATAAAACATTCCCAAATCAATAACCGACTCCTTAACGAATGGAAGATCAAGCTTTGTTGATGTTGTCGGGTCAAGGTAGACAAAACATCCTACTGAAAACCCTAAAACTAGCTGCCAGGTAAACTTCGTTAATGCCGAAAGCCCGCGTTTTTTTCCTTTGTGCGTTAGCTTGATATAATCGTCAATGCCTCCCAAGACCGCAAGCCAAATACAAGTCACCAAGGCGATCAGCGTATATTTATTGGTTAAATCTCCCCACAGCAAGATGGAGAGAACAATGCTCCCGATAATAAAGATCCCGCCCATGGTGGGCGTTCCCTCTTTAGATTTTTGCAACGGATCAAGCTTATCGCAATATTCTCTTTTGACGTTTTCTCGGATATTACGCGATTTGAATTTTCGGATCAAAAAAGGGCCTAAGATAAGGCACAGGACGAACGTTGTTACAGCGGCCATGCCGGCACGAAAAGTAATATATTTAAAAATGTTGAAGCCAAAGAAAACATCCCGCAAGCTAGCTAAATAGTGAAACATATCTTAGTTTTCTTCCTTTCCTTTTAATAAAGCAATGACACGCTCCATCCGAAGCCCACGCGAACCTTTGATCAAAATAACATCTCCGGAGTTAAGATCGCTTTTAAGTATTTTATGCACGTGTTCGATGCGATGACAATGATAACTTTTAAGATTTTTATTTTGTTTTTTCGCTTCTAAAGAAATAAATTTTGATAAATTCCCTAAGGTGATGATCGAATCAATGTTCGAACGGCCTACTAGTTTTCCTATTTTACGATGCAGCTGCTCAGATTTTGACCCCAGCTCCAGCATATCACCGCAAACTAAGATTTTTCGCCCCTTTGTTTTCAAGCGGGATAACGTTTCAATGGAACTGCGTAAAGACATCGGATTGGCGTTGTAAGAATCATCTAAGATGTTCCAGGACTTCACTTTTTTAAAAACACCCCGGCCGTAAAGATTTTTGAATTCAAGAAGCGCTTCCTTGATTTTTTGATCATTGACCTTAAATAATCGCCCACAGCTAATTGCCGCTAACGCATTATAGACATTATGAGAACCGAAGACTTGCAAGCAGAATTTTTGACGATCATTGACAGTAAAACAAAGCGATCCACTATCAGGTTCCTGAATGTTTCCCGCCTTGATATCAGACTGCGATTTTATCCCAAAAGAAATAAATTCCTTCCCCTTGGCCTTGTTCGGGATTGTCCGTAAAAAACGATCATCCTTATTGAAAATGACCAACCCATTTTCTTGCATGCGCCGGATGATATTGAATTTTTCTTTAAAAACTCCGGCAGGTGTTTTTAAGAATTCTAGATGTGACTCGCCAATATTTGTGAGTAGCGAAACTGTCGGTTCCGCAATTTGTGCTAACTGCGCGATCTCGCCAAAATGATTCGTTCCCAGCTCAACAACAACGATCTTATGTGTTTTATTGAGCTTTAATAAAGTCATCGGTACGCCGATATTATTATTCAATGTCGCGATATTCTTTAAAACTTTATATTTCTTTTCTAAAACCGCGGCGATCATCTCTTTGGTGGTCGTTTTCCCGGCGCTTCCGGTAATGGCAATGACAGGGATTTTAAAGCGCCGGCGATGAAACCGGGCGATCTGCCCTAAAGCTTGCGTCGTGTCATCAACAAAAATGATCGGGATATCGGTGTGAGGAAGAGAAACTTTTTTGGAAACAATGATCGCCGCTGCCGATCTCGCAATTACCTTTCGAAGAAAGTTATGCCCGTCAAAATTCTTCCCGCAAAGAGCAATAAAAAGATCTCCGCGTTTTAAGGTTCGACTATCAGTTGAAACCGAGCGGATCAAGGCATGCCTTTTTCCGCTTAATTGACGGCCGCCCGTAGCAAGCAGAATGTCGTTAAGATTTAGCATGGAGGTATTTTTTGACAACATCACAGTCATCAAAAGAAATTGTTTTTTCCTTAAAGATCTGATACGTTTCGTGGCCTTTTCCAGCAACCACAACAACATCGTTTTTCCCTGCCAACGTAATCGCTTTTTTGATCGCTTCTTCCCTGTCCAAGATAACCGTAAAGTTTTTATTTTTGCATCCTTGAATGATCTCATTGGCGATCACTTGAGGATCTTCACTGCGAGAATTATCACTGGTGACAATGCAAAAATCAGCCAATTGGCTTGCCACCATTCCCATTTTGGGACGTTTGGTCTTATCACGGTCACCGCCGCAACCAAACACAAGAATGATCCGGCTTTTGGTAACTAATCTCAAATTTGTTAAAATATTTTTTAAGGCATCTTCGGTATGCGCGTAATCAACGAACACATGGAAATCTTGTCCGGCTTCAATGCGCTCAAGCCGCCCGGGAACATTTTCAAAATCTTCAATAGCCCGCTCAACATCCTTCATATCTATTTTTTGCCAAAGGCCTTGAGCCACTGCGGATAAAATATTATAGATATTGTGCCGTCCGATCAATTTTGTCGTCATTTTTTCAAGCTCTTTGCCATGACGTAACGTAAATTTTGAACCACTTAAACTCAATTGAATATCAGAAGCCACAATGTCAGCCTGATGCGTAATCCCATAAGTAATGACCTTGGCTTTCGTTAACGAAACAAGCCTTTTTCCATACGGATCATCCGCATTGATGATGGCCGAAGCATCTTTTGATAATCCGGAAAATAATTTTGCCTTTGCCTGAAAATAATTCTCCATATTCTGATGATAATCCATATGATCACCAGTCAAGTTCGTAAAGATCGCCGAATTAAAATCAATGCCGTCAACTCGCCCTTGATCAAGAGCATGCGAGGAAACTTCCATGGCGCAATACCCAACACCTTCTTTGACCATATCGGATAAATAGTGTTGATTGTCAATAACGCCCGGTGTTGTGTTTTTGGAGGGAAGGATCTTATTTCCGATACGATGGTTGATCGTCCCGATAACGGAACATTTTTCTGCCGCTTTGGCCAAAATAGACTCGACCAAATAAGAGGTTGTTGTCTTTCCATTGGTCCCGGTAATGCCGATGACCTTGATCTTTCGCGAAGGGTCACCATAAAAATTCTTCGCAATATCGGTCAGAAACTTTTTAGGGTCCGCAACCGCAAGAAAGCAGATACCGGCATCAAGAGCTTTTTTAACCCCGCCCGGATAACTGTCGGCAACAACAATTTTTGCTCCTTTTTTTACCGCGTCATCAATATATTGCGTTCCGTCTAAAATAGGGCCTTTGACGGCAACAAACAAGCTTCCCTTTTCGATAGCCCGCGAATCAGAGCTAACAGATCTTGCGTCAAAATCAATAAATGACGCCGGCAGGCTTTGTTTATAAATACCTTTTAGTAATTTCTCAAGTTTCATATTTAATGATTTTCTTGAACAATGACAGAGGATTTTGTCGCCCTAAGATATCGCAACGTATCTTGCGCGACTTCTTGAAAGACCGGCGCTGACACTGTCCCCCCATAATGACTGGGATGAGGCTCGTCAAAAACAACCACAACGGCAATTTTCGGATCTTCTACCGGAGCAAAGCCAATGAACGTAGCATAAAATTCACTATGCGAATAAGTTCCTCCGGTAACTTTCTGGGCAGTTCCGGTTTTTCCGCCCACCGAAACTCCTTTGATCTTGGCTAATTTTCCCGTACCGTTCTCAACAACGCCTTTTAAGATATTTTTAACCCGCAATGCTGTTTCTTTACTGATCACTTGTCCGACTGCGGTCGGCTTAAATTCCTTAATAAGCTCCCCTTTTTGATCTTTGATATATTTTATCACAAACGGCTGCATGAAAACTCCATCATTTGCGATTGCTGAAATTGCACATACAAGTTGAATTGCGGTCACCGTAACCTCTTGCCCGATAGGAATAGCTCCGATCGATGTTTTTGACCAAACGGCAGGAGGCTTAAGAACACCTTTAACTTCGCCGGGTAAATCAATTCCCGTAAGGATCCCGAAACGAAAAAGCCGCGCATATCGATAGATAGCCGCGGCTCCCAACTGTTGCGCGATCTTGGTTACGCCGATGTTGCTGGATTGCTCAAAGACCTGACTAAAATTCAAATTACCATGTTTTTGATGGTCATGAAGGATATGGTTCCCGACTCTATAGGCGCCATTTTCACAAAAGAACATATTCTTTTCAGAAAATTTCTTTTCCTCAAGCGCGGCAGAAGCTGTGACGATCTTAAAAACCGATCCCGGCTCATACATATCCGTAACGCAACGATTACGGTGGCTATCTTGGCTGGATTTTGTGGGATGCCCCAAATGATACGTAGGCCTGTTCGCTAAGGCCAAGATCTCTCCGGTTTTCGGGTCCATAACAATGATCATGGCGCCTTTGGCATTATGCTTTTTGAAAGCCTTATCCAGAGAGCGCTCTGCGATATACTGTATCGTCTCATCAATGGTCAGTACTAAATCTTTTCCGTCTTCGGGAGGAAAAAAACTTTTTTCTAAAAGAAGCGCTCTCTGCTTTGCGTCGCGCATGATCTGCGTCCAGCCAAAATCACCTTTAAGATATCTATCGCATGTCAGCTCTAAGCCTTCTAATCCATCATTATCAATTCCGGAAAAACCGATCATGTGAGCGGCCAATTCCCCGCCGGGATAATAACGCTTGCTTTCCTTGACAAAATCGAGCCCGTCCAGTTTAAGCATTTTTATTTCTTCCATTTGTTGCGGCGATAATTTTCGCGCAAGCCAAACGAAATATTTTTCCTTGCTCAGGGCTTGCGTAAGAAATTTTGAATTTAAATTTAAGATTTCCGGAAGACGCCGGATAACTTCTGCTTTTTTCGCTGGGCTCATCGCGCGCGGATTAGCATAGAGAGAATATGCCGTAACGTTAATGGCCAGCGGCCTCAGATTTCGATCATAAATTGTGCCCCGTTTGGGCTCTAGCTTGATCAAGGTATTGTGTTGTTTCTCGGCAAGGCCGGATAGGTAAGAAAATTTGAAGACCTGGATCATGACAAGTTTTGCGGAAAACAAGACAAGAAATAAAATGAGGGAAAGAAAGATGAAGCTAAATCGAAAAGAATACCTGCGGGTATGCACCGATATAATTTAACCTTAGATTTATTTAATGGATTCGGCCTGAGCCTGAGACTTTAGCGTAAAAAGGCCGGCTAAAAAATTCATTTTATTTTCCGATCTAGTTGAGGCGATTTTTTTGCCTTGATTCGCCAGCACGACCGGCGCTCTTAATTCAACCACATGATCATTATCTAAAAAGCGCATACCGGAATTATCCGCGAGTAGCTTTACGCCCAAATGACTCGATGATTTTAACGTGGAGATACTTGATAAGGCATTGCTTCGATGATCTAATAATTTCTGGATCTCAATTTCTTTATTCTTTCCTTGATAAGCCAGATCAAAGATATCAACCTGAAGCCGGATGTAAACCAGCGACAGGATCGTAACGGAACACATCAATAAAAGAAACTTCGAAAATCTCATTTTGTCCTTTCTATAACCCTAAGCCGCGCGCTTCGCGCGCGAGAATTAACCGCATTTTCTTCATCGCTTGGGCGCAGCGGAGTTTTTGTAATGATCCGGCCTAATCCTTTTTGCGAAAACTCTTTAAATTTCTCTTTTGCGATCCTGTCTTCTAACGAGTGAAATGAAATAACACATGTCCGCCCGCCGACTTTAAGATAATTTATGCTTTTATCTAAGGCTACTTCTAAGGCTTCCAATTCGCGGTTCACCGCAATGCGAAAAGCTTGAAAAGTCCTAGTCGCCGGATGGATCTTTTGCTTTCCGGCACCGCGTGGGATCGCCCTTAAAACGACACGGCTTAAATCTCCGGTAGAAGCAATAGGATTTTTTGATCTTTCCCTCACCAGAAAACTTGCAATGCGATGATGCCAGCGCTCTTCCCCAAAATTTTTTAAGATCGATGCAATCTCTTTTTCCGAAAGAGAGTTCACCAAATCATACGCTGAAATATAGCTATTTTTATCCATGCGCATATCCAAAGGCCCATCAGATCTCAAGCTAAAACCCCTCTGAGGATTATCTATTTGATAACTGGAAATACCCACATCCAACAAGATCGCATCAACCTCGCGAATCCCTAACTTATTTAAAACAACATCAAAATCACGAAAATCCGTTTGTTCAAAATGACATTGTCCGGCAAAATCTTTAAGCCTGTCTTGCGCGACAGAAAGCGATTCACCGTCGCGATCGGTGCCGATGTAACGTCCATGAGGGCCGATCCTTTTCAGTATTTCCAGCGCATGCCCTGCCGTACCAAGCGTGCAATCTAATACAAAACTACCTGCTTTGAGGTTCAAATTTTCCAGAACCTCTTTTGTCATGACAGGAATATGAGTCATTTTTTATTTCAGACATCAATGATCTTTTCAGCAATTTCCTCGAACGAACCACGAGAATTACTGTAAAATTCTTTCCAAGTTTGAGCATCCCAAACTTCGATGCGATTTGATATACCAATAATAATGGTATCAATTTTTATCCCGGCAAAATCTTTCAAATAAGGAGGGACGATAAACCGCCCTTGCCTATCCGGAATAATTTCTGCCGCTCCGGAGAAAAACATACGATTAAAACTTCTCGCCTCTTGTTTCGTAAATGACATATTACGAAACTTCTGCTCTTGGGAACGCCACTCATCATCACTGAACATAAAGATACATTTATCTAACCCGCGCGTTAAAAAGAACTTCTCAATGCCGTGCTCTTTCGCGACATCTCTAAAGCGCGCCGGCAAGATCAAGCGTCCTTTGCGGTCAATGGTATGAATATATTCGCCGTAAAACACTTTTCATCTCCGTTGATTTAAACCACTTTGCTCCACTTTGCTCCACCAATTTCATAATATAGTGGGGTCCACGGGCTTTGTCAACATCAAAATACTAATTCTTCTGGTTAAGATAAGAAATAGCTCTGACAAAAACCGAAGGGATTTTGGCTATATCTCAGCCGCAGGAATTAACTTTATCGATATATTGTTATCTAGGAGAGAAACGGTAGGCAAAAATGTATAACCGATACAAAAGCGGGAGATATTATGCGGAATACGCGCGATGAGCCCGAAACATTTCTTTCGCCAATTCAACATCTTTTTGGATCTGTTGAGCTAGCGACTCCCTTGTCGAAAATCTTCTTTCGGGACGAACCTTAGACAGAAATCGAACTTCAATTTCCTTTCCATAAATATTTTTTTTAAAATTAAAAATATAAACTTCAACATTAAGTGCTTTATTTCTCTCCCTAAAAGAAGGGCGGATCCCGATATTAGCAACACCATTATGAATTCTTTTATTGAGAACAACCTGGGCAAGGTAAACTCCTCGCGGCGGAAGAATTTCTCCGGAAGGATGAATATTTGCCGTCGGAAACCCTAACGTTTTCCCGACCTTTTTTCCCACGCTAACCTTCCCAAAGATTGAAACCGGGCGCCCTAAAAACTCCCGCGCTGTTTGGAGCTGTCCTTTTAAAATAAGTTTTCTTATTCGCGTGCTACTGATCGTCCTGCGATGATTCCTGGCAAAAGAAACAACATTTGTTTCAAAACCATATTGGTTGCCTATCTGTTTTAAGAAATTTGGCGTTCCCTGTCGGTTCTTCCCGAAATGGAAGTTCTTTCCGACAAAAACTTTTTCAGGAGCAACTTTCCCAAAAAGATACTTCTCGATAAAATCTTGCGGTTTTAAATTTGAAAATTTCCGCGTAAACGGCACAACCAAACAAACCTGAACTCCTAAGTCTCTTATGAGGGCTATTCGCCTCTCAAGAGAAACTAGCAGAGGAACAGGATTCTTAGGATTCAAAATATTTGCCGGATGGGGAAAAAATGTCATCACCATGCTTGTCCCATTTAAGCTTTTCGCTTTTTCAATAACTTTTCGGATAAGTTTCTGATGTCCAAGGTGAACACCATCAAAAATACCTATGGCGATAACAGGGCGAGGAAACTTCTTTTTAATACGACCAATGTCGTAAATGACTTTCATTGACTTCCTCAAGATTAACCGCTTCTTCAATTTTAAACGGACCGATTTTTGTCCGGCGAATTTGCGTGATGCAAGCCCCGCATCCGATGATATCTCCGACATCTTCGGCGAGCTTGCGGACATAAGTTCCCTTTGAACATTCCAGGCAGAATTTTACATCCGGCAAAGCGAAATCAACAAGAGACAAAGAATAAATCTTGATCCGGCGCGGCTCTCTTTTAACTTCAATACCGCGTCGGGCCAATTTATAAAGCGGTTTCCCACCAACTTTGATCGCAGAAACCATGGGAGGAATCTGTTCGATATCTCCGACAAAACGGGTAAAAATCTCTTCCACCTGATTTGATGTCACTGCGCCATACGGCCTCTGGCTTATCACACGGCCTTCAATATCAGCGGTACTCGTTCGCAAGCCTAAACGTAATGTTGCCTCATAGGCTTTATCAAAAGAAGAGAACTTCTCAAATAACTGTGTGCTCTTCCCCAAAAAAATGATCAAAACTCCCGTTGCAAGAGGATCTAATGTTCCGGCATGGCCAACTCGCTTCATCTGGAATTTTCTACGAAGAAAACTGACGACATCATGAGAAGTAATTCCAGCGGGCTTATCAATAACCAAAAATCCGTCCATCAGCAGACCACTTTTGACAAATATCTCAAGACTTCCTTTTTTGCCTTCTTTAAGCTCATCGCAAGGTATCCGCCGCTAGCTTTCGCGTGTCCTCCCCCATTGTACTTGGAAGCCACTCGGGACACATCAACTTTGCCCTGGGAACGAAAATTAACACGAGTAAAATCACCTTTGTTTTCCGTGAATATCACAACAACCTCAATGCCCTGTATGGCACGTAAAAATGTAAAGATCTTATCTCTCAGGTCAAATTCTCCGGAAAATCCTTTAAGTATTTGCTTCGTCAATTCAATACAAACAACCTTTCCCTGATGATGAATTTCAAAGCGGTCTAATATTTTTGCAAGGATCACAAGATCTTTAAGATTGACGGCTTCGTAGATCTTTCGATAAATTTGGTTTGCCGAAAACTTAAACGTCAACAATTCACTGACGACTTGATGAGTATATGGTGATGTATTGTCATAGCGAAATGACCCCGTATCCGTCATGATCCCGGAGTACAAAAGAATGGCGATATCTTTCGTAAGTTTATAACGAACACTTTTAAGAAAAGTAAAGACCATCTCGGCAGCCGAAGAAGCTTGCGAGTCGACAAAATTCAAACAACCAAATTTCTCATTGGTAATGTGATGGTCAATATTGATGATCATTTTCTCTCGATCAATCAAGCCTTCGACAGAACCGATCCTAGAGAAATCAGCACAATCCAGAAAAATAGCGACATCATAGCGCAAAGGCTTACCATTATATTTCTTGACCCAGTTAATCTTCGGTAAAAACCGATACACCTTAAGCGGGGCATCAGCATTGATAACGTGAACGATCTTCCCTAAAGACCTTAAGTAGATCGCCAAGGCTAATTCAGACGTCAGAGCATCAACATCAGGATTAGCGTGCGTTGTTAAAACAAAAGTTTTATTAGCCTTGATGGCTTTTATAATGGGATTAAGATTCATGTTTTATTTTCTCAATAATTTCTTCGATATGCGCGCCGTAAGAAACAGATTCATCAAAAATAAAATCAATGTCCGGCGTATAACGCATCCGCACGCGCTGGCCGACGAGTTTTCGAATAAAACCTTTGGCGCTGTCAAGCCCTTGCTGTGCCGAATCAATTTTAGAATTATCCCCAAAAACGCTAAAATAGATCTTAGCATGCTGCAGGTCACGGCTCACCTCTGCCTGCATGATCGTCACAAACTTCAGGCGAGGATCCTTGACTTCCTTTTGCACAATATCGCTGACTTCCCTTTTAACAGATTCATTGATTCGATCGATCCGACTCATCGCTATCCCCTAACGTTAGATTGGTTTAACTTCTTTATAAAAAGTATTTCATCCTGTTTTGATTTAAGAGTACCATCTATTCTCGCAGCAAGAAGCTTTTTAAGAGCTGCTCCGACGGGCTGTCCGGGCGCAGTTCCTAAAGACTTAAGATCATCACCGCGAAGATGAAGGCTTGCAAAGCTGTCTTTACTTAGAAAGCGGTGAATGCGCTGCCGGATAACCTTCTTCCCGGATTTTGCTTTAATGAAAATGGTCGTCTCAATGCTTAAAGGCTTTAGAATTTCATAGACAGCACTTGGTTTCAACTTCGTTTTTGAAAGCTGTTCAATGACCCTGTCCGCATAACACGCCGAATATATTCGCGCTTGGTCTACCGAAGATAGGTTAAACGGCGCTAATATTTTCTTAAGCGTTTTTGCGGGCACCACATCCACGATCGACATAAAATAAATGATCCAGGGATCAATGGATCGTTTCCCAGAAAATTCTCTCGCAAAATAAGCAACCTCTTTTTCGACCGCGGACAAAAGCAAAAACTGCGATGCGCGTATTTTAAAACTATTTCCAAGAAATTGGAAGCCATTTAACTGATTTAATCGACGAAGAGGTTTTACGGGATGAAATTCTTTAAGCATTTTCTTAAATTCTTCAAAATAACGCTGCGGTTTAACATTCTGCACAACTTTCTGTTCAGCGGAATTTCTCAATAGTTTTTCTGTTTGTTTCTCAAGTTGAAAATCAAGCCTTTGTTCGAACCGGATTGCCCGCAAGATACGAGTGGGATCATCTTGAAAGCTTTTTTCATGCAACACTCTTATTTTCTTCTTTGCGATATCTCTAAGCCCATTAAAATAATCCACTACTTTGCCGAATTGACCAGGATTGATGGCCATGGCGATCGCATTAATAGAAAAATCTCGACGAAAAAGGTCATCATAAATAACACTCGGCTCAACATCCGGAAGAGCTCCGCTATGCCAATACGTTTCTTTTCTGGCCGTGGCAAAATCAATGTTTTTTCCGCTGGGTAAAACGATCGTTGCTGTCCCAAATTTTCCGTATACAGTTATGTCGGCATTTTTTTTGCGGGCAAAAGCCTTCGCGAAACTGATACCATCACCTTCAACAACAATATCTAGATCAAGATTTTCTCTTTCCAAAATGAGATCGCGCACAAATCCACCGACAAGATAGGCCACAACGCCACGGCTTTTCGCCTCAAAGCCTATCTCTTTGATCAGCGTTAAAATCTTTTTCGGTAATTTTTGTAATAAATGCTTCATAGCTGTCTACGGCCTAGGATGAAATTGTTGATGGATTGTGCGCAAGCGTTCTTTATCAACATGCGTATAGATTTGTGTCGTTGAAATATCGGAATGCCCCAGCATTTCTTGGACTGATCGAAGGTCGGCACCGTGCTCTAAAAGATGCGTCGCGAATGAATGACGGATCGTATGCGGCTTAATGACCTTTTTGATCCTCGCCAGTTTCGCGTAAGACTTAATGATCTTCCAAATGCTCTGCCGGCTGATCTTTTTTCCCAGGCGGCTCAAGAATAAAGAATTGGTAATATTTTTCTTAACCAATTTTGCACGTACCTCTTCTGCATATTTCTTAACTGCAGTTTGAGCCCGCCGTCCAATGGGAACGATCCGTTCCTTACGCCCCTTACCAACGCAACGGACATAACCGACTTGAACATTAACGCTATCAATCTTTAAGTCCACAAGTTCCGACACACGCATGCCGCTGGCGTATAATAATTCCAAGATCGCAGTATCTCTAATTTTTTGCCAGCCTTTTCCTTGAGCTTCTTTGATCATGCTCTCAATTTCACTGGACGATAAAACATCAGGAACTTTTTTCCATAATTTCGGCGTTTCCAGAAGATTGGTAGGGTCTTCCTTGGCTAAACGCTCCCGGACCAAAAAACGGTGGAACATCTTGATAGCCGCTAAACTTCGACAAATCGAACTCGTCGATAGATTTTTTTCTTTCTGATCATGCATATAGGCCGTAATATTTTCACGCTTCACCGCATCTGAACTCGAAATATTTTGCTTTAAGAGATGCTGTGTGTATTTTGTCAAGTCTCGACGATAAGCCAGGATCGTATTATTTGACAGGCCTCGCTCGACGGAAAGAAAATTGATAAACTCTTCGATAAATTCTTTCATAAGGATCTTAAAACGTTATTTCTTAATACTATCTTTCACTTTACTTAAAGAATATTCTGTTCTCATTTTCTTTCCGATCGATTCTACCTTGGATCTCCACGAAGAAAGGCTTCCGCGAGGAACAGATAAACGCATATCAGCCTCAACGACGGACAATTCACTGAGCAAAACCTCAACTCCCGCTTTTTTGTCATCCGCTAATAAGGCTTTTAGTTCCGCTAATTGCTTTCTGATCTGCTCCATGGCATAAAATTGGCGCTTACGGCTTGATGTTCCGTCTAGCATCGTCAACAATTCTTTTTGCCAAACCTTCCAGAGAGAAAAATGCTCCTGGTAAACTTGCTCGGGGCTGTATTGTTTGGCCGGATATTCGATCGGCTCCAAGATAGGAGACATTTCCATGCTTTCATCCTTGTCCTTTTTCTTCTGGCGCGTAAATTTCTTGCGAAGCGGTTCACACCCGCCAAGCACGATGGAAATAGATAAAAAAATGCAAAGTACTAAAGACATCCTTAAGGCTAACTGTTTTTTGTTTACAAAAATATTCATTGGATCATCTCCTTAAATTCCTGTTCGTTTAAGATCTTAACGCCTAATTTTACTGCCGTATCAAATTTTGATCCCGGACTTTTCCCCGCAACAACAAAATCCGTATTTTTACTAACGCTCGAAACGATTTCACCGCCAAGATTTTTCACCAGCTCACCTGCCTCGCTTCGCGAAAATTCCGACATCTCTCCGGTAAAAACAAATTTCTTTCCTTCCAGCCTATTATCAGCCAGCACATTTTTAGGCTCTAGCATGCTAACCCCAACTTGCCTTAGACGCTCCACAAGTTTTTTTGTTGCTGGCTTTGAGAAAAAATCTCGAAGCGAATAAGACATTACTTCGCCGATCTCATGAATATTCTCAAGGTCTTCTGCTTTAGCATTGATGATATTCTCAAGTGACAAGAATTTTTGAGCCAAAGTATAGGCCGCTTTTTCACCAATATTGGAGATCCCTAAGGCATATAATAAACGTGATAAAGAATTTTTCTTGCTGTTTTGAATGGCCGCTAAAAGATTATCCGCCTTTTTATCTTTAAAAAGCTCAAGGTCAAGCAAATCCTTCTTTTCTAGAAAATAAATATCCGCTAAATTCTTAACGCGCCCTTTTTCCAAAAGCTGTGCAATAACAACTTCTCCCAGCCCCTCAATGTCCATGGCAGTACGCGAGGCAAAATGAACGAGCCGTCGCTCTAACTGCTTAGGGCAATCTATATTGACACACCGATAGGCAACATCTTCTGTTTTTTCCTTAACAATATCTCCGCCGCATTCAGGGCATTTCTTTGGAACCTGGAAAGCCCGAGAAGTTTCTTTCGAATGTTCAACGACTTTAATAACTTTAGGAATAACGTCGCCAGCGCGTTCCAGCAAAATTCGGTCGCCTTTTTTTATTCCCAACCTTTTTATTTCATCAAAATTATGCAGTGTCGCCCGAGAGATCATGACTCCAGCGCACGCAACCGGCTCAAGGCAAGCGACGGGTGTCAAAACTCCCGTTCTTCCCACCTGAATAACAATATCCAGAACTTTTGTCGTCGCTTGATGAGCCGGAAATTTATAGGCAACCGCCCATCGAGGGCTTTTAAGTGTCGCTCCGAGTTTTCTTTGCTGTTCTAAAGAATTGACCTTAATAACAACACCGTCCACTTCGTAAGGAATTGAACTTCGCTTTTCTTGATATTTCTTACAATAATCTAAAACATCTTGGAACGTCCGGCACAACCTGTTTTCCTCGTTGACTCGAAAACCATACCTTTTGGCAGAACTTAGAAAATCCCAGTGTGTTTCCGGAGTTTCTTCACCTCTTAGAATTCCGAACGAATGAACAAAAGAACTGAGCTTGCGCTTTGCCGTCATGGTCGAATCTAAAAGCTTTAAAGATCCACTGGTGGCATTGCGAGGATTAGCGAACAATTCTTCCCCTTGCTTTTTGCGCTCCTGATTAAGGATTTTAAAATCTTCAAGGTTCATATAAATTTCAGTACGCACCTCAAAAACCGACGGAAAATCTTTATCTTTTTCCCCGAATAGCTTTAACGGGATAGAGCGAATCGTTTTAATATTGTGCGTCACATCTTCCCCGGTCAATCCATCGCCACGTGTGGCGCCTAGAGTAAAAATACCGTTTTCATAGGTCAGCGCGGCGCTCACTCCGTCAATCTTAAGCTCCGCGACGTATTCAATATGTTCACCCGGTAGATTTTTTTTAACACGCTCTTCCCACTCACAAAGCTCCTGAGCAGAGTACGTATTATCCAATGAATACATCTTGGCTTTGTGCGCAACGGCCCTAGCGGCCTCATCGATTTTTGCCCCAACTCTTACGGTCGGCGACTGCGCAGATCTTAACTCAGGAAATTGTTTTTCTAGCTCTATGAGACAGCGCAAAAGCTCATCGTATTCCTTATCTGAGATCGTTGGCTGGCTCAGCACATAATAACGATGATTATGGAGCTCTATTTCTTCGCTTAACCTTATGATCTCTTTTTGAGCGCGTGTTTTATCCATCGTCTAACGGCCAAGATTTAATCGTGAGGCCAAAAAAGGAGAAAGGCCGGATTCTAAAATTCTTTTTTGGGCTTCGGTGATATTGTAATCAACTCTTCTGATGGAAATCGTATTTTCTTGGGTGTCATAAATACAAAAGCTTGACTTTGGATTTCCATCGCGAGGTTGGCCAACACTACCGACATTAATAATATATTTACATTCTTTCTCGACTGAAATATCCGCCGATAATCCCCGAGCGACTTTCCCATCTTTGAGAACAAAAATGTCCGTCACATGAGAATGCCCAACAAAGCATACATTCCTGTCCATATATCTGAACATCGTGGCGGCCTGCCGGATATCCACTAAATAGTGAAAATAGCTTGGCTCATCTAAGGTGCCATGAACCATAATAAAATTTTCGTTTTTATAAATAAGCGGTAGCTTATCCAAAAAGGCCATGTCTTCTCGTAAGGCCTTTGCCCTAGTCCAGAGAATGGCTTCTTGGGCGGTAGGATTAAAGTACGCGATATCGACCTTGTCGACAACAGCCCAATCATGATTACCGGCGACACAAACGGTATTTAGATCACGAACGATCCCGATGCACTCATGCGGATTAGCGCCATAACCGACGACATCGCCCGCACAAAAATACCCGTCGATCTTTTCTTTTTTTAATTCGGCTAAGACGGATTCAACCGCCTGGAGGTTTGCGTGAATATCGGAAAAAATGGCGTAGCGCATTTTTGTGTGGAGGAAATACTATTTTAAAAAACTAAAACAGGCGTGCTATGCGATCCGGAAATCTTTAAAATGGACTTCTGCTTCTCGGTGCGTGACCTTTTTGTCCTGAATATAGCCGGAGAAATATTCATCAATATTTTTTATTAACTCTTCGATGGATTCTTTCTTGCCCTCGACTAAAATTTCAACACTGCCATCGCTTAAGTTCCTAACCCAGCCCACTAAGTCAAGCTCTGAGGCAAAGCGATGGACCGTATAACGGAATCCAACGCCTTGAACTGTTCCTAAATACACAATATGCGATTGAAACATCTTTTTTCTAAACTGCCTATTTTTTCAGTTTAACGATGAACAGCGAGAAAATCCACATTTAGATAAAATCGGGGAGGTGGGATTTGAACCCACGGCCTCAACGTCCCGAACGTTGCGCGCTAGCCAAGCTGCGCTACTCCCCGGGAATTAAATCGCCTTTTATTTTTTAATTTGTAGTTAACAATAAATAACAGAGTGTAGTTTACCATCCGAGCATCGTTTCGTCAATTACCCTGTCTGATTTTGATCGGAAGAATGAAATGAACTGAGCCTTGCGCCAAGCTGCAAGCTTGGCGCAAGGCTCCTATCCTTAATCCCGCGAATCTTTTATGCGCTAAACTTCTTTTACGCTAAAACCGATCTGCGCCTCGGCAACAACTTTATCGTTGACCATCGCCTTAGTCGCCAAAATACCGTTTTTAGCCAAAAATTTAACCGTGGTCACTTCGATGACCAATTGGTCTCCCGGAATAACCGGCGCTGAAAATTTCACTTCCACTTTGCCTAAATAATAGATCAACTTCTTCCCGATCAAATTCTTACTATGATAAAAATAAATACATCCCGCTTGAGCCATAGCCTCCACGATCAAAACACCGGGCATCACTTTTTCTTCCGGAAAATGCCCGACAAAGAATTGTTCATTGACCGACACATTCTTGATCGCCACAAGTTTTTCATTAGGCTTTAGGTCAATAACCTTATCGATCAACAGAAACGGAAACCGGTGCGGAATGATCTTCTTTATTTCCTGGATATCAAGTTGCATGGCCATTCTCCCCTTTTTTAGCGGCCGCCAATGGCTAAACCGCCGTCCACTTGAATAATTTGCCCCGTTAAATACCTCGCCTCTTGACTTAATAAAAATTTGACACAATTAGAAACGTCTTCGACCGTTCCAATGCGCCCCAAAGGAACGCTTTCTGAGATCTTTGTCCTTTGTTCCGGTGTCATTCCCGATAAAATATCCGTCTCAATAAATCCCGGCGCAACCGCGTTAACGCGCACACCATAGCCGGCCACTTCCTTGGCTAAAGATTTTGTAAGCGCATTGATCCCGCCTTTGGTTGCCGCATAATTTATTTGGCGCGGAAGACCGATTAGACCGCTCACCGATGACATATTAATAATATCGCCGCTTTTTTGTTTTAAAAATGTCACGATACACGAACGACTGGCATTAAAAACACCTGTCAAGTTCGTACCCAAAACCTCCTGCCAATCCTTCGGACTCATCAACATTAAAGCCTTATCAATAATAATTCCGGCATTATTGATCAAAATATCCAAGCGGCCGAATTTTTCCTTTGTTTCTTCAACCCATTTTTTGACTTGATTAAAATCTTTAACATCAACTTGAGAGGCCTCGCACTTTACACCGAGCTTTCTAGCATCTTGCTCAACTTTTAGCGCTTCTTCTTTTGATCTATGATAGCTAAAGGCAACATGGCATCCTTCTTTTGCCAGCATGAGAACAACCGCTCGGCCAATTCCGCGCGACCCGCCTGTTACAATAGCTACTTTATCTTTCAATTCTTTCATGGAATAAATTTCCTTAAAACCATACAGGTATTATTGCCATTTGGCCCGAACGTGATCACTAGAATATTCTTTAAATTCGCCTTACGTGATTTATTAGGAACATAATCCAAATCACAATCCGGGTCTCTTTCTTTATAATTTACCGTCGGAGGAATAAAATTCCTATTGAGCGCGCCCAAAGATGCCGCCGCCGCAAAAGCCCCCGACGCGCTATAACATTCTCCGGTCATGGACTTAATACTGCTCACCGGAATTTTATACGCCTGCTGGCCAAAAACTTCCTTGATCGCCAATGTTTCAATTTTATCTGCCGCAACGGTTGAATTCGCATTAGCGCAAATATAATCAATATCGGTAATTCCCAAACCGCAATTCTCTAAAGTATTTTTAATCGATTGAATAAGGCCTGTCCCACGCGGATTATATTTATTGATCCGAAATGGGTCAAAACACGTTCCGAAACCCAAAACTTCCGCCATGATCGGCGCATTGCGGTTTTTGGCGTGCTCATAATCTTCCATGGCTATAATACAAGCGCCTTCGCCAAAGGTAATTCCGTTACGCCTTTTATCAAAGGGGCAATTAATGAACGGTTCGCCTTCTTTGGATCCCGACATGAACTTAAGCGTATAAAAACCAAAGAAGGTTTGTTTACACATTTCTTCCACGGTTCCGGCATAAATTACCTTAGCGCGCCCGTACTGAATAAAATCATAAGAATAACTCATGGCATCAAGGCTCGCGGTAAATCCGGTGGAAATGGTAGTATTAAAGCCTTGGATATTTTGCCAAATGGAAATTTGACTAGCCGGAGAATTGATAACCGTATTGGGAAAAAGCGCCGGATTAACATAACGGGGCCCTTCGCGTAAAGTCACTTCATCAAATTCCGCGATACTTTTAATACTTCCCAATGTCGTTCCGACGGAAACACCCACATCATCCGTATTATCATCCGTAATAATAAATTGGCTGTCGGCGATGGCGAGTTTTGCGGCGGAAACAATTAGTTTTGTGCTGCGGTCAAGGTTACGCAACCCCTTAATTCCCATATACGTCTTGGCGTCAAAATCACTGACTTCACCGGCAATGTTAACGCGAAATTCCGCCGGATCAAATAGAGTCACCGGCTTGTAACCAACGGTTCCCTCTTCTAAGGATTTCCAGAATTCGTCCTTACCCTTGCCATTGCTGACAAGAATCCCTAAACCGGTTATGACGACGCGTTTTTTCATTTTTGTTTTAAAAAATATTTTGCCAAAAGATCGGTTTCGATATTAACTTCGTCTCCGGATACCTTAAATCCCAGCGTTGTGATCTTCAATGTATGCGGAATAATGTAAATCGAGAAATAATTTTTCCATACTTTTCCTACGGTTAAACTTATTCCATCCACAGATACCGAACCCTTCGGGACAATATAGCGCATTTGATCTTTACTGATCGCGATCTGAAACTCAACATAATTTTCTTGCGTGATTTTCTCTAGGATTTTTCCCACGCAATCCACATGCCCAGAAACAAAATGCCCGCCTAACGGGCTATTGGC
This sequence comes from Candidatus Omnitrophota bacterium, assembly GCA_041649175.1. Lineage (NCBI taxonomy): Bacteria > Pseudomonadati > Candidatus Omnitrophota > Candidatus Omnitrophota bacterium. The sequence continues at coordinate 1,114,259 of JBAZNR010000001.1, read as the reverse complement.
GCGAAGGGCTTCTTCTAAATTGACCTTTGAACCTGATTTTAAATACTTCAGCGTCGTGCAGGAAATCGTTTCTTTCATCACGTCAAAAGAAACAATATTTGACTTTCGAGAAGTAGCGGTTAGGCAAACTCCATCAATCGCGATACTATCGCCAATGGAAATTTTCTTAAAAAGTTTACCCGTATCAACCTTAAGAACAATAAGATTTTTCTTCGAAATAATTTCTTTAACCGCCCCTAAGCCCTTAACGATCCCGGTGAACATACGCCTCCAGCAAAATATCTTGTCCTATTTTTTTAACGGACAGATCACGCAACTTGATCGCATCATCAACATGTCTTGCCGTTAATCCGCAAGCTGAACTGATCGCTTGTGTATCGCCTAAAATCTTTGGCGCGATAAAAACAAGCATTCGGTCAACCAAATTTTCCCTTAGGGCGCTTCCGATGATCCGCCCACCACCTTCAATGAGAAGGTTAACAATTTCGCGCTCAGTCAGCCTTTTAAATAACCATTTTATATCAACATAGCTGTTTTTTGTAGGACAAATCACGATATCAACGCCTCGCTTTAGAAAACTATTTCGTTTCGCTAAAGAAGATTTTTTTGTGGTGGCGATGATCACATCAGACGGAAGTGTGTTTTTGAAAATTCGAGAACGCTCGGGAGTCCTTAAATGAGTATCAACGATGATCTTTTTGATCTGTTTAAATTTCTTGACGGCAGAAAGACGAGGGTCATCCGCTAAAACAGTATTCACCCCGACTAAGATCGCGTCAAACTCTTGGCGCAGCCGATGAGCATAATCACGCGCCTCTTTGGATGTGATCCATTGCGATCGCCCGTTTGAGGCGGCGATCTTTCCGTCTAAGGTTTGAGCAATTTTTGCGGTCACAAACGGCATTTTTGTTTTAATATATTTGAAAAAAGGCTCATTGGCTTTAAAAACTTCCTTTTCCAAAAATCCAAAACGCACCTTAATTCCGGCCTGTTTTAACTTTTGAATAGATTTTCCGCTATTGATGGGGTTAGGATCTTTTACGGCAAAGATCGCTTCTTTAATTCCGCTTTGAATAATGGCATCAACACAAGGCGGCGTGCGCCCAAAATGAGAACACGGCTCTAAAGTCACGTAGAGCTTAGCGCTGCGCGCTTTGTTGCCGGCTTTCTTTAGGGCAACCACTTCCGCGTGATCACTTCCGCAATAACGATGATGTCCTTCAGAAATGATCTTACCATTTTTAACGATCACGGCACCCACAACCGGATTAGGCCACGTTTCTCCTTTGGCGCGAAGCGACAATTGAAAAGCTTTCTTCATATAGTCGAGATCGGTCATACTTTTTCTTTTTCCTCTTTAAGGCGCTCGACCAGCTCATAAGAGATTTTCATTTTCCCGATGGACGTATTGTTTTTCGCTTTCCCATGAGCATCAGAGCCTCCGGTGAGGATCAAATTATGTTTCTTGGCAATGTTCTCGTAAAACTGAATAATATTTTGCGAGCAATTCGGATAATACACTTCTAGCCCTCGTAAACCCGCATCCACAAAGCCCGGAATAAGTTCATCCTTTAACGTTAACATCGGATGCGCCATCACCGCCACTCCGCGAGCCTTTCGAATCAGGGCAATGATCTCCTGAGGAGTTTGCTTAAATTTCGGAACATAGGCAATGCACCCTTCACCGATGTACTTTACGAACGCTTGCTGGATAGAAGAAACCCATCCTTTTTGTTTTAAAATAGTCGCTAAATGCATCCGCCCGACGGAATCTGATTGCGTCAGATCAAAAACTTCTTGCGGTACTATATTGTTAATGCCTTGTGCTTTTAGTTTTTCGATCATCTGTTCGATGCGCATGCGCCGGCCTTTTTGCATTTTTTTGATAGGTTCTCGAAGCGCTTCGGAATCCAGATCCATACAATAACCTAAGATATGAATATCTTTTCCTTCCCATTCCGAAGAAAACTCAATTCCGGCGATCACCTCAATATCAAACTCTTTCGCGGCAAGCTGTGTAGGCAAAACACCTTCGAAGGTATCATGGTCGGTAATGCTAATGCAGTTTAAACCCGCCGCTCGTGTTCCTTCAACAACTTCCTGCGGCGACATAGTCCCGTCGGAATAATAGGTATGGATATGGAGGTCGGCTAATTTTGGCACAGTTAAAGTTTACTGCGGTATGATTTCGGTTTTATGGATCTTGTCTAGAACACCGTTGACGAACTTGCTGGAATCGCTGTCGCCATAGCGTTTGGCCAGCTCAACAGCCTCATTAATGGCAACCTTGGGCGGCACATCGGAAATAAAATTTAATTCAAAAACCCCAAGCCGAAGAATATTGCGGTCAATGATCGCCATACGCTTCAGGTCCCAATTGGTCGCGTATTGAACTATCTTCGCATCAATGGCGCTTAAATTTTTCTCGACGCCTAAAACAAGGCGCTTTGAAAAATCAATGACTTCCACATCTTTTGTTTCCGTGCTGGTAAAAAATTCTTCCGTCGTTGGCAAAATAGCTTTCCCGGTAATGTCGGACTGATAAAGGATCTTTAAAGCAAAATCGCGTGATTGGGTTCGTTTTCTCATAAAATAATTTCTGGATAATGCTAAATTTGATTCATAACGCTAACCATCTCAATAGCCGTGGTGGCAACGTCTCTTCCTTTATTCTCGCCTTTTATTTCTGAACGCTTATACGCTTGATCGATCGTATCAGTCGTTAAAACGCCAAAAATAACCGGCTTTCCCGTCAGTAAACTCACCTGAGCGATGCCCTGGGAAGCCGCATTGGCAACCAATTCAAAATGCAATGTCTCCCCGCGGATAACAGCTCCTAAACAAATCACGGCATCAATATTTTTTTTGCGCGCAAATTTAAGCGCGGTGACCGGGATCTCAAAAGAACCGGAGACCCAGGTAACAGTAATTTCCTTTTCTTTAACACCGCGATGTTTTAATTCAGCCAAGCAAGCTTCCAAAAGCCTTTTGGTGATGAAATCATTGAATCGCGACGCGATCACAGCGAATTCTTTCCCGCGAACTATTAATTGCCCTTCAATTGTTTTGATCTTTTTTTGTTTCATCTTGATAGAAATTACAATAAATGGCCTAACTTTTCTTTTTTTGTTTTAAGATAGCCCTCATTCGCCGGATTATGAGAAACTTTTATGGGAATGCGCTCGGAAACCGTCAATCCATAGCCTTCTAATCCGACGATCTTTCTGGGGTTATTAGTGAGCAGACGGATTTTTTTTACTCCCAGGTCAACTAAAATCTGGGCTCCAATGCCATAATCCCTTAAATCGGCGGAAAATCCCAGCGCCTCATTGGCTTCTACGGTGTCAAGCCCTCCATCCTGCAAGTGATAGGCCTTCATTTTGTTAAGAAGCCCGATGCCGCGCCCTTCTTGACGCATATAAAGTAAAATTCCCGATCCGGCTTTTTTGATCATTTCAAGTGATTGATGCAGTTGTTCTCCACAATCACAGCGATGCGAGCCAAAAACATCTCCGGTCAAACATTCCGACTGAACGCGCACTAACTCAGGGATCGTTCCGTTGACATTGCCCAGCACTAAAGCCAAATGACATGCCCCGTCAACTTTTGATTCATACCCGATCATACGAAAATTACCATGAGGTGTGGGAAGCGTTGTTTCAACTTGCCGCTCGATCAATTTTTCATACTTCCGACGGTATTCGATAAGGCTATCGATGGTGCAAATTTTAATTTTGTGCTTTTTAGAAAATTCGATGAGGTCTTGGGTACGAGCCATGGTCCCGTCTTCATTCATGATCTCGCAAATAACCCCGGCCGGATAAAGGCCGGCTAAGCGCATCAGGTCAACGGAAGCTTCCGTGTGGCCGGCGCGCACCAATACTCCGCCTTTACGCGCCCGCAAAGGAAAAAGATGTCCGGGCGTTTCTAGATCCGCCGATACTGATTTTGGGTCTATTAAAACCTCGACTGTCTTGGCTCTGTCCGATGCCGAGATACCGGTTGTAACCCCTTTTGAGGCATCTACCGAAATTGTCCAAGCCGTATTGCTTTTTTGATGAGGCCGATTAACGATCGTATCATCAACCATCGGGTGAAGGTCAAGAGCGTTGAGCCTTTCTTCTTCCATGGGAACGCAAATAAGCCCCCTGGCTTCTTTCGCCATAAAGTTAATGTGTTCGGCTTTGGCAAATTGAGCCGCCACTAGCAAATCCCCTTCGTTCTCACGGCCTTCATCATCCATAACAATAACAACTTTACCTTGTTTGAGCTCTTCGATGATCTCCGGAATAGAATTAAACATCATGCCCCTCTTTGTTTTTGGTTAATTTTCTATAAAATAAAAAATCCCGATCGTCTCGGGATTGTTAAAGAAAACAAGTCATCCGGACAAACTGTACCATCAAAAGATACAATCCGCCCCTTGTTTTTTGCTTTCTCCCATCTAGGCTATGAACGCTAAAGACATATCTACTCTTTAGCATACCCGCAAAAAAAGCGAACTATTGGCTTAAGACTTGCTCCTTAACGAAGCTCACTTAATCTGCTCAGCATTTTCTTAAACAAATCGAAAAATTGCTGCGCTCGTAGGCTTATCTTTCTAAAGGAAAGAATTACTACCAGCCGGGGCTTGCACCCTGATCATCTTTTTAAGGATGATATCCCGAAAGCACGCCTACTATATGCCAAATATTAAGGCTTGTCAAGATTTTCATCGGTGCCTATAATAAGCATTGCCATGAAGATAGAAGAAAAAATAGCCCGGTTCCTTATTCAAAAAAAGAAAACCCTTTCTGTTGCCGAATCCTGCACCGGCGGCCTTGTCAGTCACCGGCTGACCAATATTACCGGAAGCTCTCAATTTCTTAAAGCCGCCATTGTTGTTTATTCAAACGAATCAAAGATTAAATTTCTTAAAGTCTCCTTTCAAACCTTAAAGAAATACGGCGCCGTTAGCCAGCAAACCGCCCTGCAAATGGTTAAGGGAATACGGAAATCATTAAAAACTGACTACGCCGTTGCCATAACCGGCATTGCCGGGCCTAGTGGAGGCACAAAAGCAAAACCTGTCGGCCTCGTTTTTATCGCGGCCAGTTCAGCAAAAAAGACAGTTGTCATGAAGAAAACTTTTCAGGGAAATAGACTCCGCATAAAATCATCTGCAGCATCCGCCGCACTTCACTTATTGTCAAAACTGTTTTAACATGACGCTATCAACCGTGCGTTCTTTTATCGCCGTCGAAATTTCCAAAGAATCCCAAGAACTTATCCGCCAATGCCAGGAATATTTAAAGGGCGCAAACGCTGACATTAAATGGGTCGATCCTAACAACAGCCATCTTACGCTTAAATTCTTAGGTGAAATTTCTGAAAATCAAATCAATGAAGTTAAAAAAGCCCTTAGCAGAGTTTCTCGTCACTTTTCTGTTTTCCCATTTGAGCTATCGGAATTAGGCGGTTTTCCTAGCTTAGAAAAACCTAGAACTATTTGGATTGGCGGGAAGAAAGGCCAAGACAAAACAAGGCAATTGTCGGAAGCCATTAAAAATGAACTGATTGAAGCTGGCTTTCCAAAAGGAGAACATCAAGAATTTAATGCCCATATTACGCTGGGGCGCTTACGATCATCGCATCATTGTTCTGATCTTATCAAAGCGCTAAACGAATACTCTATTGATTTCCCGATAACTCAAGAGATAGACAAGATTATTTTGTTCAAAAGCACTTTAACCGCTAAGGGGCCGATTTATGAACCGCTGGAAGGATTTATTCTAAAAGATTCTGAGGGCAAAGGTTAACGCTTTTTGGAAGGAATTATTTTCCCCGCTGCGCTTGAAACATCTTGAGCTATTTTTCCAAAATAACCGTAAAGATTGTCCCAGCTAAGATGCGTCTCTTCGACATTAATGCCGATGCGAGCATCCCACTGCTTCGTCGTTACAACAAAGTTGCTTTGTTTTCCGACATAGGCACAGACAAATAAAATGACACAAGCTAGAATAAACTTATTCATTTATCCTCTCCTGTATTAATGTGGATATATACTGAATAATATGTAACAATATGTTAATATATGTAACTTTATGAATTATAACAATAAACTAAGTAATTTGTAAAATAGCCGTCGTAACGCCGATCATTTCAGAATAATCAAAGCAACATGAACAACAATGTTAGTGTAAAGGCCGGCAACAACATCATCCATCATAATGCCCCAGCTTCCCGGAAGTTTTTCGAATCGATTGATCGGATAGATCTTGAACATATCAAAAGCGCGAAAAACAAAGAATGCCGTTATGATGACCGGCCATTGGGCCGGCAAAAGAAAGAAAGCGATCAATATCCCTGCTACTTCGTCGATCACAACACAGGAAGGGTCTTTCTTTCCCGCTAGTTTTTCCATTTTTCCGCTTGCCCAAATTCCGGCGGCCATGACCACGCTCAAGCAAAGAAGATAAAGAACGATCGAATCAAATAAGATCATAAAGATCAAAACGCCGGCAATGCTAGCCATGCTGCCAGGCGCGCCTGGAAAATAGCCCATATAGAAAAACGTCGATATTATTTTTACTAAATTATTGGACATAAATAAACTTTCTATTGTTCCACAAATAAGAAATTCCGGAAATAAGGGTCAAAGCAACGGTCACTACCATCAAAACGTCAATTCCCTGCCGCCACCATAATTCAATTGTGCCTGACCAATACGTCGTTTTTGTTAAAGCCTCCCGTACCACAATAAAACCGAGAATAGTAAAGATCGCGACCATTTGCGACACGGTTTTATGCTTTCCGGCTTTTTCGGCGGCCAAAACCTGCCCTTTTGTTAACGCGTAAAATCTCAAGCCCGTAATAATGATTTCCCGGCCCAAGATAACCACGACCATCCAATCCACAACTAACTGGAGGCGGACAAAAGCAATAAAAGCCGCGAGGATCAAGAACTTATCCGCAATGGGATCCATCAATTTCCCGAAATCACTGATCAAATGATATTTTTTTGCCAGATATCCGTCGAAAAAATCAGTCAATGACGCCAAAGTAAAAATGATCGTCGCCATAACAGCCGCAGACAGCCCTTTTTGGGCGATAAAGAACATAAAAAGAAATGTCAGGAAAATCCTGGATATCGTCAACTTATTGGGCAAATTCATCTTACGGTCTCTCCGGAAAGATCATATTCAAAGGCATCAGTGATTCTAACATGCACAAGATCCCCTGGCTGTAATTTTTTTTGAGAATGGACATAAACGATACCGTCCACATCCGGAGCATCATATTCACTTCGGCCCAGATAAACCCCTTCATCGTTTCTTTGTTTTTCATCAATGAGGACGTCTAGCTCGCGGCCAATAAAACTTTCCTGAACTTCTTTTGAGATCTTCTGCTGTTCGCGCATCAAAATATCCAACCGTTCTTTCTTTATTTTGTCGGGAACTTGACCCCTTAGATCAAATGCCGGTGTGTCTTCTTCTTTTGAATAAACAAAAACACCAACCCGCTCAAAACGAAATTCCTTAACAAACTTGAGCAACTCATTGAATTCTTCATCTGTCTCACCGGGAAATCCCACAATAAACGTCGTGCGCAAGATCCCCTGGGGAATTTTCTTTTTGATCTTCTCAATAAGCCGGATCGTTTCTTCCTTTGAAATATTTCGGTTCATGTCTTTTAAGATCCGGTCACTAATGTGCTGCAAAGGCATATCAATATACCGGCAAATTTTCTCTTCATTGGCCATCACGTCAATAAGCTCGTCGCTAACATGAGCCGGAAAAGCGTACAAAAGCCTGATCCATTCAATATTTTGAACAGCTGTAGTCATTTGCTTAAGCAACTTTGCTAAAGTTTTTTCGCGGTAAAGATCCATACCATAAGCCGTAATATCTTGGCCAATAATATTGACCTCTTTTGTTCCCTTTGCATCTAATAATTTTACTTCTTCGAGAACTGATTCAATCTTGCGGGATGAAAATTTTCCTTTGATCTTCGGAATGGCGCAAAAACTACACTGATTAAAACAGCTTTCGCAGATCTTAACATAAGCAAAATGTGGCGGCGTTAAAAGAACTTGAGGAAGGTTTCGTTCTTTCTCGATCGAAATAGCGCCAACAAATGCGTCTACCTCCGGAAGCTCGTCAGCTAATTGTTTCGCGTAACGCTGTGCTAAACAACCCGCAACAATGATCTTTCGTAACTTCCCTTTATTTTTTAGGTCGATCAGATCTAAAATGACATCAACCGATTCTTGCTTGGCTGATTCGATAAAAGAACAGGTATTAACAATGGCAATGTCGGCGCCTTCAACCTCAACAAGATGATGGCCGTTTTTCTTTAACCTGCCCAAAATAACTTGTGAATCCACTAAATTACGGGCACAGCCAAGATTAATGATCCCGACGGATGAATGCTTTGGTGAGGCTTTAGAAAATTGATTCTTCTGCCGCTGACTGATTTTTTCTGCGAGTTTCATTCCTTGATGGTAAAGCCTTCGGGGGTCACAACGATTTTTTTAGCGCGACGGTCTTGGCGTCCTAAAAGCCCGATCATTTTTCCGTTAATCTCAAATTCAAGCTCGCTGATATTGCGGCCGGAAAGCTCGATCGTTTCTTTACCAAACCACGTCTCGTTCGCGCCTTTTTTAAGGACGGAAACAAAAGCAACGGTTCCATCAACTTTAACCTGAAGCCAGCTATCTTTTTTAGCCCGGACGGTCAGGTTAGCCTTTTTAACACCGGCGCTTTTTGAACTTGATGAAACAGCTTTGACAGCCGAAGCCGCATGGCTAGAGGACTGCGCTGCAGATGAATTTTTAAAAGAAATTCTTTCTTCCGATATGTTCTTAGATTTTACTGGGGAAATTAAAGATTTCGCTTTTTTAGATTTTTCTTTTGTGGAACTTGCGGAAATAGAGGCCGAGTCACGATGAGATATCTTCTGGATAAGAAATCCGGAAAACTTCACAACAAGAAATCCTATAACAATAACGGCAACGGCCTTAGCTAAAAAACGCCCGGTTTGCACTGTGAATAATGACCCTACCGCATCCAGGATATTTTCGGTGGCATTATCAGAATTTTCTTCACCCTCAGCGACGGGCCCGGTTTTCTTGAGAATGTTTTTCTCGCCTGACTTTGCGGGCAGCTGATCGTCGAGAACAGTCGCTAGGTCTAATCCTAAAAATTGGGCATACATCTTCACAAAACCGCGATAATAAAACGGAGATAAGATGCGGACATTATATCCTTCTTCAATGGCTTTAAGCGCATCTAAAGGAATTTTGGTCTCCAAATGAACTGTTTCTAAAGTGATCCTTTTGGATTCCCTTGCCTGCTTTAAAATGCGCCCTTTATTTGCTTGATCACCCATTTTGTTTCACATTCTTTAAAAGCCATTCTTCTCTGTTGATCAAGATCTCGCGCGGCTTACTGCCATTGAGCGGCCCGACAATGCCTTGCTGTTCCATCATATCGATCAAACGTGCCGCCCGGCCGTATCCTAAGCCTAAACGACGCTGCAATAACGACGTTGACGCCTGATTGTTTTCGACAACTAATTGAACCGCTTCGTCATAACGCTCGTCTTTTTCCTGAATAGTGCCCGTGGCACCGCCCGTCTGCTGTTTGACAATGGATTCATCATAAAGAGGTTCTTGCTGGACCTTGATAAAGTCGATGACTTTTTGTATTTCATCATCGCCGACCAAGCTGCATTGCGCCCGGATCGGCTTTGCTTCTCCGGGTTTTAAAAACAGCATATCGCCGCGGCCTAATAATTTTTCCGCGCCATTCATATCTAAGACCGTACGAGAATCAACCTTGGAAGCCACTTTAAAAGAAATTCTCGCCGGAAAATTCGCCTTGATAACACCGGTAATAACATCCACCGACGGACGCTGTGTTGCCAAAATAAGATGGATCCCGACAGCGCGAGAAAGTTGCGCTAAGCGCGTAATAGCACTTTCGATTTGTTTGGCTGATACCTGCATGAGGTCCGCTAATTCATCAATAATAACGACAATATAAGGCAGTTTTTGTTCGGTATTTTTTGTATTGTACCCTTCGATATTACGCACGCCGTCTTTAGCTAAAACGGTGTAACGGTTTTCCATTTCTCCGACAACCCAGTTGAGCGCGGCAGAAACTTTTCTATGGTCGGTCACGGCAGGACAAAGCATGTGAGGCAAAGCGTTGTAAATAGACAATTCCACCATTTTCGGATCGATCATCAGGAATTTCAATTCTTCGGGAGCCGAATTAAAAAGCATCGACATGATAACACTGTTAACGCAAACGGTTTTTCCGGCACCGGTCGTTCCGGCGATCAAAAGATGAGGCATGCCGCTTAGATCCGCGATCAAAGAATTGCCTGCCGTATCTTTTCCTAAAGCCAAAGGTAATTTTGATTTTGTAGTTCGAAACTCGCTCTGAGATAAAACATCTTTCAGGTAAACAAGGCTTGTCGATGTATTAGGAACCTCAATTCCAACGCGGTTTTTTCCAGGGATAGGCGCGATCATGCGCACCGTCTGAGCCTTCATGACCAGCGCAATATCGTCGGAAAGTGTTGTAATTTGCTGGACCTTAACTCCCGGAGCTAATTCAACTTCGTAACGAGTAATAACCGGGCCGCGCTCGACATCAGCAACACGAATTGTAACGCCAAATTCTGCTAATGTTTCCTCTAAGACTTTTGCCCCGCCCATCAAGTCTTCTTGAAGCTTGCGCGAAGAAACGGGCGGCGGGTCGTTGAGTAGATCAAGAGAAGGTAAATGGTATTCGCCAACAGTACGCGGCTTCGAAATGAGAGCTGAGCGCTCCTCTTTCACGGGAGGCGCAGCAACACGAATATTGGGCTTGGCTGAATCTTTAAAAGCAGGCTTGGGCTCAGCAGGCGCCTTAACATCTTTTTGATTTTCTTTAGCAGGTTTTTCTTTTTGAGGAAAAAGCGATTTGGGCGGCGCCTTTTGTTTTGCGTCCTCTTTTTCCTGAACGCGAGGACGGAACAAAGAAGCCTTTTCTTTGCCGTCTTGAACTTTATCTTTGATGATCCCCATAGAATCTTTAACAGCACCGGAGACTTTAAACAAGAAAGGTGAAATAAGAAATTCACCGATCAGAATAAGAGCCACCATGCCAAAGAGAATCAAAAAGATATACGCACCAACGCGCCCAAAATACTGAACAAAGAAATCGGAAATAAAAAATCCCACAAGCCCCGAACGTTGGAAACGAAGCGAAGAAACCTGGCTGCCAACCATACTGAACAAAGAGCTTAAGACGCACAAAAGTGTTATAAAGCTCACACCTTTAGAAAATGAGAAACGCAGATCTAAAGAAGAGATCTTATTCCATCCCCAGAAAAATAGGAAAAGAGTAACCGCATACGCGCTATATCCAAATATGAAAAATAGAGTTCCGGCCGCATAAGCGCCGACGATGCGAATGAGATTTTTGGCAGGAACATTCGGATGCGAGGTATACCAAGAGAGGTCTTCGGGAACAAACGAAACGAAGCTCAAGAATAGAATAACAGCAGCCGCCAAAATAACGATGGCTTTAATTTCGTTAACGTATTGACGTGTCATTCAGCCTGTTTTTTGCTTAAGTTCACCCTATTCAATTCATCAATTTCTATGACTTTTACTTTGAACTCGTCGCCAACTTTAACAACCTTTGTTACATCTTTGACAAAAGTATTCGACAATTCAGAAACATGAACAAGTCCTTCTTTGCCGGGCAAGATCTCACAAAAAGCGCCGAAATTCACAACACGCTTGACCTTTGCGTGGTAAATGGTCCCAACAACGACCTCTTCCGTTAAGCCTTTGATGATGCCGATCGCTTTCTGAGAACTTTCCTGGTTAGTGGAAGCCACTAAAACTGTTCCATCATCTTCAATATCAATGGAAACACCCGTTTCTTCAATGATTTTCTTAATAATTTTTCCTCCGGGGCCGATGACATCGCCGATCTTTTCCGGATTGATATGCAGTTTTGTGATACGCGGCGCGTATAAAGAGAGCTCAGCGCGCGGCGCAGAAATCGCTGCGTGCATTTTATCTAAAATAATGAACCTAGCATCTTTGGCTTGTTGCATCCCTTGCGTCAAAAGGTCAATGCTGATCCCTTTGATCTTAAGGTCCAGCTGAATAGCCGTTATTCCCTTGCGAGTTCCGGCAATTTTGAAATCCATATCGCCAAAATGATCTTCAACGCCCATAATATCCGTAAGCAAAACAGCTTCTTTATCCTTAGTAACTAACCCGACCGATATTCCGGCTACAGCGTCTTTGATAGGAACGCCCGCGTCCATAAGGCAAAGTGTCCCGGCGCAAACAGTCGCCATGCTGGAAGAACCGTTGGATTCTAAAACTTCAGAAACAATGCGAATCGTATAAGGAAATTCTTCCTTGTTAGGAATAATAGCTCGAATGGCTTTTTCCGCTAAAGCGCCATGGCCGATCTCACGGCGGCCAGGACCGCGCATCGGACGCGTTTCTCCGACGCTAAACGACGGAAAATTATAATGGAGCATGAATGTTTTCTTCGACTTGCCTTCCAAGTCTTCGATGATCTGCTCATCACTGCGCGTACCTAAAGTTGCGATCGCTAAACTTTGCGTTTGACCGCGGGTGAACAAGCCGGAACCATGAGTTCTGGGCAAAATATTCGTTTCACAAGAAATGGAACGAATGTCTTTTAGCCCGCGCCCATCAATTCTTCGTTTTTCGCTTAAAATAATGTGGCGGACCTGATGCGCTTCAATTTCATGCAAGATCGCCTTAACCTGCCCGGCCGTAATTTCTTTTCCGTCTGTTTTAAATGCGTCGAAAATGGTTAAATCTTTGGTAAGTTCTTTTGCTAATAGATCTAACGCTTCTTCACGGCCTTCTTTATCAGAAATCTTGTAGATCTGAGAAAGCTTTCCGACAGATAATTCTTCGACCTTTTTGAGGAATTTTGGATCAACCTCTTCTAGTTCAACTTTTGCTTTCTTTAAGCCAACCGCTTTTGCAAGTTCCTGCTGCATTGAACAAACAGCCTGCAATTTATCAAAGCCAAAACGAATAGCTTCTAAGATCTTTTCTTCCGAGGCTTCTTTAGCTTCGCCTTCGATCATGACAACTCCGTCTTTTCCACCGACGATGATCAAATCTAAAAGACTTGCGTCCCTTTGCACATAAGTCGGGTTAATGACCATCTGTTCATCCACCCACGCTACGCGAAGCGCCCCGATCGGCCCGTCAAAAGGAATATCCGAGATCATAAGCGCTGCTGAAGCTCCAACAACCCCTAAGATATCCGGGTCATGTTCGCCATCGCTACTTAAAACCAAGGCAACAACTTGAACATCATTCAAAAAACCCTTAGGGAACAACGGACGGATCGGCCTGTCAATAACGCGAGAAGCAAGGATCGCGCTTTCGGTTGGGCGTCCTTCTCGCTTAAAAAATCCACCGGGAATGCGCCCAGCGGCATATGTTTTTTCTTGATATTCAACGGTAAGAGGAAAGAAATCAATGCCCTCTCGCTTGTCTTTTGACATACAAGCGGTTACCAGAACAACGGTGCCTCCGTACGTTACGGTCACCGCACCATTGGCCTGCTTGGCAAATTTTCCTGTTTCAATAATCAGATTTTGAGATCCGAAAGGAATCTCAACGCGTTGTAACTCCATAAAATAAACCTCACTTACGTAAATTGAGCTTATTGATTGTTTCTTCGTATTTCTTAGGGTCGGATTTTTTGAGGAAGGTCAAAAGACGGCGTCTTTTTCCAATCATCATCAGAAGCCCCCTGCGGGAATGAAAATCTTTCTTGTGAACTTTAAAATGTTCAGAGAGATAGTTGATTTTTTCGGTTAAAACGGCAATCTGAACTGCGGCAGAGCCGGTATCTTTCGTATGAACCTTAAAATTATCAATGATCTCGGTCTTTTTTTCTTTAACTAAAGCCAATTGTTTCTTTCCTCCTTGTCTAAAGCTGTGATCTGTTTGACGTTATTCCTTAATTTTCAAGCAATTATACTATTCATCCCTCAAATAGTCAAGGCTAAAAGCGTTAAGGCGGATAAAAATAACCCAAGCCTTCTTTGTCTATTTTGTCTTACCAGGCGAGCACTCGCAAAACAGCGGCTATTCCATAAGTCACCTGAGACATATTACGGAAATTAAGCTTCTCATAAGTATCCGAAAGACTGTGGAAATGCTTGTTGCGGTAAGACCCTGTATCGCTGATCAAAACGGCAGGATATTTTTCCCGCCAAAACACACGGTGATCAGAATCAACAAAATCGAAAGCGACAGACCATCGAATAGGGAAAGATGTTTTTTTGCGGAAGGCTGCCATCACTGTTTTCAAAAGTCCCGCGGAATTAATGTTTGACGATGCCATGACAAAATTTCCCTTATCCGGATAAAATAATCCCAAAAACGGAAAGTATCTTTGCGAGTAGTCTTTATAGGAATAGCAGCCAATCCCATCCATAATAATGACCGCCTCGATGGGTTGCTTTGTTTCCTTGACAAGCTTGACATAGGCCATGCTTCCCATCTGGTCCGTCCCGGCAAAGGGGGGTTCTTTATTCACAAAAGCTACGAAACGAATTGTTGTTTCCGGAAATTGCGCGGAAAAAATGCGCGCCAGTTCGATTAAGGCCGACACCCCACTTGCATTGTTGTTCGCTCCAGGATTGGAATAAGTATCATAATTAGCTCCGACGATGATAACCGCCTCAGGATGCTTAAAGCCTTTTTTCTCCGCAATGATATTATACGTACTTTTTCCATCCACGCTGATCTCTTGGGTTGATACCTCTAATCCAAATTGTTTAAATTGATCAGCGATATATTGGTAGGATCTTTGCAGATTTTCATATTCAGCAACACTACGCCAGCCGATATCATGGGACAAGGCGTAGACGTGTCTTTCTAAGGATTCAGCCAGAGATTCTTCTTGAGAGGAATAAACTCCGGCAGAACTCTTCTGAAAATGCCAACCAAACGTAGACAAATACCCGACTACGCAAAGGATGACAAGAATAATATATTTTAGTATTCGTTTAAACATAAGAAAATGAAGAAAAAACCTTAAAGTACCTTATGACAAAATAACGCAATCTCGGCCGGAACCTTTTGCAAGATAAAGCGCTTTATCAGCATTTGAGATCAAATTCCGAAAATCCTTAACATCCTTATGAGGATAACCGCTGACACCGATGCTGACCGTAATCTTGGTTGGAATATTTTTATATGAAGGAAACCTTTGCGCGGTAACCAATTGGCGGATACGCTCGGCGGCGATCTTGGCATTTTCAGGTTTCGTTTGGGTCAAGATCGCCAGAAACTCATCGCCTCCATAACGGCCGACAATATCCGAGCGGCGCAAGCTCGTTTTGATCAAGGTCGCAACACGCTTTAAGATCTGATCGCCTTTTTGATGTCCAAATTTATCATTGATCACTTTAAAATAATCAACATCCAGCATCAGGCAGGAAAGATTAAGATTATAGCGCTTGGCTCGAATAAGCTCTTCATCCAGCCGCTTGGATATGGCGCGACTGTTGAATAATTTCGTCAAACCGTCTTGCTGAGCAACTTTTTTTAAATGCCGCTCAAGCTGTTTACGTTCTGTAATATCTTCCAAGGTAACAATAACACGGGAAAGGCTTCTTTCGTAACCATCAGGAACTGAGACGCGCAAAAGCACATCGCGCATCTTGCCATCAATGGTTCTACTTTTTAACTCTGTGGAAAAATTCTTTTCACCTTTGGCCAGGGTAAGAAATTCATCCGTTAATATCTCTAAAGCGCCGGCGGCAAATGTTTTTCCAAAATTTTTAACTAATTCTTTTTTATTCTTCGCTCCATAAAGTTGCAAGGCAGCCTTATTGATATCTAAAATTTTAATATTCCGAAAAGCATGAGCAACGATCGCAGGATGACTCAAGAAATATTTTCGCAGGTCTTTTGTCCCCTGTTTCTGCAAGCGCCTGATAAGCTGAAGAACAGCCGATAAATCTTCTTCCCAGATGGCAACGGGTGAATTTTCAAAAATATGGCGAAACCGCTCCTGTTCCCGGCGAAACTTCGTTACATCCTCAATGATCCCATCAAACCAACGGACTTTCCCTCTTTTGTCTTTCACCGCTGTTGCCGTAATTTGCACATACGCCAATGTTCCGTCTCGACGTTTTAAGACAAGCTCTTTTCTTCGGACAAAACCTTTTTTGGCAAGTAGTTCGCTAAATTTCTTGCGATCGCCGGAATAAAAATAAACATCGGACGGGCGAACCTTTTTTAAGAATTCCTTTTGATTGCTGTAGCCGAACATGCGAACTAGCGCATCATTAACGCGGATAAATTTTCCATGCGTGCCGGGCGTATTGCGGTAAACACCGACGTTAATGTCATTAAAAATAAGGCTATCGATATTCTTAGGTATTTTCATAAATTTTATTTACGAATTTCTTTGCTTTTAGACAATCAGCTCCCGCTCTCTAGAGAATTATTATATTCCGCTATTACTGTTTTTCTATCTTTAATAAATATTTTCCGCCAATTTCCTTGATCAATTCCAGAGAAAATTGCCCTTGCGAAATACGTTTAAGATTCTCAAAATCCGATTTCTTGACAATGGCAAAGGTTCGATCCTGAGTATTCAAGAATGCAAAAACTTGATCATCATTATGGAACATCGGGACCGGATGAGGACTAAAAAATCCCTTACCATTCATATCCATGACTGCGATCGGCCTATCCGTGTAAAATCGCACGCCGCGCGAATAAAATTTTGAACAAATAACCGTAGAATCCGCGCGATTGACCGCGTTAAGCTCTTCGCTAATGTGCCGGCAAGATACCCAAGGCTCCGCAGAACCGCGCCCCAGAAAGAAAATAGCTAAAACGGCTACGGTCACGCAACAAACCACCGCAAAAACCACCCGCGGTTTTTTGGCGAACACAAATAAAAGGCTCGCGATGATCAAGGCCAAGAAGGAAAAGACATAGATAGGAACCATATCATCGATCAGGTTAGAATATTTTTTGCTTAAAATGATGATCGCAAACGGCGCCAAGAAAAACGCAGACGCCATTATACGAGAAATGATCTTTATTGATCTTTGCGCCGGTTGATCGGCATTTGTGCCGAACGCATTCTCAAAATATCGGGCAAGAACAATAGCCAAGGCCGGAAATACAGGAAAAATATAACTGGCTAATTTTGATTGCGCCGACTGGACAACAATAAAAACAACGCTTACCCAAAAAAGAAGGAAAACTAATTTTTCTTTTTGCAAAGATTCACGGTAGAAATTCTTAAAAGCAGTAAAAATAGCTGCCAGAAAAAATAGCGTCCAAGGAAAAAGTCCGCCGATCATAGTTCCTAGATAGAAATACCACGTATTGCTTTTCATATGTTCGGCTTCAAAGATCCTGCGGAGATGATCATTGTGCCAATATTCATCAATAAATTGATATCCATACAATTTCCACATCAAAACATGCCAAGGAATGGCAATAGCCGCGAAAATTAAAATCCCTAAAAGCGTCGAACCTCTCTTAAAATACGCCCCGTCTTTTTTATAGATCAAAAATGCGCCGATAATCCCAGCCGGAAAAACAAAGCCTAAGAGCCCTTTTGCCAAAACAGCCACTCCCGAAAAAGCAAAGCATGCCAAAACCCCTAAACTGCGCTTTTCTTTATTGATATATCCCCAATAAAAAGCTCCCAGCGATAAAACAACCAAAATAGAAAAGATCATATCGGTTAAAACCGCCCGAGAAAGCGCGATATAAATAAAACTTGTTGTCAAGATGACCCCTGACAGAAACGCTAACCGTTTGTTTTGAAAAAGCATATAAGCTATTGCATAAGTCGCTACGACGCCGATAATCCCAAAGAAAGCCGGTGCAAAACGCGCCGCGAACGGCGTAAACCCAAAGATCTTAAGCGCAAAAATAAATAACCAATAGGAAAAAATTGGCTTTTCAAATTGTGGCTGATCAAAAATATACGGTGTCATCCAACTTTTATGCGTCATCATCTCCTTGGCGGTCTGAATATAAAAAACCTCATCAGGATGCGTCAAACTAATGATCCCATTGCCGAACATCAGAAAAATATAAGATAAAACCACAAGAGCTAAAACTAACTTTCCGTGACTAAGTTTTGCAAAAAAATCATTGCCCATGAATAAGCTCCTCAATGGTTACAAATTGAAAGCCGCGTTCTTTCAGCTTTTCGGCCAGCAATGGCATTGTCGAAACCGTCTCCCGACGGTCTCCGCCTTCAGCTTTAAAAACTCCGCCGCTATCATGAAAAAGAAGAATATCGCCATTTTTAATGTGGCGCAGAATATAGCGGATGATATATTTGTCATCAAAGGTTACCCAGTCTTTAGAATTCAAAGACCACAAAACAACCTCATAGCCGATCGATTTAATAATTTCTTTTTCTCTTTTTCCCAACCAAGCTTTGGGCGGACGGAAATATTTAGTCGTCTGCCCGGTGATCTCACGAATGACATGCTCCGTGTATTTAATTTCTTCCTCTAATTCTTCCGGCGTGTAATACATTAAAACGCTATGGGCATACCCGTGATTGCCGATCAAATGCCCTTCGTCGGCAACCCGTCTGGCAATATCCGGATATTTTTTAACATGATGGCCGATCATAAAAAAAGTAGCCTTAACGTTAGCTTTTTTTAATTCATCTAATATTTGAGGCGTCCAAACCGGAGACGGACCGTCATCAAAGGTAAGCGCGATTCTTTTTTGGGGAGTTTTAACGCGGTAGATCGTTTCCTTACGGGTCAAGACAGCTTGATCGAAGAAAACGCAGAACGAAGCAACGATAAAAACAAGAAATCCCAATCCGAAAATAATTTTAACGATCAGAGATAAGCTGATATCCATTAAGCAGCAATTTCCTTTACGAGAAAATCTTTAAGAACCTGAAAATCTTTCAATAAAATATCAATTTTCTTATTGTCATATGTCGCAACTGCCGGATGAAATAAAGGAACAACTTTTTTTACGCCAAACGGTGTTTCGGCTTGAAATACTTTTCCGTGAACATCGCTGATCTTCTTGAACGGAATAGAAAATTTCTGAAAAATATACGTCACGGCAAAATTTCCCATCGGGGCTATCACCGGCGAGTCAACGACTTTTAGTTGAATATCTAAGCTTCCCACACAGGCTTGTATTTCATCGCTTAAAGGAGCGCGATTTTCCGGAGGGCGGCATTTTAAGATATTACAAAGATAAATGGTCTGACGGGTAAGTCCGATGGACTCTAAAAGCCGGTCAAAAACATCTCCCGCTCGCCCAACAAAAGGCTTTCCCTGCAAATCTTCGTTACGCCCGGGGGCTTCTCCGATAAATAAGATCTTTGCCTCTACATCGCCTTCGCCGGGAACAGTATTGGTACGGGTTTGATGCAAACGGCAACGCTGACATTTCGCGATCTGGGCGCGTAACTTTTCAATTTTCTGAATTTTTTCTTCAGTGGTCATTGAACCATTATGATTTAAAGGTGACCAGCGACGGATCATATTCTTTAACGCTTTCAAAACCAAGAAGATTAAGCAAGGTCGCTGCTACGTTAGAGAGCCCGCGCTTTTCTAATTTGGCCATTTCATATTCGCCGCTATACTGCGAATCAACGATAGCGAACGGAACAGGATTAAGTGAATGGGACGTCTTGACGACTTTTTTGCCGTCTTTAACAACAAACATTTCGTCGGCATTGCCGTGATCGGCCAAGATGACAGTAATTCCCTTTAGTTCGTTAACAGTCGCGATAAGACGCGCCGTACAAACATCGGCGGCTTCAACCGAGGTAATGATAGCTTTTTCAACACCTGTATGCCCGACCATGTCTCCGTTAGGGAAATTAAGGCGGCCAAAACGGTATTTTCCGCTTTTCAAAAGCTCAATGGTTTTCTCGGTAATTTCAAAAGCCTTCATTTTTGGCGCTAGGTCAAAACGGATCTTGTCCGACGGAACTTCAACGTAGGTTTCCAGGCTTTTGTCAATATAACCGGATTTATTTCCGTTCCAAAAATAAGTCACATGCCCGAATTTTTGCGTTTCAGAGATCGCAAAAGAACTGATCTTATTAGCGCACAAATATTCGCTGATAGTTTTGTCAAGCTGAGACGGACTGACCAAATAATTTTTCGGGATCATCAAATCGCCGTCGTATTGCATCATTCCGGCATATAGGACATTTGGATAGCGCTCTCGATCGAACTCGTTAAAATCTTTTTCTTCAAACGCGCGGGATATCTCGATCGCCCGGTCACCACGAAAATTAAAAAAGACAACCGCGTCACCGTCTTTAATTTCTCCAATGGGTTGTCCGTTTTGCGCGATAACAAAAGCATTTAGATATTGATCCGTAATTTTTTCATCTTCTTCATAGTATTTTGAAACGGCTTCCATTGCCGAAGAAAACTGACGCCCTTTTCCAAGCACGTGAGCATCCCAACCGCGCTTGACAATGGTCCAGTCGGCATTATAGCGGTCCATGGTAGTTACCATACGCCCGCCGCCGGACGCAATGCGGTAATCAAAACCTTTTTGCTTGCTGATCTCGCTTAAAAGCTTTTCGGTTTTTTCTAAATAGATCGGCGCGGATTTCTGCCCAACGTCGCGTCCGTCAAGAAGAATATGAAGCCTGACCTTTTTTACCTCTTCTTTAACGCATTGATTTAAAAGCGCGAACAAATGATCGATATGCGAATGAACATTGCCGTCAGAAAGAAGGCCGATGAAATGCAGAGACTTGTTATCATGCTTGGCTTGCGCGATAAGCTTTCCCCAGAGAGGTGTTTGAAATATTCGCTTCGCGTTAATCGCCTCGCTGACAAGTTTAGCGCCTTGCGCAAAAACCCGCCCCGCCCCTAAAGCATTATGGCCAACTTCACTATTGCCCATATCTTCATCGCTGGGCATTCCAACAGCTGTTCCATGAGCCTTAAGCGTTGTATATAACTTGCCTTTCATAAGCTCATCTAAGCACGGCGTTTTCGCCATAAAAACTCCGTCGGAATTATCGCGTTTTCCTAAGCCAACTCCGTCTAAGATGATCAATAAAAGCGGACCAGGCCTTGTTTTGAAATTGTTTAATTTTGATAAGTTAAATGACATTAAATTTCCTCGTAGATTTCATGCTGCTGTTGATATTCAAATCTGGCGTATCTATTTTATGCCGTAATCATAAAAAGAGATTATTTTAAATCTTTTTAAAGTGGGCATAACCTACAGGCGGGATGATTGACAAAAATAAGAAAAACAATATCCTAAGAAAAATTCGGTACAACAGGCTGTTATTTGAAATACGATTTTGCGCTACGTGCCTTTTTTGCGTCAGCCCCGTTAGTCGCGTGAAACTTGACCCATTCTGCGGAAAAACGCTTGAGCCAGTCTTCAGCCGCCTTTTCAAAACCAATATCATAGCCGGCCTTTTCGCTTTCAATCCAGAGATGTCGGTTGATCTCTTCGACAACTCTCTTGTCCTTCAATAACTCTTTAAGATCGATCTTAGCCATTGATGCTCCTTTCTTCAGGATTTGCCTTATTCTATAGCTATGGACAACTTTCTGTCAATATATTTCGTGAAGCCCCTTTGCAAAAGTTTTACTATCACGTTTTATCTCTACGAGATACGGAAAAAATGCCGCTGCAAATCGTAAGAGAGAATGTCCCGCTTATCTTTCATGGATTTCCGCAGACGGACAGATCTGATTATACGCGCAGAAAAGACAAGCCATGCGCGTTGGCTTGGCCGCAAAATCCGCCGAACGGATACCGGAAGATGCCTTTAAAACTATTTCGGTAACTTTTTCCGCATTTACCGCGGCAACCTGCGCCCGCCCTACTAATCCGGTTTCAAGAAAATGAAGCTCTTTATAGGAAGGAATTTGATCGAATATTTTTTCATACGCCAAGCTGTATAAGGAAAGTTGCAAGCTCTCTTTTGCCTGGCGATCAGCATTTTCTTGCGTTTCTACCGCTGAAGATTTGAAATCAATAATAATGACCTGCCCGTCAACAATATCAATTCTATCCCAGCGCCCGATCATCCGGTTATTTCCCAGAAGAAAAGAGAAATCCTTTTCAACATAAGCCGGAGTGACTTTTGACCTTTCTTGATCCTGATAAAAATTCCTGATCGCCTGCGTGCCGGATTTTAAACGCAACTCAATATGCTCTCTCGACAAAAACCCTTCACGGCGAAATGATTCTTCGAAAACCTTAACAACATCATCTTCCGAAATTGGTAAATTTTTGATCTTATTTTGGTGATAATACTGCACCGCGTCGTGAAGAGCTTTGCCGTAAAGAACTGTATGATGCGCCATGATCGGCACGCGTAAAATATGGACATATTTATATTTTAGCGGACAAGTCAAATAATCATCGATCTGGAAATAACTTAGATTAAGGATCTGTTCGTCATCAATGACCGACGACGAAGCCAATGCTTGCGCTTTAGCGCGGGGAGCATTGCGTTCAATGGCTTCTAAAGCACTTTTCTTTATAGCTTGAACTAGCCTTTTGTCCGCCACCGCTTCCAAGACAAAACGGCTGACATTTTTAGGACGCTTTGTTCCGTAATCCGAGGCTGAGGTCAAATACAGTTCCTTTTCGGCGCGTGTCATTCCGACGTAAAAAAGTCTTCGCTCCTCTTGAATATGAAAATCACCGACAGGAAGAATGTCTTTGATCAGGTCTTCCGGAATTTCAATAGGCTCTCGGCGTAAAGGCCACGGAAAGCGGCGCTCCACTAAAGACACCATAAAAACAACCGGAAATTCCAAACCCTTGGCTTTATGGATCGTCAGGATGTTGACCGCGCGCGCATCCAAGTCAGCTTGCGCCACCGGTGGGTCATCGCCAACATTGATCAGCATGTCCAAATAATTCACAAAGGCGATCGCCCGGTTCTCACCGGAAACGGACTCAAATTCTTTAATGATGTCAAAAAACTTTGCCAGATTCTTTATTTTTTGTTCATTGTCCGCGTTTTGATCTTGCGCAAGATCTTTGATAAACCCTGTTTGTGTTAAAAAAAGATATAGTAGTTTCCCTGCCGAATGTGTCTTGGATAATTCTAAAAAGCTGGAAATATCCTTAATAATTTTTGTTTTCGCTGATAAAAACTCGCCGGACAACTCTCCGGCCCCGTTTAGCGCTTCTGGTTTTTGTAAAATATAAAAAAGGTCCCATTGTTTGCGTTGAGCTAGATTCATTACCCTGGTCAGTTCAACGATCGGGAGCTGATAACAAGCGGATGTCGATAAGAAATACAAACTCAGAGAATCTGATGGGTTGATCATCAGCCGTAAAAACGCAATACACAAGCGAATCTCGTCGCACGAATAAAGCCCTTGATTACCGCTAAACTGCCAAGGGATCCCGCGCATGTTAAGTGCTTGTAAAAACGCATCCGCGTCAGAGTTAGAGCGGACCAAAATAGCAAAATCACAGTAATCATTTTTCTTGGATTTAACTTTTTTTTCGATACATTCCGCCACCCAATCCGCTTCCGAAGATAAGGTATCAAAATGCATATGCTTGGCCGGCTTTCCCTTCTTGGAAATCCCGATCAGGCGCTTATTGATCTTGGCCTGCACTTCAAAACGGTCCGGATTATTATTTTGAATGATACGATAAGCGCAATCTAAAATAGGCTGAACCGAGCGATAATTCTTTGTCAGGGCGATCTTCTCGCTTTTAGGATACACCTTCATAAAGTTTAAAATATTACTGACGGCAGCTCCTCGCCATTTATAGATAGACTGATCATCGTCGGCCACAGCCGTTAAGTTACAATCTTTTCCCGCTAAAAGCTTCACGAGCTCAAATTGCGCATAATTCGTGTCTTGAAATTCATCGATCAGAATATATTTAAACTGGTTTTGATAACGCCGAAGAACACTGGGCCGCTGGCGAAACAAATTAAGCGTTAAATAGAATTGATTGGCAAAATCGATTTTGTTGGCTTTTAACAATAATTCTTGATATTGCTCGTAGCATTTTGCCAATTCCATTTCCCGCATCGCCTCTTCAGTAAGCGCATTGTCCGTGCCTTCTCGGGCTTTTATGAGAAGTTTTTGGGCATACCCGAGATATTCTTGAGGAGAAATGTCTTCGTCGCGGGCGCGCGAAAAAAGTGAGATCATCGCATCAATGAATTTCGTCGGCGTTCCTAGGGGGCGATAGTAGCTCAGCGGAAATTTAAATAAATTTTCCCTAAAAAAAACAACAGTTTGGGGACGGGTCAAAACTTTAAAATCAGGGTTCATACCTAATTCCAAAGCATTTTCGCGTAAAATCTTGTCTCCGAAGGCATGGAACGTATAGATCCAGGTATCCGTAAATCCATACGGCACTAAGATGTCAACTTTTTCCTGCATTTGAAATGCCGCCTTATCGGTAAACGTAAGGGCCAAGATCTGGTCGGGACGGATCTTCTTATCAACGATCAAATGCGCGATACGATGCGTAATGACCGTTGTCTTCCCCGTGCCGGCTCCCGCAATGATAAGAAGCGGCCCCTGCTCGTGGATAACGGATTTTTTTTGCTGAGGATTAAGATCTTTTAGGATGGGATTAGCCATTTAACGTATTATATCTCTTCTAAAGAATACCACAGAACTTTTTATGAGCCTGATTTACGATCCCCGGAGAAATTCCGAGCGAAAGCCGCCCGTAAAATATTATTGACAAAATTCTATTTTCAAGTATACTTCATCAGTTCGTCGTTCAAATATTTTTTAAAACCTACAAACACGAAAAAACTATGGCAAAATTCTGCAAAATCTGCAACAAAGGTTCTATACGGGGAAACAAATACGTCCGACGCGGTATGGCGAAAGCCAAAGGCGGCGCCGGTCAAAAGATCACCGGAAAGACCCTGCGCCACTATTTACCTAATCTGCAAAAAGTTAAGATCATTCTTAACGGTACCGTTCAAACCGCTTTGGTCTGCAGCCGCTGTATCAAAGCCGGAAAAATAACTAAAGCCCAGCGAAGTTTCAAGTCTTAATCAGCCTCTTTAATATCTTTTATTTCCAATTGTATAATAGGGTCTTTATTCCAATCATCAGTGGAAACCGCGTACGCCAGATCTAATTTTGTGCCTCCGGAAACCAGGTCAAAGAATCTTCCCAGTCCAAATCCAACCGCTTGAAGAACAACTTTCCCGTCACTCACCCAGAATTTAATGGTATCGCGCCCTAAGATGACGGGCGGCGTCTTGACTGTTAACTGCCTTGAACAGAAAACCGGCGAGGGATTTCCTTCACCAAAGGGCTCCAAAGATTTAACCGCCTCGACAAGCTCTAAGGTCAAGCTGGATAATGAGATCTCGCAATCAATATCAAGTGTTGGAATTAAACTCTGGACATCCATATGATCTTTCGCAAATTGATTGATCAAATTGTTGAAATTCTCAATGTTCTCTTTTTTGATCGTCAACCCCGCCGCGTGTTCGTGTCCGCCAAAATTTTCTAACAAAGCTTCACAGTGTTTTAAAGCTTCATACATATGAAAGCCGTCAATCGATCGTGCCGAACCGGTTCCAAGCCCATCTTCCAGCGAAATAACAATGGTCGGCCGATAGAATGTATCCATAATACGCGAAGCGACAATACCCACAATGCCCCGATGCCAGCCTTCTTTGCTCAAAACAATAATGCGATGATCTTTAAAATTTATTTCTCGTTCAACAACGCTTAAGGCTTCTTCAATGATATTGCCTTGCATTTTTTGGCGTTTCTGATTTTCTTCTTCCAAGCTTTTAGCCAATGAATACGCTTCATGTTCTTCTTCGCTTAGCAAAAGCTGTAAAGATTTTTCTGCTGACCCCATGCGGCCGCTGGCATTGATCCGCGGGCCCAAAACAAATCCGATCGAATGCGGCTTTAATTTCTTCCCTTTGATGCGCGCCACATCCATTAAAGCCATTAAACCTTTATTTTTGGTGTGGCTCAATTTTTCTAATCCAAACTTAACAAAAACCCTATTTTCTCCTAAAAGTTCAGCCACATCTGCCACCGTCCCTAGCGCCACCAGATCAAGGTAGTCTTCGCACGCCTTCCCCAATAATGCCTGAGCAAGCTTAAACGCTAGACCAACGGAAGCCAATCCCTTAAAAGGATACTTACAATCATGGCGTTTTGGATTTATGACGGCTACCGCGTTGGGAAGTTTTTTCTCCGGCGGCTCATGATGATCCATGATGATCACATCGATACCAGCATTATTTAAAGCATCGACTTCGCTGAATGCCGTAATGCCACAGTCAATGGCGATCATCAATCTAACATCTCTTTTTTTCGCGAAATCAACGATCGCATGATTTAAACCATAGCCTTCGTTGATACGATGCGGGATGTAGTTGATGACATCTAGACCTATTTTTTGCAGAATATTTTTCAGGATAACCGAAGAAGTGATCCCGTCCACATCATAATCACCAAAAATAAGGACCCGTTCTTTCTTTTCCTTGGCTTTATGGATGCGTTTTAATGTTTTATCCATATCCGCGAACAAAAGCGGATCGTGCAAAGATGACAAATTAATTGATAAGAAGTCTTTGGCGTCTTGCGAAGTGCTGATGCCGCGATTTAAAAGAAGCTGAGCGACAATGGGATGAAGTGAAAGAGAATTGCTGAGATCGGCTTGAAGTTTTGGATTAGGGTGCTTGATATTCCATTTTTTTTGCATTGATTTACATCTTTTGAGGAGTACTGACCCCTAAAAGCTTAAGGCCGTTAGCAAAAACGATTTTGGAGGCGTCGATGAGGGCAAGCCTTTGCGATGATAATTCTTTATCATCGCTAATAACGCGGCATTGGTCATAAAATTTATGAAAGCATCCTGCTAATTCCAGTAAGTAGCTGGCCAGCGCAAATGGATCCCGTTGGCGAGAACACAACAAAATAACATCCGGAAAAAACCCGATCTTTTTGATCAAATCCATCTCGGAGCCTTCTTTTAAGAGATCCAAATTGTCATGTTTTGACTTCAGCTTTGATTGCTGGGCAACATCAAGAATGCTGTAAATACGCGCGTGAGCATACTGAATATAATAGACCGGATTTTCAGCTGTTTCTTTTTTGGCAAGCTCCAGATCAAAATCTAAATGTGCTTCAATATGGCGCATCAAAAAGAAATACCTGGCAGCGTCATTGCCAACTTCATTAAGCACTTCTCGAAGACTAATATATTGGCCGCGGCGCGTAGACATCGAGAGCGGCTTGCCACCTCTAGAGATCGTCGCTAACTGCACGATCAAAACTTCCAAATTCTTTGGATCAATTCCCAGCGCCTGAACAGCAGCTTTGATGCGCGGAATATATCCATGATGGTCCGGGCCCCAAATATTAATGGCGCGATTAAATCCACGATCAAATTTATTCTGATGGTAGACAATGTCCGGGGCTAAATACGTAAAACTTCCATCGGATTTCTTAACAACCCTATCTTTATCGTCACCAAACCGTGTTGACTGAAACCACCAAGCCCCATCTTTTTCATACACAAAACCGTCTGTTTTTAGCGATTCCAAGGTCGTTTCAACATTTTTTGCCGCGGCAACTTTAGATTGGTGCGACCAAGTATCAAAATTGACCCCAAAATCTTTTAACTCTTCTTTGATAACCGCCAGAAGATAGCTCGCGCCAAATTGTGCAAAAACGACCGCATCGATTTTGCCAAGATCATCCGTTGTTTTGACTTGATGCTCTTTCATGAAAATCTGCGCCATGTCGCGAATGTAATCTCCTTGATATCCGTCCTCGGGAAATTCAATTTTCTCTCCTAAAATTTCTCTGGAGCGCAGCTCAATGGATCGTCCGAGGATATTGATCTGATTACCCTCATCATTGACATAAAATTCTTTTTTTACGTCATAGCCGCTAAATTTGAGGATATTCGCTAAAACATCGCCGACCGCAGCTTGACGCGCATGAGCAACGCTTAAAGGCCCCGTCGGATTAGCGCTGACAAATTCAATTTGAACTTTTTCACCCCTTCCCTCATCCAAACGGCCAAAATTCTCGCCTTTTGAGAAAACCTCATAGAGAACATTGCATAAAGCACTAGGCATTAAGAAAAAATTAATAAAACCGGGTGCTTTAACTTCGATCTTGTTTATTTTTTCTTTGAGTAAACCGGTTTTTGCAGACGCAGAAAGGTTTTTTTCAATGGTTGAGGCTATGGAAATAGGATTTTGCTTCAACAAAGCGCTTAAGCGCATAGCAATGTTGCAGGAAAACTCACCATGCTGTTTATCGCTGGGGACTTCTAAGTTAATCGGCGGAAGTTTTTCTAAGGACGGATAAAGTTCGCGAAGAGCTTTTTCAATGGATTTTTGCAGGTGCAGTTCTAGATCTGGCAGCATGAAGAGTAGACCGTTGAATCGGTTAGCGGGACTTATTTTTCCAATTGATCCTGGGTGCCGCTTGCCACAGATGTTCGAGGCCGTAGAATTCTCGCGCATTCGTTTCAAAAATGTGGACCACCACATCCCCCGTATCCACTAAAAGCCATGTGAGGCTTTCAAAGCCGGGCCGATAGCTTGCATTAACGCCATACTTGGCTAATTCATCAGCAATGCTACTGGCAATGGCACGAATTCTTCGATCGGAAGTCGCAGAACAAATAACAAAATAATCACAAAAATTAACTGACTTGCGCATATCCAAAACAAGGATATCGTCCGCTTTTGTATCCAGCGCAAATCCTGCGATTAATTTGGCTAAATTACGAGAGGTTAAGTTTACGCGAGTTTTTTTAATGGCAGAATAAACCTTTTAAATGAATTCTTTTAAAAAAGAAAACTCTTCTTTAGTTACTAAAGAAGGTTTTCTTTAATCGCAAATCCGTTTTAGATTTTAAGCCCTTGAGACATAAAAACACAAGAGGCTTGCTGAACCCTTACTTCAATTTTGCTGCTTGGTCTTTCGACAAAACACGCCAGCATTCATGCGGGCCGCTTTTGGCTTTGGTCACGGCGAAGAAACGTCCGCTCTTTTCTCTTACTTTGAAATCAGACGACTTAAATTTCGATTTGGACTTCACATCATAAAATTCTAACTCTGGCATCTGTTTCTCTCCTTGTGGTTAGATGATTGAACTTAACCGTGAATATATTAGTCCGTTTACTTCATCTTAGGGCATATCCGCAATTCTCCTTCTTGCCGGAAACTTACCGAAAGACAAATAAGAGTCTAGCTGATATTCATTTCTTTGTCAATATATTCGTATGTAAATATTTGGATTTTTATTCAAAATACGAAATTATTTTATCCGGCTGATCCACTCAAGGGCTTCATTGACGATTTCTTCGGGCGGCCATCCATAGCCGCCTTTAAAAATACGCAACTGCGACTTAACTCCTAAAACTTTTAACTTGCTGTCCGCGCGCTGAACCTGGTCTAAATTAAAATCATCTTCGCCGACAGCCTGATAGACCGCCACCGAATATGTGGGCTTATCCAATCCTAGGCCGCCGCCAAAAGCAATGATGGCCCTGAACTTCTCCGGATGACGATAAGCAAAATCATAGGCCATCGTTGCTCCGTTAGCGAAACCTGCCGCATAAAGCCGGTTATTGCGGACATTATATTTATTTCGGACATCTTTCAAAACGGATTCTTGGGCTTTGATCACTTTGGGCCAGGTTTCTTTATCCAGGTCAGAAAAAACAATATCTTTAAATCCTACGATGAACCAATTCAACTTATAAGCCGCGTAGGAGAAAATACGGGTTGTTTCAACACCGTCTCCGCGATGATGAAAACAAAAAAGCACCGGATAGCTCTCGCTTTCCTTAAATTTCTCCGGAAAACGAACAGCGTACTGAATGCCTTCTTTGGTTGTTTGGATTTCCTCTTCGTGGGCGTAAAGGCCAGCCTGCGGATTAATGAAAAAATTGACCAGAAATATCGTGATCAAAATCAGAAATAATCGTTTCATATCAACGTGACGTTAAAAGCAGTTTTAACTACCAGAAACACCCACTAATCGCCGCAGGTCTTTTTCCTGGGATTCAGCCAATGGTCCGACCACGGAAAGGTTGAAATGATTTTCGTTTAAGATCTGACCGGCAACCCGCCGGATATCGGATATTTCGATCTTCTTTACTTCTTTAAGAATATCTTTTAAAGTACGCGTTTTATTAAGAGCTGTCACCGACTCCCCTAACCAAAGCATATGTTCTAGTGTATCTTCCAATCCTAAAAGAATTTGTCCTAAATAATAATCTTTGGCGCGCGTAAATTCATCTTTCGTGACGTTCTCTTTTTTGATCTTGGATAACTCTTCTAGAATAACTTTAACCGCCTCAACGATCTTTTTATTATCAACGCCGGCACGAACCATAAAAAGGCCCGTATCCTGGAGAGATTTAACGGAACTGCCGATAGCATAGGCAAGCCCTCGCTTTTCCCGAACTTCGTCAAAAAGGCGGCTGGACATATTAGCCCCCAAAATCACATGGAGCAGATTTAAGATATATTTATCCTTATGATCGTAAGGCAACCCATGCATTCCTAAAGCTAAATGCATTTGCTCAATGTCTTTACGAAATAATTTAACTTGCGGACTATTTTGCCTGTTCTCGAATTTAAGGAAACTTTCGGTTTGTTTTTTTGCCTGATTACGAAATTTCCTCGTAACAAGTTTTAATAAATCTTTATGCTTGAACTTTCCGCAGGCCGCCACGACAATATTTTTGGAAATATACTGGCCTCGATGAAATCCCTGCAGATCTTTTTCGCTCATCTGCCCAACGGTTTCAAAGCTTCCAGCGAGATTCTTTCCCAGAGGGTGGTCAGGCCACACCAGTTCGTCTAAAAGCTCTAAAACGAAATGCTGCGGAAGATCATGGTACATCTTTATTTCTTCTAATATAACACCGCGCTCTTTATCAACATCCTCTTTAGTGATCAGCGGCGATAAAACCATATCCGCCAGAACATCAAAAGTCTGGTTTAAATGCTTGGCCGGAACTTTGGCAAAATAACAGGTATTTTCTTCGGAGGTAAAGGCATTGAGCATTCCGCCCACACCTTCAATAAGCTCTTTGATCGCTTCGCAGGAATAATTCTTAGTTCCTTTAAAGAGGATATGCTCTAAAAAATGCGCGGCGCCTTTTACCTTATCTTCTTCATAGCGGCCGCCGGCATTGATCCAAATTCCTATAGAAATACTATCTCGGTCTTTCATTTCATAACTGACAACACGAAGCCCATTAGGCAAATCTGTCTTTTGATACATAAAAACCTTTCGTTTAGTCAAAGGCGGTTGAGGCGCATGCGCCTCAACCGCCTTTAAATTCATTTTACAGAGATACGGCTAACTTCTTCACAAAACGCGAAACATTTTTCACTAAATCTTTTTTTCCTGCATTTCGCTCAATCTCTTTAACGATCGCGCTTCCGACAATAACACCATCGGCAATGGTGCCGATCAACTTCACTTGAGAAGGATTGGAAACACCAAAGCCAACACAGATCGGCTTGTTAGTTAACTGCTTTGCCGCGCGAACATTCTTGATAATTGTTTTCGGCAAAGCCTTGCGCGTGCCCGTCACCCCTGCCAAGGAAACATAGTAAATAAAACCGCTGGAAGCGCGAATAACTTTTTCAGCCCGTTTTTTTGTGGTTGTCGGCGACAAAAAGAAAATAGTTGCCACATTGTATTTTTGCGCCGCAGAAATTAACCGGCCGGCTTCTTCCGGAGGCAGGTCAGGAATGATCACACCATCAACGCCAAAACGACTTGCTTCTTTAATAAACTTCTCTTCGCCAAAATGAAACACGGGATTATAGTAACCCATCAAACAAATAGGGATTTGGGATTTCCGACGGATACAACGCACCAATTCAAAGATCTTCTTTAAAGTAACTTTCTTTTTAAGCGCTCTAAAAGAAGCGGCTTGAATAGTCGGGCCGTCGGCTAATGGATCAGAGAAAGGCACGCCTAATTCGATCAAGTCAACGCCGGATTTCTCAAATTCCAAAACTAATTTTTCGGTCGTTTTCAGATCCGGATCGCCAGCCGTGATAAATGCAACGAAAGCTTTCTTTCGTCCAATCTTAAGCTCTTTAAATTTTTTATCAATGCGATTCATATTTGTTCTTTCACTAGATCAAATCTTTGATCGAACTGACATCTTTATCACCGCGCCCTGACAAACAAACAATAACGGTGGCGCTTCCCTTAACTTTCCTTGCTAATTTTTCTAAATAGCTGATTGCATGTGCCGATTCCAGGGCAGGAATGATCCCTTCCGTTTGTGAAAGAAGTTTTAAACCCTTAATAGCTTCTTGGTCTGTCACGGAAACATAATTTGCCCGGCCAATTTTCTTGTAATACGCGTGTTCCGGCCCGACTCCGGGATAATCTAATCCGGCCGCAATGGAGTGGGCGATTTTGACCTGGCCATCGTTTTCTTGCAAAAGACTGCTTTTACTTCCATGCAAAACCCCCGTTTTCCCTTTCCCCAGAGAGATCGCATGCATGCGCGTATTCATCCCTAATCCAGCCGCTTCTACGCCGATCATCTTTACGCTTTTATCGTTAAAGAAAGAATGAAAAAGCCCCATAGCATTGCTACCGCCGCCAACACAAGCGACGATACAATCCGGCAAACGATGTTCTTTGGCTAGAATTTGCTTTCGGGCTTCCCGTCCGATCACGGATTGAAAATCACGCACCATCACCGGATACGGATGAGGGCCGGCAACGGAACCGATAATATAAAAAGTATTGGCCACATTCGTCACCCAATCGCGAATAGCTTCATTCATCGCGTCTTTAAGCGTCTTAGAGCCGCTAGTGACCGGAATAACTTTCGCGCCCAAAAGTTTCATTCTAAAAACATTAAGCGCCTGACGTTCGATGTCTTCCTCGCCCATATAGATTTCACATTTCAAGCCGAACAAAGCCGCAGCGGTCGCGGTCGCCACACCATGCTGACCAGCACCCGTCTCAGCAATAATACGGGTTTTCCCCATATTTCTGGCGATCAGAATTTGACCTAAAGTATTATTGATCTTATGCGCGCCAGTATGAAGAAGATCTTCGCGCTTGAGATAAACCTTGAGATGTTTTAAATGACGACTAAGCCGCTTGGCCAAGTAAAGATTAGTCGGCCGTCCGGCATACTCACGAAGATAGAAATTAAACTCTTCTTTGAATTTTTTGTTCTTTTTTAGAGCGTAAAAAACTTTTTCTAGGTCCGCTAAAGCCGACATCAGCGTCTCAGGAACAAATTTCCCGCCAAACTCTCCGAAATGTCCTTGCTTATCTGGTAAACTCATTTTATTTTCCGTCTTGATATGCGTTCATGATCATCGCTGTTGAACTGACCCCAACTGCCCCATTGATACGCAAAGGAACTTTTTTCTCACTTGTATCGATCCACACCTTATATTGCGCCGGATTTGTTTGGAGATAATAGCTACTGTACTCTTTCCCGGCTGCTTTAATCTTCGTTTCCTTCACTAGGTTTATAATAACATCCTTTGTGGGAAGCTTGACAGAAAATGATTCGCCAACTTGAAATTTTCCTGATTGCCGGTAACGATAAATAAAACAATAGATGTTATCAATAGCACCTTGTTTGCTGATCGTTTGTTCCGTCGTTTTTCCGCCCGCTTTCTTGATAATTCTGATAACACCATTTTTCTGATCATAGACCTCAGTGATCTTTTCTTTCTTCCCGAAAATATTCAAATCACGCTCAACAATCAAAGGATAAAAAGTTTCCGGATCGGAATATATCTTTTCCTCGTCAAAGAAATTAATGGCATTGGCCTTAAAAACAATCAGGAGAAAATCTTTGCCGTTAATTTTCTTGATCCCCTCAAAAGTAATCGTCGCTTCTCCGGCATTAATGCCAAGATTTTTTATGGAATACTTGATCGTTTCACCAGGAAGAAAAGGAGAAAATGTTTGTTGGCCTTGGTTGAATGCTTCTTTGTTTTTTTGATTTTGCGAGAAATGATCGGATTCAGATGAACAAGAAGTCATCGATCCAAGCAGAAAGAATAGAGCCGTTAAAAATATTTTACTATTTCTCATATGAGGTCTCGTTTGCGCAAACAAATCTTTTCAAAAACCGTTCCTTAAAGAAAACTTCCTGCGGAAAGCCAAACCTTGCGCGATAAAAAAAGAAATATGCCCAAGGATAAACTGCGTTAGTTATTTGATCAAGCAACAAATGAACGCTCATTCCAAGAACAATACCGGTTAAAACGGGAGAAAATTGAGAATAAAATACAATGCCCCATAATACCGCTAAAAACTCATAGGAGTGAAAAAAAAGATAAAGCTTTCCTCCTTTTTCATCGCGGGAACAAAAATCATCCAGCTCCTGAACACTAAAGCTGATTTTCTTAGTTCCTAAATAAAAATCCCAAAGATGATCCACGTCGATCAAAATACCGCTTAAAAAACACGCCACGGCACCCGCCCAGGATTTAAACAAAACCATAAAAACAACACTGGTAACACCCGAAGCAATCACATGTTTCGCCGGACTCATATTTGGTCATAGTCCTTTAAAAACTGTTCTAAGACTTGCGAGCCATGATACAGATCGTTCACCACCGCATATTCATCCGTGATATGCGCTGTGCCTTCCGCCGCAAAACCTGTTGCAATAGCCGGAATACCAAAACGCTTAAAGAACGAAATGACTGTTGCGCCTTCACTGCCAGTTAGTTGCGATTTAAATCCCATTTTCTTACAGGTAGCAGAAAAAGTTTTAACCAGGGAATGATCAGTATCAATCTCATAAGGATATTGAAGATCGTCGATGATGATCTTGAATTTCTTTGCCTCGGATCGAATGGTTTTCTTAAGAATATTTAAAACAGATTTTGGATCTGTGCCGGGTAAATAACGAAAATCTAAAGAAAATTCGCAGAAATCCGCGACCATATTGACTTTGTCTCCGCCTTTGATCGTCCCAACATTGACCGTCGGCGCGTGCAAAAGCGTATGTTTTTTAAAAGAAAACTTATGTTGTTTTATTTGATTGATTATGCGGCCGGCTTGTTCAATGGCATTAATACCGCGCCAGTTATAAGCGCCATGAGCTTTTTTCCCAAAAATCTGAACCCGGCAGTGGATAAGCCCTTTTTGCGCGATAATAGAATGAAATTCGTCGGAATCCATGATGAGTGCCGCTTTTGGCTTCAGGATCTTTTTAGCCAAAAGCGGCACAATGCCAAAATGGCTCCCCGTTTCCTCATCCGCCGTTGCGGCCATGATAATATCTTTCTGGAAAGAAACACCGTCTTCCATCAAGCTTCTTAAAACTTCCATGCAACAAGCTAAATTACCCTTATCATCGCTAGCCCCACGCCCATAAATTTTCCCTTGGTGGATTTTCCCGGAAAACGGACCAAATCGCCAACCCTTGCCCGCCGGAACCGTATCAATATGCGGCGAAAGCAAGATAGCTTGAGAGCTGGCGACTTTGCGGGGCAATTTGCCCCGCAAAGTCGCCACAATATTCGGCCGCTTCTTTTGGAATGTATATGTCTTAACATCCAGCCCTAAAGACAGCATATCTTTACGGATAAATTCGGCTATGTCCCATTCTCGTCCCGGAGGATTTTCAGAATTGATCCCGATCAGCTTTTGAGTTAATGCCGTTAATCTTTTTTTATTGATCATCTAAAGAAATCCTCAGCTTTTTGCGCTCCGGTAATTTTCTTATAATCATCAAAATCAATGACCGACAAAGCCAATGGAGGTTCGCTTAACCTTTGAACTTTAGGCATATTTTCTTTTATATTTCGGAAAGTAACATAACGAAAATCTGTTTGGCATTCAGGGCACTTGCTGCTATCAAGTTTTATCCCTACAGCCGCGCATTTCGAACAGCTGGCCGAAAGGTCTCCGCAGATCAATAGATGCCCCTTGACATCGTCGACATCAACGCGTTTAAAAACCCTTAAAAATTTGATATTCATTGGGCACAATTATACCATAACCTATTGCCTAGAAAATGATTTTTCACAACAAAAAGAATGCAGAAGAAAGATTAGCTTAAGGATGGCATAAAAATAAAAAACCCTCATTGAAGAGGGTTTTAAAAGGTGTTTAAAAAAGAAGCCGACAAAGATCGGGATATCGCTCCCGCGTCACTTCGGCAACCCAGCCACCATCTTGTCGTCAGCCATAAGCCGTACCCGGCTTTTGTCGCCCGCCAGCACCACCGCGAGCCTCTTTGAGCATCCGACACATTAGGTCTGTAGGCTTTGCGTCCCCGTCTTTCAACGGGTTTACCTTTATCGGCTTAATAAGAATATAGCATACTTTTCTAAACTCGACAAGGTGGCTACCCGCGCTCAAGAAAGGGCTTTCTATCGACGAGGCTGAAAAATAAAACTAAAACCTAAGGTTTTTTTCCCAATACTGATAAAGCTCTTTTGTTGCCTGAACATCACGAAAACAATAGCGCGCGATATCGTGATAACGCCCTTCTTTAAAGAGGTCTTTGACCTGAAGCCCGGTAATTCCCTCTTCTTTTGGGCTTTTAACGCCAAAAGCCTGGCACCACATATGTAGGCTGAATTTACGCCGCATCGCATCATAAAATGTCAGCTGATCGCTCAAGTCAATATGCTCTGTGTGGCTATAACGATACGGCATAAGATTTTTACCGGCACGAATACCGTTTATGGCCGAACGCAACATCACGAACGGACAATCAAAAACCCTTCCGTTGAACGTTATAAAATGCGTATATTTTCTTATTTGGACCCAGAAGTTATTAAGAATATCCTGTTCGGTACCCGCCAAATAAAGTGTTTCGCCCTCAACAAACTTCTCCGGCTTACCTGTCTTGTTCTGAAAATAGACAAATCCTTTTTGGGTTTCGGCGTCCAGCATGGCAATGGTAACAATTTGCGCGGTCAAAGGATAAAAGCTTAAGGAATTCTTGGCTTCTTCTTTTTTTTCGTCGGTTTCGGCGAATTTTAAGAAATACTCTTTTGACGTATCATCCAAGGTTTCAAAATCCTGCCCCACCGTTTCCACATCAAAGATCACTTTGCTCATAGCTTCTTTTCCTTAATTAAGAGAATTAACAATTTGAAAGAATTCTATCAACAATTTTCCGCTTTTCTTACCCGGCGTTTGCTCAACGCCGCTACTAACGTCAACCGCGTAAGGCTTGATCTCTCCAATGGCTTGCGCAACATTCTGGGGGTTTAAGCCACCCGACAAAATAACCGGCCGCGTAAATTTTTTATCCTTGATAATGTCCCAATTAAATGTCTTTCCCGTTCCGCCTTGAACATCTTCTTGGAAAGTGTCGAACAAATAACCTGATGTCTTAAATTGGCTTAAGCTACTAATATCGAAATCATTCCCGACACGAAACGCTTTTATGACGGAATGATCCCTAAAGCGCCCGCAATACTGCGGCGTTTCATTCCCGTGGAATTGCAAAGTTCGTAACGAACAAAACCGCGCGATATCTCTTACCGCGCCTTCTCTTAAGTTGGCAAAAACGCCGACTGGCGTGACGAACGGAGGAAGCGCCTCAATAATTCTTTTTGCCTTCGACGGAGAAATATAGCGCGGACTTTTCTTGTGAAAAACAAACCCCAGCGCCCAAGCGCCAAGTTCACACGCAAAAAGAGCATCCGACTCATTAGTTATGCCGCAAATCTTAACTTTAACTTTATTCGCCATGCATCACTTCCTTCACTTTAGCTGCTACATCCGCTTCGCGTAAGAATGTTTCTCCGATCAAAACCGCATGAGCCCCAAGTTTTTCTAAAACCTTTATTTCTTGATGAGCCTTGATCCCGCTTTCCGCCACAATAACCTTGTCTTTGGGGATTTGGGGAATAAGTTTCTCGCTGACCTTTAAATCCACTTCAAAGGTGCGCAAGTTTCGGTTGTTGACCCCGATAATTTCCGCTTTAGCTTTTAAAGCACGGTTTAGTTCTTTTTCATTGTGAATTTCGACTAAACAATCTAAATCCAGATCGGCCGCCACATTCATCAAGTTTCTTAGTTGTTTGTCGTCCAGGATGGCAACGATCAAAAGAATAGCGCTTGTTCCGAAATAAAACGCTTCATAGATTTGCACTTCATCAATGATGAAATCTTTCGTTAAGACCGGAACGCTTAAATTCTCGCTTACTTGGCGCAAATACGGAATTTTACCTAAGAAAAATTTATCTTCCGTTAAGATCGATAAGGCCGCCGCGCCATTTTTGACATAAACTTTTGCCAGTTGCAAGCAATCAAAATTAGGGCGGATAATTCCCTTGGAAGGCGAGGCTTTCTTTATTTCGGCGATCAAATTAACTTGCCCGGGCGCAGAAATAGCTTTCTTAAAAATACAATAACGGGATAGCTTTTCCTTCCTGATCTTATTTTTAAGAGTCTCATAGAATGCCTTCTTTTCTTTTAGAAGGCTTTGTTTATATTCAATGATCTGTTTTAAAAAGTCATTGGGCATAATGCGTAAATTCCTTTAAAGCCTCCAACTTGTCTAAAGCCTTCCCTGTATCGATCATATCCTCGGCTATTTTTATTCCATCGGGGATCGCCTTGACTTTTTCCGCGATATAAAGCGCGCAAGCCGCGTTAAAAACAACAATATCGCGTTTAGCGCTTTTTTTTCCTTTCAAAATCTCTAAAGCGATCCGAGAATTGGTCGACGCATCGCCGCCTCTTAAGTTTTCCAGGGAGGCAAGCGCTATTCCGCATTCTTTGGGGTCGATCGTATACGAACTAATATCTTTTCCGTTAAATTCACTGACAAATGTTTCACGTGTTGTGGTGACTTCATCTAATCCATCAGCGCCGTGGACCACCAATGCCTTCTTCAATCCCAAATTCTTGAGAACTTGCGCCATCGGCTCCGTCAGGTCATTTTGATAAACGCCCATCATCTGATGCGTCGCTTGAGCCGGATTTGTCAAAGGGCCTAAGACATTGAAGATCGTTTCAACGCCTAATTGTTTTCGTGCCGGTGCGGCGTGTTTCATAGCGGGATGAAGCTTCTGAGCGAATAAAAATACAATACCGATCTTATCTAAACAAGTGCTTAAGTTTTTTGATTCCGCGTCAAGATTAACACCTAAGGCTTCAAGAAGATCGGCGCTTCCGCATTTGCTGGAAACCGAGCGATTGCCGTGTTTCGCCACCGCTACCCCCGCGGCCGCCACAACGAAAGCAACGATCGTCGATATATTGAATGTTCGCAGGCGGTCTCCACCGGTGCCACAAGTATCCAAAATGACAGCGTGCTTACTTTGGACAGGGACCACAAACTGCCGCATGATCTTGGCGGCTCCGGTGATCTCATCAACCGTCGCGCCTTTATCACGCAGCGCCATTAGAAATAATGCGATATCATTTTGAGAAGCCTTTCCCGACATGATAGAGCGCATCACCTCTTCCATCTCTAAGGATGTAAGGTTCTGTTTTTTCTGAAGCTTATCAATGTAGTTATTCATCAAAGGGTAAGAAAATTTTTGAGTAAACCCAATCCTGACTTGGTTAAGATTGATTCAGGATGGAATTGAACGCCCCACAGCGGAAAATCTTTATGAACAACTCCCATAATTTCTTCGTCCTTTGTCCAAGCGGTCACAGTCAGGCACGACGGCAAACTTTTTTTCTCGATCACTAAGGAATGATAACGCGTTGCTTCAAAAGGATTATCTATTTTTGAGAAAATTCTTTTTTTATCATGATAGATCTGCGAGGTTTTTCCGTGCATCAATTTCTTGGCTTGAATGATTTTTCCGCCATAGGCGAAACCGATAGCCTGATGCCCCAAGCAAACACCCAAGATAGGGATTTTTCCGGATAATTCTTTGATGACAGCCACAGAAATTCCGGCATCCTCGGGGCGGCCTGGCCCGGGAGAAATAACAATGCGGTCGGGTTTAAGTTTCTTTATTTGTTCAACAGAAATTTTATCGTTGCGATAGACTTTTAGATCAGCGCCCAATTCACCCAAATATTGAACAAGGTTATATGTAAACGAATCGTAATTATCAATAACAAGGATCATTGTCTGCTCTTTTTATTCTTTTTCCCGGCGCACCTTGGCGCCAAGTTTTGTTAATTTCTCATCGATCAATTCATAGCCGCGGTCAAGATGATAGATGCGGCCGATCTCTGTTTTTCCCTCGGCCGCCAAACCGGCTAAAACTAAAGCCGCGGAAGCCCTTAAGTCAGAAGCCATAACTGGAGCACCGCGCAAACATGAAACTCCCTGAATAATAGCACTGCTACCCTCACGGCGGATATTCGCTCCCATACGAATAAGCTCGGCAATATGCATGAAGCGATCCGGATAAACTTTATCGGTAATAACACTTACTCCGGGGATCATCGCCATCAGCGCCATAAATTGCGCCTGCAGATCCGTTGGAAAACCAGGATGAGGATACGTTGAAAGGCTGACGGGCTTTATATCTTTACGATATTTTATCTTAATGGAATTATTTTCTTCAATGACATCAATTCCGGCAATGCGAAGCCGATCAACTAAAGCTAAAATATGATTGTAACAACCGTTTTTGATCACAATATTGCTTCTCGTTGCGGCAGCAAATAAAACAAATGTTCCGGTTTCAATGCGGTCGGGAATAATCTTATAATCCGTGCCATGAAGTTTCTTAACACCTGTGATCGAAATTTGAGGAGAGCCTTGTCCTTTTATTTTGGCGCCCATGGATGCAAGGAAGTTAGCCAGATCTTCAACTTCAGGCTCACAAGCCGCCGACTCAATAACCGT
This sequence comes from Candidatus Omnitrophota bacterium, assembly GCA_041649175.1. NCBI lineage: Bacteria > Pseudomonadati > Candidatus Omnitrophota > Candidatus Omnitrophota bacterium. Next base: position 1,073,442 of record JBAZNR010000001.1, on the reverse strand, counting down.
TGTTCCTTTGCCTAATGTTGCCGCCATCATGACATTGGCCGTCGCCAAAACTGATGAACCGAACGAACCACCCAAATAAATGCTTGTTCCCTTTAACTGATTCGCCTTGGCGGTCACATAGCCATTTTCAACGGTGATTTTCGCGCCTAAAGCCTCTAATCCTTTGATGTGAAGATCGACCGGGCGAACACCGATAATGCAACCTCCGGGTAAAGATACTTTGGCTTTCTTAAGTTTTGCGAGAATCGGCCCTAAAACACAAAATGACCCACGCATGGTAGAAACTAACTTGTAATCGGCGATGTACTGATGTTCTCCTTTGGAAGAAATGGTCACTTTATCGGCAGTAATATCCACATTCTTTCCTAAAGACCGTAGTAATCGCGCCATGGTTAAGGTATCACGCAACCTTGGCACATTGCGAATAATGCACGTGTCATCGGTCAAAAGTGTTGCCGCCATGATCGGTAAGGCTGAATTTTTTGCCCCGCTGATATTCACTTCGCCTTTTAAAGCCCTGCCGCCCTCAATGATAAGTTTATCCATAAATTTTTAGCTCCGCGATGATGATACGATCCGTATTGACATAATCTTTAATGAATTCTGTTACTTGAAAATTTTTATGCTGGGCAAAAATTTTTTCCAGAAAAAATTTTTGCCCATCTCCCATCTCCAGCGCTAAGAACCCGCCGGGATTTAAAAAACCCTGCGCGTGGGCGATAATTCTTCTATAAAACTCAAGCCCGTCTTCTCCACCGTCTAAGGCTATCACCGGTTCTCTTCGCACATCTGCCGGTAATCGGCCAATATCTTCTTTTTTGATATACGGCGGATTGGAAACAATGATATCAAATTTCTCGCTGATCGCCTCTTGCTCTAATCCTGAAAATAGATCACTTTGAGTAAAATTTATTTTATCACTAACGCCGTTAAGCTGCGCATTAACTTTTGCCAAATCTAAAGCGTCCAAAGAAATGTCAACAGCTGTCAAAAAAGCATTTGGAATATTTTTAGCCAAAGCAATGGCGATATTCCCGCTGCCAGTCCCAATATCAAGAATTCTTAAATCTCGCTTAAATGATCTTGATTTCTTTATCAGCGCTTCTACCAGCAATTCCGTTTCAGGACGAGGGATAAGAACACGCGCATCAACCAAAAGTTCTGTATTTAAAAATGTTGTTCGCCCTAAAATATACTGCAAAGGCTCGCCTGACTTCCGACGATCTTGAATTTTAGATAATTGTTCTTCCTGATTTTGCGTAAGATCCACATCCCTGGCGTACAGATCAACGCGGCGGCACTTTAAAAGATCGATTAGAATAAGTTCTTGCTCCGTCATTTGCTTTGCACCTGAAGCTCTGCTTCCGCTTTTAAAAGCGCATCCGTAAGCTCGTCCATGTTGCCGTCTAAAACATTCACCAATTGATGCGTGGTAAATCCAATGCGATGGTCCGTAATTCTTCGGTCGGGAAAGTTATAGGTACGAATTTTCTCACTTCTATCACCCGTGCCAATTTGTGACTTTCTTTCTTTCGAAGCCTTATTCAAAGCATCCAATTGCATTTTATCCAAAATACGCGCGCGTAAAACACGCATAGCCTTGATACGGTTTTTTAGCTGAGAACGCTCATCCTGACAAATAACAACTGTTCCAGTCGGTAAATGTGTAAGCCGAACAGCCGAATCCGTCGTATTAACGCTCTGCCCGCCCGGCCCCGAAGAACGAAAGATATCGATCCTCAGATCCTTTGGATCAATGGTCAATTCTACTTCTTCCGGCTCAAACAAAACCGCAACTGTCGCCGCCGAAGTATGAATTCGCCCTGAAGCCTCCGTCGCCGGAACGCGTTGAACACGATGAGCTCCGCTTTCCCATTTAAGACGACGGGAAGCTTCCCGTCCGCTAACGCCAAAAACAACTTCTTTAAACCCACCAGCCTCCGCAGGATGGCTGTTCATCAAGTCTACTTTCCAGCCCTTCGTTACCGCGTATTTGGTGTACATCCGATAAAGATCTCCGGCAAAGAGACTAGCTTCGGCTCCGCCTGTTCCGGCGCGGATCTCAATGATAATATCAAGATCCTTTTCTTTTTTAACCGGGTTAAGCAGCTCGGTTATTTTACTCTCTAGTTCTGCTTTGCGGTTGGAGAGATCTTCCAATTCAGTTTTCGCCAACTGCTCAAAATCCTTATCGTGTTTTTCTTTGAGCAATTCTTTAAGTTCATCAATGTGCGCAATAACTTTACGGTGAGCACGAAAAGCTGTGACAACCGGCGTAATATCCGAAAGTTCCTTAGCGAACTTCTGATATTGCCCCTGGTCCGAAATGATCTTCGGGTCAGAAAGCAATCCCTCTAATTCTTCGAGGCGCTTCTCGACTGTCGCAAGCTTGCTTAACATGCTTAGCCTTTCTTGCCATAACGCTTCGCAAAACGGTCAATGCGTCCGGCGCTATCAACGAACTTTTTCGCTCCGGTAAAAAAGGGATGGCATTTGGAACAAATTTCAACGCGGATATTTTTCCGTGTTGAGCGCGTATGAATAACTTCCCCGCACGCGCAGGTAATGGTTGTTTCCTCATATGAGGGATGGATCTTGTCTTTCATTTCTCTTCTCTCCTTTTGTGTCTTATTAAATTATTGATCAATTATCCTTTGTTCATGTTCTTTAAAAACTCTGCGTTCGATTTAGACTTACTGAGCTTTTCGATCAAAAGCTCCATCGCCTCGGCCGAATTAAGATCGTTAAGGACTTTGCGTAAAAGCCAAATTCTTTGCAATTCATCCTTTTCGATCAACAATTCTTCGTGGCGGGTATTGGAACGGCGAATATCAATAGCCGGATAGATGCGGCGCTGAAAAAGCGACCGATCGAGCTGCAATTCCATATTACCGGTTCCTTTGAATTCCTCAAAAATAACTTCATCCATACGGCTTCCGGTATCAACCAAAGCGGTGGCAATGATCGTCAAACTCCCACCCTCTTCCACGCCGCGCGCGGCGCCAAAAAATCTTTTTGGTTTATGAAGCGCGTTGGAGTCAACACCGCCGGAAAGGATCTTTCCGCTATGAGGAACCACCGTATTATATGCGCGGGCCAACCGAGTAATGCTATCGAGCAAAATAACCACGTCACGCTTATGCTCCACCAGGCGTTTGGCTTTTTCCAGAACAATTTCGGCAATTTGAACATGACGCTCGGCAGGTTCATCAAAAGTGGAAGAAATAACTTCACCTTTGACACCGCGCTGCATGTCGGTCACCTCTTCGGGACGCTCATCGATCAAAAGAACGAGCAAAATAGTATCCGGATGATTGGTGGTGATCGCGTTGGCAATTTTTTGCAACAGAACCGTTTTGCCGCTATACGGAGGAGCAACGATCAAAGCGCGCTGGCCTTTGCCTAAGGGGGTAAGCAAATCCATAACGCGCGTTGAAATTTCTTCGTTGTTCGTTTCCAGAAGAATTCGTTGATTGGGATAAAGCGGCGTTAAATTGTCGAAAAGGATCTTGTCTTTGCACTTTTCCGGATTTTCGAAATTGACCGCTTCAACCTTTAAAAGAGCAAAATACTTTTCACCTTCTTTGGGCGGACGAATTTGGCCGCTGACACTATCGCCGGTTTTCAAGTCAAACTTTCGGATCTGAGATGGAGAAATATAAATATCATCCGGGCACGGCAGATAATTATAATTAGCACTACGCAAAAACCCGAACCCTTCAGGCAAGATTTCCAAAGTCCCTTCGCCAAACATCAATCCTTCTTTTTCGGCCTGGCCTTGCAGGATCTTAAAAATAAGATCCTGCTTCTTTATTCCGCTTAAGCCATTGACATTCATGTCTTTGGCTATTTTGTTAAGCTCGGACATTTTCATGTCCTTAAGCTTCGTAATGTCCAACTGCTCAACTATCTTATCTTCCATGCTTTGTTTCCCCCTTAGTTTTGACTTGTCTGGCTTTTGCGCAATCTTGCCCAGATCGCACTAACTTGCCTTCTTGTCTCGGTTAAACTTTTATTGTTATCAATAACAATATCGGCTAATTTTATCTTTTCGCTTAACGGCATTTGAGATTTGATCCTTTGAACGGCTTGCTGCGAGGCAATATTTTTTCCTTTAACCGCCCGCTCAACTTGCTTTTTTTGTCCTGCTTTGACCACAATAAGAAAATCAACCCATTTATGTAAACCAGCCTCGATCAAAAGCGGAACATCTAAAACAAGCACGCCGGATTTCTTGCTTTTTTTTAATTGAGTAACTTGCGCTCTGATCTCTTTTACAACAACCGGATGAATGATCGATACAAGCTTTTTTAACTTTTTAGGATCTTCAAAAACAATATCCGCTAACTTCTTTCGATCAATGCGTTTGCCGTCTAAGATTTCTTTCCCAAAATATCTTACAATGGAAAGAAAACATTGCCTGTTTGAATCAAGGGCCTGATGCGCCATTTGGTCGGCATCAAGAATTTTTGCGCCATACCTTTTGAACATTTTCGCAACCGTTGTTTTTCCGGTCGCCAAACTTCCTGTTATACCGACGATGAGCATTGTTTATAGATCTTCTCATATTCTGCCGCGGATTTTCCCCAGGAGAAATCATAATCAAAAGCTTTTCGAACCAAACGTTTAAAAACATCCGCTTGACGATATGTATCAACGGCTAATTTAACAGTTTTTACCAAATCAACCTTTTCATACCTCTCAAAAGCAAAACCATTTCCCTGGCCGCTTACCGGATCAAAAGGAATGATCGTCTCCGCTAACCCGCCGGCTTTGAAAACCAGAGGAATTGTTCCGTATTTAAGGCTGATCATCTGGCTTAATCCGCAAGGCTCATAGACCGAAGGCATCAAGAAAATATCAGCTCCGGCATAGATCTTGTGCGAAAGTGTTTCGTCAAACTTTAGAACGGAGGAAATTTTTCGAGGATATTTTTCCGACATCTTCTCCAGCATTTTGTAGTATTTTTCCTCGCCAACGCCTAAGAAAACGATCTGCAGATCAAATTTCGCAATAGCATCAATGGACCTATAAAGAAGATCGATGCCTTTTTGCGCCGAAAGACGACCCACAAAACCAAATAAAGGAATATTGCGGTCAACCTTAAGTTTGAATTCTTGCTGCACTTTGCTCTTATTGGCATATTTGTCTTCCCATGTCGCGGCCGAATAGCGCTTAGCGATCAGAGAATCTGTCTGCGGGTTCCAGGCATCATAATCTATGCCGTTTAAAATACCGGTAACCGGAAAAGGACGACTGCCTAAAACCCCGTTTAAACCACAGCCAAATTCATCTGTTTGAATTTCTTTGGCGTATTGCTGGCTAACAGTGGTCACCAAGTCGCTGAATAGAATTCCCCCTTTTAAAAGGTTGATGTAGTCATAAAATTCAAAACCTTCAATGCTGAATAATTTTTCATTAAGTTCCAACGAATCAAATTCCTCTTTATCAAAAATACCCTGGTAAGCCAAATTATGGATCGTTAAAATAGATTTCGTCTTCTTATAAAACGCGTCATTCGCGTAAATTGATTTTAAATAAACCGGGATAAGCGCCGCCTGCCAATCATGGCAATGAATAACATCCGGCCTTAGATTAAGTTGCTTGGCAGCGTTCAAGGACGCTTTACAAAAATAAGAAAAACGGTCTAAATTATCCACATAATCGCCCCACTTATCTCCGTAAATTCCGTCGCGGTCATAAAGGGCGTCGTTCTCAATAAAGTAAACTTTGATATTTTTGCCGATCGTTGCCGTTGAAATATCCTTATTGAGCCGCTCGATAGCAAATCTCTTTACATCAACGCATCGATACCGAGGCAAAATGATGCTGACATCAATTCCCCGCTTTTCCAAAGCCAACGGCAAAGCTCCGCAAACTTCTCCTAGCCCACCCGTTTGCGCAAAGGGTGCCACTTCCGCTGAACAAAAAAGTATTTTCATATTTCTTGCATGTCCAACCAGTTTCGTCCGATCTTAACGCTTGCCTTTAAAGGAACAGACAACGATAAGGCATGTTCCATTTTATCTCTGATCATCACCGTCAACGCTTCGCGCTCTTTTTCGACAACATCAAAGACAAGCTCGTCGTGGACCGTAATGATCATTTTTGACTCCGAACAATTCTTTTCAAGCTCATTTTGAATATTGATCATGGCAAGCTTGAGCAGATCCGCCGCCGAACCTTGAACCGGTGTATTGATCGCCTGTCTCTGAGCAAATTGCTTGATATTGGCATTATCGCTGTGAATTTCCGGCAAATACCGGCGCCGATTAAGCAAAGTCAGGACAAACCCATTTTTCTCACACTTCTTTATTTCGTCATCCATAAATTGCTTAACAGCCGGATAACGGTCGAAATACTTATCAATAAAATCCTGCGCCTGTGTTTGAGAAATTTTTAAGTCTTTGGCTAAGCCAAACGCGCTGATTCCGTAAATGATCCCAAAATTAACCCTCTTGGCGGTATTGCGCATCTCAGAGGTGACTGCAGATTCTTTCACGTCAAAAATAAGCGCCGCGGTATAAGCGTGGATATCCTGATCGCTTTTAAATGCCTTAAAAAGATTTTTATCCTGAGAAAGATGAGCTAAGATCCTTAATTCGATCTGCGAATAATCGGCCGAAACAATGATGCGGTCTTTTTGAGATGCCACAAAAGCTTTACGGATCTTTCGCCCTAGCTCTGTGCGAATAGGGATATTTTGCAAATTCGGATTATTGGAGCTTAATCGCCCTGTTTCTGTCCCGGCCTGATTAAACGAAGCATGAACACGTCCGGTTTTGCGGTTGATCAATTTTGGCAAAGCGTCAATATAGGTTGACTTTAATTTTGCTAATTGACGGTATTCTAAAATAAGCGCCGGAAGCGGATGTTTTTCGGCTAATTTCGCCAAAACACCTTCATCGGTTGAAAATCCTGTTTTTGTTTTCTTAACAACGGGTAATTTTAATTTCTCAAAGAGGATCTGAGCTAACTGCTTAGGAGAATTTAAATTAAATTCTACCCCGGCCATTTCAAACAACTTGACCGTTAATTCCTGGATCTTGGCATCACCATCTTTGGAAAGCTCACCTAATAAGGCTTCGTCAATGCACACACCCTGCTCTTCCATCTTAAACAAAACATACGCCAAAGGAATTTCGATCTCTTGAAATAATTTTAAAAGCGATTTTGATACCAATTCTTCTTTTAAGACCGGAAATATCTTTAAAATAGCTTCTGTTTTCTTTGCCAAATTCCCATCGGAAGAAATGGTCGTTTTAAGATAATTCCACGATAGCGTTGCGATATCAAACGAGGTTTGCGCCGGAGCTAATAAATATCCGGCCAGCATACAATCAAAGATCTCGCCATGGATAGAAATATCGTGCCTGGATAAAAACTTCATAGCCTCTTTGACATCATGAGTAATTTTAACAATATCCGGACTTTCAAAAACAGCCTTCGCTTCACCAATTTTATCTTCCGAAATAAAGAATAACTCTTTACCAATGGCGGCCATTAAACCGGGAAACAAAATATCCTGAGATTCTTCGGGGCGGTCTAAAAGAAAGACGATATCACCTTTTTTTTGAGCCTTTGAATAAAAATTCTCAAAATCGCTAGAGCTTGCCAGATTTTTGGGCTTGGCGGCCTTTTCTTCTTTCCCCGTTGTCAAAACTTCTCCGGAAATTTCTTCGGCAAACTTTCTAAATTCTAATTTTTGAAAAAGTTCAAAAAGCTTGCGCGTGTCAGGCTCGGGCACTTTCAAAGACTTAAGATCGAACCGAATAGGAACCTTGCGGTCAAGCATCGCTAATTCTTTACTAAAGACCGCCTGCTCTCTTTGCGCCATAAGCTTTTCTTTAACTTTTGATGATTCAATTCTGTCCACGTTCGCTAAGATATCCTCTAAGCTGCCGAACTGATTGATCAATTGCCGCGCCGTCACTTCGCCGATCCCGACAACACCGGGAATATTGTCGCTTTGATCACCGGCCAAGGCAATGTAGTCGACGATTTTTTCGGGATCAATGCCAAAAGCATCTTTTAATTCTTCATAACTGCTGACTTCGTCTTTACGGACATTAAAGATCTTCACGTTTTTTTCTGCCAGCTGGATCATATCTTTATCACCACTCACGATCACAATGTCTAGATTGTCCTTTTTAACCTTTTCGGTGATCGTCGCGATAAGGTCATCGGCTTCAAAACCTTCAAGCTCAAACATCGGGAGGTTGAAAGCGGAAACAAGATCTTTAATGATCGGTATCTGGCTGATTAAGCTATCCGGCATGGCTGGCCGATGAATTTTATACTCCGCAAATTTTTCCTGACGATGTGTTTTTTTACCGACATCAAAACATACAGCCATATATTCCGGCTTATGCTGACGCAAGATCTTCTTTAGAATATTGGTGAACCCAAAGACGGCATTAGTCGCTTGGCCATAGCTAGTTGATAAATTTTTAACAGCAAAATACGCTCGGTAGCATAAACCGTGGGCATCGATCAGGAATAATTTAGAATTCGGCATGTTTTAAGTCTTAAGGAATATTGGTCAGGCCCATTGATTGATTTATTCAGATACTTGAACAGGTTCGTTCGGGATCAAGGTGAGTATATAACGAAATTCAACAAGGGCGGAAGCCGTATCTCCCATATCTAATGATTTCATGGCTAGGCCGTAGTGCTGCGCAATCTCTTCCTGGGCCATGCGAAGCATGGCCCGCTTCTTTGCTTTAATAATTTTGGGATTTTCCGGAGTAAATGAGAGCGCCTTATTGTACTGTTCAACTGCTTCCCTGTATTTCTTTTTCAGCTCAAGCTTTTGAGCCGCTTGAACACATTTCTGGGATTGTTCAACATTGTTATAGAAATCTTTCCGTGACTTTTCAATGAGCTTTTGGCTTAGTTCGACTGCCTCTTGCTGCAATAACCACTTTTTTACGACGGGAAAATCTTCCCCGACCGACAACAGATCGTCTTTGGCCCTTTGCGTCCAAGGGTCATCCGCATCGCCCAGCTCAATACGCTGTTTAAAAAATTCTATGGCCCGAGGAATATTGTCTTGCCTGGCATAAAAGTACGCTAAATTCGAATAAGCCGGCAAATAATCCGGATCAACCGCAATAGCCCTTAAGTAATTTTCTTCGGCTTTCTCAGGCATCCCCAATTTTTCATAACAAATCGCGACATCATTGAGGATAGCAGGATTTTCTTCACTTAAAGAAGCAGCCTTAATATAAAAAGATAAGGCATCTTGCAGATTACCTTTTTGCTGAGCTTCGTAGCCTTTGAGGTGATATTCCCTAGCTGAGCTTTCCTTGGATCCCGCAAAGACAACAGACTGAAAGGCAAAAAACACAAAGAAGAAGATGAGGAATGACTTGAAGATTCGAGTAATTGTTGCAAACTCCTTCTGGTAGTGAAGATAATATACAAAGGGCTGTTTGGCAAGTAAAATTTTCATAGGCTTTCTGGTTTTTGATCGGTTTGGGTAGCAGCAAAAGTTTCCTGTTCAGGCTGCGCGCAAGCGCGTTTTTCCTGTGACAAGCTAACAATGTGTTCATAACTATTCTGATCATTAAAGATCTGTTCTTCCGATCCGGAAATATCGATTTTTTCCTGGATCAAGCGGACAATTTTTTCTTGAGATAAGGCTGTGTTGATCAAAACTGCTCCGACTAAAATATTTTGCGAAGAAAATATTTGGGCAAAGCTTCCCATCGCTTCATTGTGAACCGTAAATTTCTGCGTGTCCGCTGATGACCGTGTCGTTCCAATAAAGGCAACCGGACATCCCAAAAGGTCAAATACCTCTGTTCTTAATAACGGCTTGGCCGATATTTCCTGATCGCTTATTTTTTGCGCGATCATACGCCCCTGCTCCTCCAAGGGCAATGCCGATGCCTCAGATTCACAAACCGTATCTGCCGCAAAAACATTTTCCAGATTTGTTTGGAACTCACCATTAGTTAAAATTCCATTTTGGATTTGCAACACTGACTCGGCAAACAAACGCAGATCTGTTTTTGTATTTCCGATAATAGCGATCTGGCAAGCCAAGACTTTTCCGGTTTTAAGGCGAACGGCTTTTACTTCACCTTCTCCTAAGATCTCCTGAATTTTATTTTCTTTAATGATCCTGACATTATTTTTCTCTAATTGCTGAGCTAAAACCCGCGAAGCCTCCTCCTCGACCATAGACGCGAGAATATCATTGGAAGAAACGACAAAAATAACTTCTTTGCCCCTTTTCGCGAAAGCTAAAGCAGTTTGAACTGCCCAGATACTATCATCCTCGATAGCTACCGATTCGACCAGTGGTAACAGATCGACCACATCCTTAACAGCATCGAGATTGCGTAAACTAAAAACACCCGCTTTATTCACTCCCTTAATTTCCGGAAAGCGAATTCCGAGATCCGCTATGATCAGGATATCAAAGTCAAATTGCTCTTTTTCTTCCGTAACAACACGCTTACGCTTAAAATCAACGCGGATCACTTTTTTCCCGAAGACAAGCTGAACCTTATTCTGCTCGTAAAAATTCTTCGCTTTAAAAAGTACCTGGTCTTCCTTGATCTCCTTAGCCAAAAATGCCGCAAACAATTCGCGCTTCGCCGCTAAAGAGTTTCCGGACGAAATAACCGTAACGGAGCTTTCGGTATCCACCGCTCTTAATCGTTCAATGAACGCCGCACCGGCTACCGACTGCCCTAAAATAAGGATTTTTTTTATTTCTGCCATTAAATTCCCATTTGAGCTTTAAAAGCCTCTAAAGTATTTTTCATGATGATCACCGCGGTTACAGGCCCAACGCCTCCGGGAACAGGCGTAATGAACGCAGCCTTCCCAGCAGCCGCTTCAAATTCAACATCGCCTACTATTTTTCCGTCAATCTTATTAATGCCGACATCGATAACGATAGCACCTTTTTTGATCCATTCGCCTTTAACAAATCCCGGCTTTCCGACAGCCGCTACAACAATGTCAGCTCGTTTTACATGGGCTTCTAATGTGCCGGCCTGGCTCGTTCCGGTATGGCAAATGGTAACGGTCGCCGATTCAGCCAGTAATAATAAACTTAGCGGTTTGCCAACAATCTCACTTCGCCCGACGATAACGGCTTCCTTGCCGCGTAAAGCAACGCCCGTTGAGCGGATATGCTCCATGGCCGCGGCCGCCGTACACGGGATGATCTTCGTTGTCCCTAAAACTAATTTTCCGATATTGGCAACACCCATCCCTTCAACATCTTTAACGGGATCAATGCCATTAACAGCCGCTGAATAATTGATCTGCGCAGGAACAGGCTTATGAAGCATGATCCCGTGGATCGCTTTATCCTGATTAAGTTTTTGTATCTGAATTTCTAATTCTTTTTGGGAAGAATTGGCGGCAACATTGATCATCCGATATTGAATACCGACGGATTCAGCCGCATTCTTCTGAGAATTGGCATACGCTAAAGAAGCCGGATCATCCGTCAAAAGGATATTAGCGATACAAGGCGCTGTTCCTGTCTTTTTTTTGAGCGTTTCAATTTCCTGTTTTAACGATTGCTTTAAGTTGGCGGCGAGAAGCTTTCCGTCTAAAAGCTTGGCGCTCATTGATTGACCTCAACATTGATAATGGCGGAATTAAAAGCGGCCAAGAGCATTTCGGTGGCAACTTGGATGTCGCTGACTAAATAACGATTGCCTTTTTCCACTAAAAATGGCGTGAGCAAAATCGCCTCATAACATAAACGGCAAACTTCAGCCGGAACCCCCGCGGCTTTCTTAAGAGCGGCTTTTTTAATTTGAGGGCTCGCATGACGGGTTTTCACAACCTTTAAATACGCCTGCGCATCTAGGTCAACTAATTCCATCAATCGTAAGCGAATAGATTCGCTCTTTTTCAAAATATCCTTGATCTTACGTTCAACGTCTTTGGGCTTGTTTCTTCCGATAGAGTAATTCGCTACCATCGAGATAAGCGCCGCCCCTAATGAGCCGACGAGCGCAGCAGCCGAACCGCCGCCCGGAACAGGAACCTTTAAGGAAAGCTGTTTTAGATACTCTTGCAGTGTGTGATTTTTGAACTTTTTCATGAAAGGTAAACTAAAAGATGAGAACTTAACCTTTAAATTTTCCGGAAGGATTGGTTTTAAAACTTATTTTTAGGCAACAACAGTATCTAACCTACGATTAATCATAACCTTAAGAAAAATATTTTTCAACATCTTCTTACATTTTTTTACCCAAATTTCGCTAGTAAGAATAACCGCCGGACAGCTCAAAAGCATCTTTAACTAAGGTAAGCTCATCGTCCCCATTTTGGTTTTTAGAAACCGCCACCACGTCAAAACGTGCTTGTTGGTCCATCATATCTTTATTTTTAAGATAAATGAGCGCCAAACGCGAAAGTTTCAGCTGTTTTTTCTTTGTAACGGCTTCTAAGGGCGAACCTTGTTGCTTTGTTCGCCGCATTTTCACTTCCACAAAACAGATGGTTCGCCCGTCTTTGGCAATAATATCAATTTCCCCTAGTCGTGTTTTAAAGTTTTTTTCTAAAATACGATAGCCGCTTTTGACCAAGAATTGAGCGGCAACATCTTCCCCGTAACGTCCTCGGGCAATCGTTTGAAAACTCATTTATAAATGTTTAAATGTTTTTCGATGAATTCTAGATAGCCCAAATTGCTGGATTGCCAGCCGATGAGCCTGAGTCGGATAACCTTTATGCTTTTTAAATCCATATTGAGGAAAAATGCGGTCATAAATATTCAAGATCCTGTCTCGGGTGACTTTGGCAATAATAGAAGCCGCGGCGATCGAGCAGCTCAAACTATCTCCGCCGACGATCGGCTGGTACGCATAAGGCAGATCCGAATCAAAAGAATTTCCGTCTATCAAGAGAAAAACCTTTTGCTCAAAGTCTTTTCGTAAGGTTTCGGTTTTCGGCAGTTTTTCAATAAGCTGGGAAACAGCGATCGACATGGCCTGATGAGACGCGCGCAAGATATTAAGCGAATCAACGATCCCCTCGTTAAGGATCCCCACACCAACGTAGGCATTATTGCGAATTTCCACAAATGCCTTTTCACGCTGAGAAGCGCTTAATTTCTTTGAATCGCGAATTTTATTTTGGAATTCTTGTGTTTTTAGAAGAACAGCGGCAGCTACGACCGGACCGGCCAGAGGGCCTCGCCCGGCTTCGTCAATACCAACGATAAACTCAAACCCGTTTTCTTTAGCTTTGTTTTCGTGATAGAACATCCGTCACTTACTTAAGAGGAGGATTGCTGCTCAACTTTAACGCGGCTTTCTTTACCGGCCTTACCGCGCAAATAATACAGCTTGGAGCGCTTCACAATACCCTTATTGACAACTTTGATGCTCTCGATCATGGGAGAATAAAGAGGAAATACCCGTTCAACACCTTCACCAAATGAGATCTTTCTTACCGTAAACGATGCCTTAATACCGGTTCCGTTTTTCGCGATGATCGTTCCTTCAAAAGGATGCAATCTCACTTTGTCAGCCTCGGCAACCTTAACCATCATATGAACGGTATCGCCGACGTTAAAAGAAGGGACTTTTTTAACAAAGCTTTGTTCAACTAATTTTATTTTTTCTACCACGCTACCAGCCATTTAATCCAACCTCCTTGAATGAATCCCGTTTCTTTTGGGATAATCTTAATATTCTTATTTGCTTTTGAGTAGGTCCGGACGAAGCTTCTTTGTTTTCTGCAGGGATTGTGCTTTTCGCCAGCTTTCAATTGCTTTATGGTGCCCAGATAATAGCACATCAGGCACGTTTATGCCACGAAAATTTGCGGGGCGCGTATATTGCGGATATTCCAGCAAATTGCCGTCAAAAGATTCAACCGAAAGCGATTCGCTCTTTCCTAAAACACCCGGAACAAGCCTTGTAACGGAATCAATGATAACCAAAGCCGGAATTTCCCCTCCGGTCAATACATAATCACCGATAGAAATACTTTCATCCGCCAAATGTTCGCGCACGCGCTCATCCACGCCTTCATAATGGCCGCAAATAAGGATCAAATGTTTTTCTTTGGATAATTCTCTCGCCTTTTGTTGTGTGAACTTTTTTCCGGATGGGCACAACAAGATCACTTTGGCCTTTGTTTTGCCTTTGACCTTTTTAACACAATCAAAAATAGGCTGCGCCATTAAAACCATTCCCGGCCCGCCGCCGAAAGGCTTATCATCCACGCTGCGATGTTTATCCGACGTAAAATCACGCAAATCGTGCACGGAAATTTTTACTTTCTTTTTTTCCTGAGCGCGCTTTAAGATCGATTCGCTTAGAATATCCGGAAAAATTCTAGGAAAAATAGTTATGACGTCGATTCGTAACATAATAAGAACTCTTTTTGAAATTCCGCAAACCGATTTTCTTTAATCGCTTGCCTGATCTGCCGCATTAAATTAAGGTAAAAATAAACATTGTGATAGGTCAATAAATAGAGCCCTAAAATTTCTCCGGAATTGACCAAATGCCGAATATAACTTCTCGTGTAATTGCGGCACGTCGTGCAATTACATTTCTCATCCAAAGGCCTTTGATCAAATATATACGGCGCGTTTCGGGCGACAAGCTTACCCTTGCTGGTAAACGCAGTTCCGTTACGGCCATAACGCGTAGGAATACACGTATCGAACATATCGATCCCGAAACCAACCGCGCGCACGATCTGGTCCGGCATGCCAATGCCCATCATATAACGCGGTTTATCTTTTGGCAAATGCTCCACAACTTCCGCTAAGGTATCAAACATCAGATCAACCGGTTCTCCGACGCTCAATCCCCCGATCGCATAACCGTCAAACCCGATATCGGTCAGTTGTTCTGCCGACATTTTTCTTAAGTCACTATACATCGAACCTTGAACGATGCCAAACAAGATCTGTTTCTTATCAGGTTTTTGTGTCTGAAGAAAATATTTTCTAGCCCGTTTGGCCCAAAGCGTCGTTCTTTCCACAGCCGTTTTGGCATGATGATGATCGCAAGGATACGAAACGCACTCATCTAAAGGCATTGTAATATCTGAGCCTAAGATCCTTTGGATATCTACAATTCTCTCCGGAGTAAAAAAGTGGCTTGCTCCATCTAGGTGCGATTGAAATTCCACGCCATCATCTTTGATCTTGCGAAATTTTGATAAACTAAAAACTTGGTAACCGCCGCTATCGGTTAAGATCGGTTTATCCCAATTCATGAATTTATGCAATCCACCGCACTTTTCCATAACTTCCATTCCCGGACGAATGAACAAATGATAGGTGTTGGATAAAACGATCTGGGCTTTTGCTTCCAAAAGATCTTCAGAAGAAAGTGTTTTAACGGTCGCGTTCGTCCCCACCGGCATAAAAAACGGAGCTTCCATAACGCCGTGAGCGGTCTTTAAAGACCCCAAACGTGCTTTTGTCTTGAAATCTACACGCTCAAGCGACCAACAGCTGCCGGCACTTGACTGTGTTTGCGCAGAGGAAAATATTTTATTTAAAATATTCATCGGTAATCTAAGGATTGTTCAATTTTCTTTTTAAGATGCATAGTAGCATACAATATAGCCCTGGGCTGTCAATGAGAAATATAGAAAGCAAAAAGGGCGTCCTTGACGTCTTGTTTCACAAGACGTCAAGGACGCCCTCTAAAAAACATCATTTCATGATCAAAGCAATATTCTTAAAAGCGAAAAAAACCTACTTTTCTCTTACGGCTCGCTCATGCATTTTCCCGAATTCATCTTCTCGGGGAATTTTTAGAATGCTCGGAATAATAAAAACAAACCAGCTTGTTGCGACGATAAGCCAAACAGCAGCTGCCATCCCTAAAAATTGAAAATATTGATCCGGAAAAAACGCCACGAAAGACCTCTTGATAAGAACGATCACCGTTCCTAAGCCTATCATCCAGAAAATCCACAGAGGTTTTTGTAATCGTTCTCCCTCGCCGGCATGCGACATAATGACCATCGTAGCAATAGCATAAACCATGAGGCTAAATCCGCCGATAAATGTCACATGTAACCAAACAATGCGATAATCCGGGAGAAAAGCCGCACCCCATAATCCTAAGGCCGTCATCCACGCAGAAATCCAAACCAAGCGGATATAAAAACTTCTCGCAACCGGCAGTTTAGAGATAATTCTAGCGCGAATAAAAACAACCGTCATCACAAAAGCTCTCAAGCCGTAAGCCCAAGAAAACAACTGCATTCCCTCCAAAATAAAAGTAAATATAAAAACTAAGAACAAGGTGGCGTAAAGACGTCCGGAAGATGGCAAAGGCGCATATGTCCCCATAACTCTAGGAATAAGAAAGCCGCCTATCCCCAAAACCACACAAAGCAAAAATCCTTGATCCATCATCGGTTTACCAATCGTCAAAGACCAGCGAGGAAGGATCTCTAATTGCCCCAACATCAGTAAAGCCGTCGCGCTTATCCCGGTCATCATCCCTAAAGGAACCCACATCATTTCAAGCGGAGGCTTTTGGCCAGACGAACCGGCTCTGATCCGCGCCACAATGCGCTTTCCTACAAATGCCATCAATAAAACAAGCCAGACGATAAACATCCCTTCCGCGACGATCCATTGTTCCAAGGAAAGAAACGTGGCCATACCGCCTAAGATCAATAGAAAGCTAAGCACCTCACGTGATTCGGCGGTTGGAGTGCCGGTAAAACGAGGAATAGCCGTCATCAGAAACCCGGCCACAAAACAATTCATATAAACCATCATTTGAATGGACGAATGAAAAAATCCCGAATATTTCGGCAGCCAATGAAACGCATAAAAAAGCCAATGCCCTATCCCGATCGTTCCCGCCAATACTCCCAACGGAAAAAAGATCCGGTACGGTTCCCGGCAAGCCGCTTCCCACCAATTGCTAAATTTTTTACTCATGCTTTTCCCTTATGGATGAACCATGCATCCCTTGCAAACCACCGCATCCTGATCAGAAGTATAGATTTCGGGATTTACTTTGCCTTCGACATCTAGAAACCCAACAGCCCCTTTTTCTACGCGAAAAATAGCATGGTCAACCAATGTGAACGTTCCGGGAACATCTAACGCAAATTCTACCACCGTCGATCCACCAGCCGGAACCAGCGTTGTCTGAATACCGCGTCCGGGCGAAGAAAGCAGATCTCCCTCGCGATAAACTTTGTCAAAGATTTCCCCGATCACATGAAAAGAAGATATCAAATTGGGGCCGGCATTTCCAAAATAAATTCTCACCTTTTCACCAACCTTCGCCTTTAAAGCCCCTCCTCCCACAAGCGAATTGTACTTTCCGTTAAAGACGACAAACGTCGGATGCTCATCAAGCCCGGCCTGATGCGAAAATTGCAACAAAGTCGGCCCCGTTTCTTTTCCTGCCTCTTCGCCCCAAAAATCATCTTGATGTCCTTCTTTGTCCATGTTCTCATGATCGACGGGTTTTGCTTCCATCGACTCAGTTTTATTGGTATAAAACTCACTTTGTAAAACATAAAATTCACGGTCAACTTTTGGTAAACCTTGCGCTGGCTCAACCAAAATAAGCCCATACATACCATTGGCGATATGGTCCATCACCGGCGGCGCGGCACAATGATAGATAAAAAGCCCCGGAGTTAAAAGCTTGAACCACGCCACCCGCTCTTCCCCCTTCACAACTGTTGTCACCGGTGCGCCACCCCCAGGCCCTGTTACCGCATGAAAATCAACATTGTGCGGCATTCCGCTGGCGTCACTACTGGTATGATGAATTTCAAGCACATCGCCGGCACGCGCTCGGATAAAAGGCCCCGGCACACGGCCGTTAAAGGTCCAATATTTATATTGCAGGCCTGTTTTGATTTCCGCTGTTTCCACGCTGGAATTTAAGCGAACTTCAACCACCGCCGGTTTTTTTCTGGTGATCGGCGGCGGCACTTCCGGAGCAAAGGTCAAAATAGCCTTTTCGGTTAAAGCCGGTAAACGTAGATGCATTTTCCCCTGAGCCAAACTTAATCCCGTTAAGATAAAGAAAAATACAAAAAATAAAGATCCCAATCGAAAAAAGGATGCCACTCTCTTGAATGTATTCATATCGCCTCCTTGGGTTGTAATCGCATATTTGTATGCTATTTATGCGTAAAAAAATTAGTCCAGCAAATCGGCTAAAGTCGTTATTTTTAAAAACTCCAGATACTTCTCTCGCACGCCTGACCATTCATGATGAGCCGAGCAAGGAGCAGTATCAGAACATTTCCTTTTTCCTAAGAAGCAACCTCCCCAACGGCTCACCTTTTCAATGGGCTCTACAACATCAAATAAAGAGATCTTGCGGGCGTCACGAGCTAAACGAAACCCTCCGCCAAACCCTTTTTGAGATTCAACGATTTTCTTACTACAAAGCCACTGCAAAACTTTACTCAAATAATTTTGCGGGGCACGGATCTTTTTGGCAATACTCGCGGCTCCTTCCCATTGGCCGCGAGGAAGCCTGGCAAGTTCAATGAGTGCTTTAACGGTTTGCAAGCTTGTTTTATTTAGCATGGTCTCTTCTCAAATCTTGTCTTTGATCAATAATAGCATATCTATATGCGATTATCTACCAAAAATAAATTTTGTCAATAAAAAAGTGACAAAACTGCCCTAAGCTAAAAACATGCAATCGCCATAACTAAAGAATCTGTATTTCTCCCGAATTGCCTCCTGGTATGCGTGTTGCATAAGGTCTTTTCCGGCAAAGGCGCAAACAAGCATAAAAAGAGTTGTTTTGGGAAGATGAAAATTGGTGATCAAACAATCCGTCATTTGAAATTGATAGCCCGGATAAATAAAGATATTTGTATCACCCATTAATTTCTTTTTCTGAGCCACCGTTTCTAAAACACGGCAGCTGGTTGTTCCAACGGCAACAATTTTTCTTCCGTTTGATCTCGTTTTCTGAATAGAGGCAAGGGTCGCCGATGACAAAGAATAACTTTCATAATGCATTTGGTGGCTTGTGATATTTTCTTCTTCAACGGCTTTAAACGTCGCGAAGTTCACATGAAGCGTCACTTTCTTTAAGGAATGCCCGCTTTTCTTTAGATCTGACAATAAAGTTCTGGTGAAATGCAATCCTGCCGTCGGCGATGCGACTGAGCCGGCATTTTTTGCGTATACAGTTTGATAATATTCTTGGTCCTGCTTTGTGTCTTCCCTTTTAATATACGGCGGTAAGGGCATATGGCCGATTTTGTTTAAATAGGGAAAAATATTTTTCTTATTAAAGCGGACTATTTTTCTATGAGGGTCAATAAGTTGGGCCCAAATGGCTCTCTCGGAGCCATTTGGGCCCACATAAATTTTTTCTCCGATTTTTAAACGCTTTAGGGGGCGAATCAATGCCTCAAAAGAATATCCATCGCTTAAACGATTCAACAAAAAAACTTCAGTTTTTCCTCCGGTTTCCCTTTTCCCGAAAATCCTGGCAGGAATAACTTTACTATCATTAACAACGATCGTACTCAAGGGGGGTAAATATTTTCCGATATTGGCAAAAACATCGTGTCGAATTTCTTTTGCCTTGCGATCAACGATCATCAGCCGCGCTTGATCACGCTTTAAAAGCGGCTCTTGCGCAATCAGCTCTTTGGGTAGATCATAATCAAAATCCCTTAGCTTCATACGAAACAATCTCCGCCCCGGGATAATAATATTTTAAGATCTGCTCATAAGTAAAACGGGCCTGGGACATAAAATGCGCTCCCCACTGGCATAAGCCCACGCCATGTCCCCATCCTTTTCCAACCAGATCCATATAATAACCTTTCATTTCGATCGCGTAATTATTGCTCTTGATCGCATTCGGCCCGACGATATTACGAAAATCTTTTCCCGAAATATTCATGACCTTCCCGTCTCGAGTCTTGATCTCTAAGGTTTTGATGCGCCCGCTTTCATTGCGCTCCAGTATAGTGATCGTTTCGATCAATCCCAGCTCATAACCGCGGGCATTGAGTTTATCCTGAATATCTTTAAGTCTAAAGTTTTTCACCCAAAAATAGTGAGGGGAGTTCTTGCAATAGTCACAAACAACACCTTTCAAAGGCGGTAAATTTTCCTTCCAGAGTTCAGCGGCATCTTCTGTTGCTCCGGCACATGTTGCCGAATAATATGCCGGCAAGATCTTTCCCTTAAAAGTCAGGATCAATCCTTGCGTTTTATCGACGGCTAAATTGGTACGAAACCGTTCGGAATTCTTTCCCCCGTAAACTTGCGAATAAATATCACTTGTTAAATCATAGCTTTTATTCTTGGAAAGCTCCATGCGATAAAGCGCATAAGTCCTGGCGGCCACAGCCTGAGCCTTCAAGGCCTCCAAAAGCCAGTGGTGCGAAACCTCGTGATAAAGGACGCCTTTAACGTAGTCCTCCAAGCCAACAATGTTGATGACTAAAAGGCGATTGTTGCTATCGCGCAAAATATCGATTTCTCCGCGATAACGGCGCCCGTCAATATCAATGGTGGCATCTTTGGCGGAAATGATCCTAATCTTCCTTTGAGAATAAGGCATGTCTCCGATCAAAAAACCATACTCGGTCACTTTGACATTGGCCTTGCGCAATAATCGATCTTCGAAAAGAGTTTGATGATCTTTATCATCGTGAATCGAAAATTTCCCGTGGATCGCCAACTTAAATTCCTTTTTATCCTGCAAAATAGCCACGCGAACTGCTTTCGAGGCATACGTAGGCTCCGGCGCCGCCCGCAAATAGCCGGTGGCTAAAATAAATACAAAACAAAAGATCGTAAGAAGTCGGGTTATTTTCGGTTCCATAGAAATAAGAAAACACTTAAAACAATGCTGATCAAAATGCTCGTCGCCAGCGGAAAGTAAAATGTAAAGTTCTCTTTCTTGATGATAATATCTCCCGGCAATTTTCCTATCCACGGAATTTTTCCGGAAAAACAAAGAAAGATTCCCAGCAAAATCAATCCGGCGCCAACCAAGATAAAAGCTTTTCCTGTATCCATCTTATCTACCTCTGCAATACAAAATCTGCGAATAAACTCTATAGAATATTGTTTTAGGATTCTTTTGGGGGCTTTGAATCCTTGAGAGGAAGGTTTTTAAGATATTTGAGAGCGGCTTCGCCTAATTCACGCCCGCGCGATGTCCGTTTTAGAAACCCTATTTTAAGCAAAAACGGCTCTACAACATCAGCAAGGGTATCGATCTCTTCGTTAAGAGTCGCCGCAAGTGTTTCAATACCTACCGGCCCTCCGCGATAGAAATCTTGAATGACTTTAATGAATTTTCGATCGAATTCGTCAAGCCCGGCTTCGTCAATATTTAATGTTCCCATCGCTTTTTCAACGACGGCTTTATTGATCTTTTTATTTTCTGTTTTAACTTGCGCGTAATCCCGTACGCGACGAAGCAGTCGATTAGCTACCCGCGGCGTTCCCCGGGCGCGCCGTGCGATCTCTTCAGCCGCGTCAGGTTCGATGGCTAAATTCAATTTTTGCGAAGAATTGCGAACGATCACCGATAACTCCTGAGGGTTATAAAAATCCAAATGATGAAAAATCCCGAAACGGTCACGTAAAGGAGACGCTAAAAGCCCGCTACGGGTCGTTGCTCCAATCAGCGTAAACGGTTTTAAGTTAAATTTGATCGTTTTGGCATAAGGGCCTTTATCCACCACAAAATCAATTTGAAAATTCTCCATCGCCGGATACATAAATTCTTCTACTGTTTTTGAAAGGCGATGGATCTCGTCAATAAAAAGAATATCCCCTTTTTCTAAGTTCGTTAAGATCCCAATTAAGTCTCCCGCGCGTTCAATAGCTGGGCCGGATGTTACCGTGATGCGGGCATTCATTTCGTGGGCGACGATATACGCCAAAGAGGTTTTCCCTAAGCCCGGTGGGCCGGAAAAAAGCATATGCTCGATCGGCTCACTACGTTCTTTAGCCGCCTGGATAGAGACTTTAAGGCTTTCGACTAAATCTTTCTGGCCGATAAAATCGGTCAATTTGGCAGGGCGTAAAGACAGGCTGATAACTGCGTCTTCTTCAGTTTCCTGGGTCAGGAGCAGTTTGTGTCTTGGATCCGTCGTCGACATTATCTTGTCCTTGATCCTGCGAAGGAGCAGGACTTTCTTGGTTTTGCTGAATCTCTTCGGCTTTTTGCTGCTCTTCGGCAGGCTGTTCTTGGGTATCTGCTTCAGTATTTTCTTCGCTAGGATCCTGTTCAGAATTAGCCGCGATATTAACGCGATTGCGCACCACTTCAATATCGCCAAAAACTCGCTTTTGCAAAACTAAAATTTCTTTAAGCCGGATAAGCTCTAAGACCGCAATGAACGTTACAATGATTTCCAAACGGCTTTTCGACATTTTAAAAAGGTCAACCAATAAAATGCGCGATGTGTCTAAAAGCATATGCAAGATGTCATGGATCTTCTTATCGACGGTAAACTCCTCTTTCATGACTTCGTAAAATACTTCACGCGGAACAGTTTTTAACACCTGAGTGAGCGCCGAAATCAGATCAAAAAGACTGGCTTCAAAATAGGTTTCCTTAGCGTCTTCTTTAAGTTCTTTGGTTTTTTCTTGGTCCACGATACGGGAAAAAAGATCCTGTCGGGCAACTTCTTTACTGCGCAGATCGTCGGCAATTTCCTTGAACTTCTTATATTCCAAAAGCCGGCGCACTAATTCATCGCGTGGATCTTCTTCTGGCTTTTCTTCCGTTGATGGATCCGGCGGTAAAAGCATCCGTGACTTGATCTGTAAAAGTGTTGCCGCCATCACGATGAAGTCTCCAACGACATCAAGATTAAGAAGCTTCATCATCTCGATATATTCCATATACTGCTGAGTCACCTGAGCAATCGGAATATCGTAAATGTTCACTTCATCTTTTTTAATAAGGTACAAAAGAAGGTCTAACGGGCCTTCGAACATATCTAATTTGACTTTATAACCGCTCATTTAACCAAACACCGCCTTTTTTACCTCGGCCATGGTTTTTTGCGCTATCGCGCGGGCACGGCTTGCGCCATCTTCCAATAACTCAATAACCTGACGTTTATTCTCGCTTAAAGCTTTACGTTTTTCTTCAATAGGTTTTAACCGCTCCAGAATGTCATCGGCTAATATCTTTTTGCATTCTGTACAGCCCTTTTGCGCGCCCGAACACCATTCGCGAACGGCCGAACTCTTATCGGGAGAAAATATTTTATAGTAATCATAGACATTGCAGACATCCGGATGCCCCGGATCAGTTAACTTGATCCGTTTAGGATCAGTGATCATGCTTTGGATCTTTTTGCGGACTACTTCCGGCGCATCAGAAAGATTGACCGCATTTTGATAACTCTTGCTCATCTTGCGGTTATCAACACCTAAAAGGCGCGGTGACTGCGTTAACAGCGCTTTACAGTCCGGAAACAAATTCGTTTTGTATAAATGATTGAATTTTCTGGCGATCTCGCGTGTTAATTCAACATGCGGAAGCTGGTCTTCGCCGATGGGAACCGCATTGGCTTTGTAAAGCAAAATATCCGCCGCCTGCAAAACAGGATAACCCAAAAATCCGTACGTTTGGAGGTCACGCGTGGTAATTTCTTTGAGCTGTTCTTTGTAAGTTGGATTGCGTTCAAGCCATCCTAGCGGCGTTAGGCAGGAAAAAAACATATACAATTCCAGATGTTCGGGAACATGCGATTGAACGAATACAATAGATTTTTTAGGGTCAATGCCGCAAGCCATCCAATCAATGGCCATTTCTAGAATATTTTCCGGAATCTCCCTGCTTTGTTCGTATTCGCCCATCAAGGCGTGCCAATCCACAATACCAAAAACACATTGATGGTCTTCCTGAAGCTTAACCCAATTGCTCAATGCGCCAACCAAGTGCCCTAAATGCAATCTTCCGGTGGGGCGCATACCGCTAAAAACTATTTTTTTCATAATGTCCGTGCGATTTTTTCTAATTCATAAACTTCCATAACGTCACCGGGCTCAACGCCGGTAAATCCGTTAATGGTAATTCCGCATTCAAATCCTTCGGTTACTTCGCGAACATCATCCTTGAAGCGCTTGATAGACGAAATGGTTCCTGAGAAAACCGGATCGCCGTTACGCAGGATATCGATATTCGCCTTACGATGCACTTTGCCTTTCGCCACAAAACATCCGGCCACAATGCCTGATCTGCTCAAGTTAAAGACTTGGCGAATATCAACTCGCCCGATAGTTTTCTTTTTTGTCTTTGGCTCCAATAATCCGGACAGCGCATTTTTTACATCATTGATGGCGTCATAAATAATGCGATATGTTCTGATGTCGACGGGGCGTTTTTCTAATTCTTCTTTTGCCCGCGTTTCTGCTTCCACATGAAAACCGATAATGATCGCGTTAGAAGCCCCGGCAAGAATAACATCCGAGGCATTGATCTCACCGATCCCAATATGGATAAATTTCAATTTCACTTCATCGGAAGGGATCTTCTCTAAAGAAACTTTAAGCGCTTCCAAAGAACCTTGCACATCCGCTTTAATAATAACATTAAGCTCTTTGATCTTTCCAGCTTGGATTTGCGCGGACAGATCTTCCAAAGTCACACGCGAAATAGGCTGCATCTTTTGGTTTTTGATTTGCGCCTGACGACGGGACACAATCTCTTTGGCCTGCTTTTCATCATCGACCGCATAGAACATATCGCCCGCTTCCGGAACTCCGGAAAGGCCTAGGATTTCCGCAGGCTGTGCCGGGCCGGCCTCTTTGATAGAGCGTTCCCGATCATCAAACATAGCTTTAATTCTTCCCGAATGCGGCCCTACAATAACAATATCATTTTCGCGTAAAGTTCCATTTTGCACGATCACCGTCGCGACGGGACCGCGATTATGGCTAAGCTGGGCTTCCACCACAATACCGGAGGCCTTCTTTTCATGATTGGCCTTCAGCTCCAAGACTTCTGCTTCAAGTAAGATCATCTCTAAAAGAGTATCAATGCCCTCTCCGGTCACTGCGGAAACACCGACCACAATTGTTTTTCCTCCCCAATCTTCAGACATGAGCCCATGGTCGGCAAGTTCTTTTTTAATACGGTCGACATCCGCATTACGTTTATCTATCTTGCTTAAAGCGACAATGATAGGAACATTGGCCGCGCGCGCGTGATTGATAGCTTCTTCTGTTTGCGGCATAATGCCTTCGTCGGCGGCGACAACTAACACAACTAAATCGGTGATCAAGGCTCCTCGCGCACGCATTGAAGTAAAAGCTTCATGGCCCGGCGTATCAAGAAATGTGATCTTCCCCTTCGCGATATTAACAGAGTAAGCACCGATATGCTGAGTAATGCCGCCATGTTCCCGGTCCACCACTTTACTCTTTCGGATCTTATCCAAAAGAGACGTTTTACCGTGATCGACATGCCCCATGAACGTTACAACGGGAGACCGCGGCTTTAAAAGCGCGGGATCTTCCGGAACTTGATGAAAATCTAATAGCTGCTCTTCCTGGGTTTTCACCTTAGATAAGGTAAACCCAAAGACAGTTGAAAGCTTTTGGATAACTTCTTCACCCAATGCCTGATTAATATTGGCAAAAACCCCCATTTGCAAAAGATGTTTTAGGACAACGCCGGGTTTTTGTTGAATTTTAAAAGCAAGATCCTTAACGCTAATAGGGATCTGAATTTCAAGTTCTCCGAGTTGCTTTATTGGCTCTTCTTTGATCTCCGGCTTTGGTTTTGAATCGACAAACGCCGGCCGCCTCGCCCTAGGATCAAATCGGGGTGGAAATGGTTTTGAAACAAATGCCTTGGGGGCTTCCTGCTTTGGAGGAGCCTCAACGATTTTCTTATCAACTTGAGCGGTTTCTTTTTCCGAAAGAACTGCATGAGGCTTTTCTGCGGCCGGAGATTCTTTTACAGGAGGCAAAGTTTTTGCGGTCGGTACGGTTTTCTCGGAAGCTTTAACGGATGACTTAGCCGCTTTTTTTTCAGTGATAACTTTTGTAAATTTTGATGTTTTCTTAGGCTTTTCTTCTTTTTCCGATTTCTTGCTCTTAGAAACAGCTTTCGACTCCGCCTTTTTAACAGGCTCGGGTTTTATCTTTTTTTCTTTAGCTGATATCTTTGCGGCAGGCTCAGATTTTTCTACCGCTTTCGTTTTCGGCGAAACCCGTATTCCCTTGCCTAATTCGCGGCGCAAAACCACCATCACCGCGTCATTGATCTCTTGTTTACTATCTTTGGCTTTCAAATGAAGTGATTTTAATTTGGCTAAAATAACATCACTATTGACCCCTAATTCTTTGGCTAAATCCGATACGCGCATTGACACAACTCTTTCTTTTAGGCTTTCTTGCCTTTAATAATTTTTTTTGCCTGCTCAATGATCTTTTCAGCTTTCACTTTGCCGACGCCTTTAATCTCAGTTAAGCCGTCAATCGTTGCCTCGGCAATCTTTTCCAAGCTGTCAAATCCAGACTTTTCTAAAAGCTCTACAAGTTTCTCTCCCACACCGGACAACTCCGAAAGCGAATGCCCCTCGTCTTTCGCGCTTTCTTTGGGGTCCATGGCTTCCTCCGCGACTTCACGAGCAGATTCTTCCTGGACCTGAACTGCTGAGCGAATATCCAGCTCCCACCCGATAAGCCGGGACGCCAAGCGCACATTCTGTCCATGTTTTCCAATTGATAAAGACAGCTGATCGTCCGCAACAAGAATTTGAGCTCTTTTATTCTCTTTGTTTAAAATGATTTGGCTTAGCTCCGCCGGAGAAAGCGCCGCTTGAATATATTCTTTCATATCATCGGAATACCGGACAATATCGATCTTTTCTCCGTGAAGTTCGGAAACAATACTTTTAACACGGGCACCGCGCATCCCTACGCATGCTCCCACGCAATCTACTTTCTCATCTTTTGAATAAACAGCGATCTTGGTGCGTTCGCCCGCGTCGCGAGAAATAGACTTCACTTCAATAATGCCTTCATAAATTTCAGGAACTTCAAGCTCAAAAAGCCTACGGACAAAATTCGGATGAGCCCGAGACAAAACGATCTGCGGACCCTTAAGGTCTTTTTTAACATCCAAAACATAGGCGCGGATGCGATCTCCCTGGCGAAATTCTTCTTTAATAGATTGTTCGCTTTTGGGAATGAATCCTTCGGCTTTACCTAGGTCGACAATAATGCTTCCTTTTTCAAACCGATAAACCCCGCCGCTGACAATTTGCCCCACGCGAGCCTGATATTCGTTAAAGACAACATCTTTTTCGGCTTCGCGGATCTTTTGAATAACGACCTGCTTGGCTGTTTGCGCGGCAATACGGCCAAAATCTTTCGATTTGATCTCTTGGCCGCCGGCAAACGCGGATAATTTTCCTGTTTTGCGGTCCAGGACAACTTTAATATCCTCTACCTTATCGACGCTACAGACTTTTTTTGCTGCCGAAGCAACAGCCATTTCTACCGCCTGAATAAGGATTTCTTTATCGATCCCTTTATCGCGCTCTAACTGTTCCAAAATGACCAGCAACTCACTATCCATAATACCCAAACCCTTCTGTTAAAAATCGTTAATGATTTGTTTAGCCCTATTGATCGTGCTCAGCATAATACTCAGCTCACAAGGCCCAACATCAAGTATGAGCGAATCGTTTTGAACTCCCTTAACAAGGCCGATATACTCAATTTTACCTGCAACCGACTCTGAAAGAAATACATGTATTTTCTTGTTTGAAACCCGCAAAAAATCTTTAGCTGTCTTAAGCGGACGATCCAGGCCTGGTGATGAAACTTCAACCGCATAACCGCTCGTTATAAAATTCGCGTTTTCAAGAGCTTCGCCAATATCCCGGTTAAGCCGCGCACATTCATCAAGCGTAATACCGCCGCTTGTTTTATCGGCCAAGATCTCTAAAACTACGCGGCCGCTTTCGCTGCGAACCGTTAAATCCACTAATTCAACGTTAAGCCGCTCTAAAAATGGCACGGCAATTTCCTTAACACGTTCAACCAGCGATGCGTCGATCATCTCTTAAGCCTGAGTAATAAGTTCTTTTACTTTTTCCAACGCTTGATCTTTATCCACCACGACCACTTCACCCGTACGCCGGTTTTTGATCTCGACTTTTCCCTCCAAGCGCATCCGTTTTCCGATCACCACGCGCAGGGGAATGCCGATCAAATCCGCGTCATTAAACTTTCTCCCGGCGCTATCGTCGCGGTCATCTAATAAAACATCTAATCCGTCCCGTTTAAAACTCTCATAATACGCGTCGGCTAATTCCATAATTCCGCTGTCGCTGACTTGGACCGGTAATATTTCCACATCGAACGGCGCAACGCCTTTAGGCCAAACAATACCAGCACTATCATTATTTTTCTCAACAATGGTCGCAATAAGACGGCTGACCCCAATGCCGTAACAACCCATAATAATATCTTGTTGTTTTCCGCTTTCGTCTAAGAATTGCGCCCCTTGCGCATGGCTATATTTTGTTCCCAACTGAAAAATGTGGCCGATTTCAATAGCGACTTTTTTGGCTAGTTTTGCCATTTTGCATTTCGGACAATCAAACCCTTCATTTTGACTTGCCGAAACGCTGCCCGTAAAACCGCACGCCTCACAAAGCAAAACAGCGTCTTCTCCAATGGGGGCCAAAACCATAAATTCATGCGAAACATCACCGCCCATCGCCCCCGAATCGGCCTCGATCGTAACCACATCCAAGCCGCAACGCTTAAAGATATTCTGATACGCTTCAAACATCAGCTTATAATTCTTTTCTAATCCCTTTTTATCGCGGTCAAAACTATACGCGTCTTTCATGATAAATTCACAGGCGCGCACGATCCCAAAACGCGGACGCATTTCGTCACGAAACTTAGTTTGGATCTGATAAAGCACGACCGGAAGCTGGCGATACGACTGCACAAAACTTTTAACTAATTCCGTAATGATCTCTTCATGCGTCGGGCCAAGGCACATTGCCCGTCCGCGTTTATCTTCAAAGCGGATCATAACATCAGCCAGTGTTTTGTCGCGGCCTGTTTTTTGCCAAAGTTCGATGGGTTGTAGACATGGCAAGAATAATTCTTGCGCGCCGGCCGCATTCATTTCTTCGCGAATAATGTTCTCAATGCGGCGAAGCACTTTTAAGCCCAGCGGTAGATACGAATAAACACCGGAGGTGAGCATATTCACCAAGCCGGAGCGCAGCAACAGCTGGTGACTGACCGCTTCGGTTCCTAAAGGAACTTCTTTTAACGTCGGAATAAAGAAATTAGACCACAACATCGTTTAAGGCTCCTCACCTATTCGAAAAACCCATCGGGAAGTTTAACATTTCTTTTAACAAATTTCTCGTAAAAAGAGGGTTTCTTTTTGTTCATCACCCAATCACCAATAATGCGATTGTCGGATTCAATGGATTGCTGACGAAAATGAAAAACATCTTCCAGGACAACTTTATTTTCTCCGGCTAAATAACGCGTATCGGTGATATGAGTGATCCTTCTTTTTCCGTCTAAAAATAATTCGGTGTGCACAAAGAGATCAACTGCCGAAGCGATTTGTTTACGGATCTCATCAACGCTAAGCTGAATTCCGGAGATCAAGATCATCGTTACCATGCGATTAAAACAGTCCTGGGGAGAATCCGCGTGAACAATGGCGAGTGACCCCGTGTGCCCGCTGGTGATCGCCTGAATAAGGTCTAGCGCTTCTGACCCGCGGACTTCTCCAATAATAATTCTGTCCGGGCGCATACGAAGCGAATTGATAAAAAGATCCCGAATGCTGATCGCCCCCTTGCCTTCAATATTAGTCGGCTTAGACTGTAATTTTACCACATGTTCCTGCAAAAGCTGAAGCTCAGCAGTATCTTCAATAGTGATCACACGTTCGTCTTCGGAAATATACCGCGATAGAACATTTAATGTCGTCGTTTTACCTGTTCCCGTTGCCCCGCAAAAAACGATGTTGAGCTTTGCCTTAATGGACGCAACCAAGAATTCGGCCATCTGTTTATTGAGCATTTGACGGTCTAAAAGATCTTCTATCTTTGAGATCTCTGATGAAAACTTTCGGATCGTTATGACCGGGCCCGATAAAGAAACCGGCGGCAAAATAATATTGACCCGAGAACCATCGCTTAAGGAAAAATCCACATACGGAGATGACTCATCCACGCGGCGCCCGGAACCGGATATCGCCAAGATCTTTTGAATTGTATGCAAAAGATGGCGGTCATCGTCAAAGCGAGCATCCGCCAACCCGATGTGCCCTTTTCGCTGAATATAGATTTTGCGCGGGCCGTTCACCATGATCTCTGAAATAGAATTATCTTCCATCAAAGGACGCAAAGGGCCAAAACTGATAACAGCGCTTACCAATTCCCGGATCAGTAAAACACGCTCGTCTTCGGTAAGGATCATTTCCTCTTTTTTGCATACTTCATTAATGGCGTTTAAAACAAAAACGCGCAGCTGATCCTCATTGAGCTTATCTTTAACGGACAAAAAATCAGTCTTAGAAATAAGATGTTCTTGCACCTTGCGCTTAATGATATCTGCCATGTGTCCCCCGTTTTTTTATAATCCTAAGTGTCGCCATAGCCCCATAATTTTATCCAACCAACCATAGCGGATCAGGTCACTATAAAAGACAAAAGCAGCCAAGCAAAGGATCAGGCTAAGCCCAACACGGCTTAATGCCTCGTCCGCTTTATTTGACAAAGGTTTGCCGCGCACCTTTTCGATACCAAGCAAAAAAAGATGCCCGCCGTCTAAAACCGGCAACGGCAAGAGATTAAAAATTGCTAAACTCGCGCTAATGATCGCCATGACATATAAAAGATAAGACAGCCCCATTTCGGCGGCTTTTTTAATAATATAAAAAATCCCGATCGGCCCCGTCATGGAATCCTTAGCCGACATCGCACCTGTCGCGATCCGATATAGCGCTTTATACGTCGTAACCGTAATTTCCCCTAACCGCTCGAATGATTTTACAACCGATTCTCCCGCTCCATGTTTAAGAACGATGATCTCTTCCTGAGGGCGAATACCGACAACACGAATTCGCTCTTTCTGCCCGAAAATATTGGTAAGTTCTTCAACACTCGGCTTAACAACAAGCTGTTTCTCTTTTCCGTCTCTTAAGAAAACAAAATTCAATTCGGATTCTTTAGAGGTAGAAATATACTGCTGCAGGTCTTCCCAGCTCT
The DNA here is from genome assembly GCA_041649175.1 of Candidatus Omnitrophota bacterium. NCBI lineage: Bacteria > Pseudomonadati > Candidatus Omnitrophota > Candidatus Omnitrophota bacterium. The sequence goes on along the minus strand of JBAZNR010000001.1, from coordinate 1,042,218 downwards.
TGATCTCTTTATTATTAATACGAAGGATCTGGTCATTGACCTCAAGGCCCGCGCTTTGTGCCGGATAATCTTTGATCAATTCCCCAACTTTCGCCGAAAGCGTAGGATATCCGAATAAAAAAACAAAATAAAAACACACCAGAGCTAAAACATAGTTGACCACCGGGCCCATCAAAACGATCAAGGCTCTGTGGCCGGGTGGTTTCGAATAATATTCGTGAGCTTCTCCTTTATGTTCGCTGCGCTCATCGCCGGACATCTTCACATAGCCGCCCAGAGGAATAAGGCAAACAGCAAACTCAGTTCCGTGAAACATAAAGGAAAATAACTTAGGCCCGAAACCAACAGCAAACCGCTCAACTTTCACACCCAAAGATTTCGCGGTCGCAAAGTGTCCAAGCTCATGAACAATGATCAAAATGCTTAAGACAATAAGGAAAATCAAAATACTCATTTATTGATCCTTTTAACTATTTTTTCTTGCCTGTGAACGGCCGCTAAATATAAGTGTTCTCGCTTTATCCCGCGCCCATTGATCTGCCAAGTTAATATCATGCAAACCGGGATCTTTGACCGGACGATGAGCTAAAACTACTTTCTCCACAACGCCGTATATCTTCGAAAAATTCAAATAACCGTTAAGAAACGCGTCGACGGCTTCTTCATTAGCGGCATTAAGCGCGCACGGATAAGTCTCGCCTTTTTTCGCCGCGTAAAATGCCAATGACAGCGCTGGAAATTTATTAAGATCCGGTTTTTTAAATGTCAGCTTTGCTAATTTGAAAAAATCAATTTGTTTAAGGCCGCTGGCAAGCCGATCTGGATACGTCAAAGCATATTGAATAGGAAGCCGCATATCCGTGATCCCTAACTGCGCTAAGATCGACCCATCGTTAAATTCAACCATGGAATGAATAACGGCCTCGGGATGAACAACAACGTCAATATTCTTCACATCAACATCAAAAAGCCAGCGCGCTTCCAAAACTTCAAATCCTTTGTTCATGAGCGTAGCGGAATCAACCGTGATCTTTTTTCCCATTTTCCAGCGCGGATGACGCAAAACTTCCCTAACAGATAATCGGCTAAATCGATTTTTCTTGATATCGCACAAAGGGCCGCCGGATGCCGTCAGATAAATTTTCTTTAATTCATTTTTACCGCGCCCTTGCAAACACTGAAAAATAGCACTTTGTTCGCTGTCAATCGGAATAATGGATGCGCCGTACTTTTTTACTTCCTTGACAATAAGGCCGCCCGCGATAACTAAGGCTTCCTTATTGGCCGGCGCGATCCTTTTGCCGGCTTGCGCCGCACTTAAAAACGGCAGCAACGCCGCGCTTCCTCGTATGGCCAAAACAACAATATCCACTTCCTTGAGCGCGGCAATCTCAGAGATTTGTTCATCCGCATCATAAAGTTTTACTTTTTTAAGATTCAGATGTTTCTTGAAATACTTACGCCCCGAAGAGCCGACCGCAACATGAGAAGGAGCAAATTTCCTTACTTGCTTTTCCAGTAAGCCAAAATTATTGTATGCCGTTAACGCCGTAACTTTAAATCGTTCGGGAAACCGTTCAATAACCTTTAGCGCATTGATCCCGATAGATCCGGTTGACCCTAATATCGCAACTCTTATTAATTTCATCCCTTAATAGTGCTTAATGCTGCGCTCATATAAAGATAAAAAGCCGGTGCCGAGAAAAGCAAACTATCGATCACGTCTAAGATACCGCCCATACCCGGGAATAACTTCCCGGAATCTTTCACATTGCAGTCACGCTTGATCAGCGATTCGGACAAATCGCCCAACTGGCCGACTCCGCCAAAAAATGCCCCCATAAAGAAAATATTCCAAATAGGAAAATGAATGGAGGCCGGCAAAAACGGCTTCGCCGCAAAGGCGCATAAAAGACTAAAGGCCAATCCACCCAAACAACCTTCTACGGATTTATTAGGACTAATGCGCGGCAACAGCGGATGTTTTCCAAAACGGTTGCCGATCAAATAAGCTCCGATATCACCGGACTTTGTCACCAAAATAAGAAAGGCCAAAAGTTTAACGCCTTCTATATCGGGCAAAAGGAATCTGATCTTGATCAAAAAACTAAAGAACCAAGAAATATACAGAACTCCGAAAAGTGTTGTCGAAATCCCGGCGATCGCATTGCTATTATCATGCCGAGTAAATTGCATAAAAAGAATGATCAAAAATGCCAAAACCGTAAACAGTAATTCCCAATTCTTTGTAAGTTCAAAACGCGTATAGATCGAAAGCGGGATCATGGCGCCTATGAATGTTCCCACATAGCTATAAATGGGAATTCCCTTCTTTTTGATCAGATAAAAGAATTCGTAGAGGCCGCCGACCGTTAAAAAAACGATCACGCTGATAAAAACCCAATCAACAACAACCGCTAATGCGGCTAATACAATAAGAAGTACTGCGCTGATCGTTCGATTAATGACCATTTTTATTTAATTTGTAGGAACGTTTCCGTAACGGCGTTCCCGGTTTTTGAAATCATCCAAGGCTTTTTTGAATTCTGCCTCGTTAAAATCCGGCCAAAGTGTTTCGGTGAAATAAAATTCCGCGTAAGACAACTGCCATAATAAAAAATTGCTGATACGTTTTTCCCCTGAAGTCCGGATCAATAGATCGGGATCAGGTAAGTTTTTCGTATAGAGTTCCCGGCTAAAAATATCTTCCGTGATCTGCGCGGCCGCCAGATCATTTTCTTTAACGCGCGCCGCAACCGCTTTAACCGCGTTAAGGATCTCGACGCGGCTGCCATAATTAAACGCAAGATTTAATATCAGCCCCGTATTTTTCTTCGTCAGCTCCATCGCACGCTCAATGGTCTTAAAGACCTCTTCCGGAATACCGTCTTGTTTTCCGATCCATGACAACTTAATATTGCCTTTATTTAGATCGTCCACTTTTCGGTTTAAAGCTGAAATAAGCGTGCGCATCAGCATCGAGACTTCGTCTTGCGGGCGCGTCCAATTTTCTGTCGAGAACGTATACAGCGTTAAGACTTTGATGCCTAAGTTATTGGCAACTTGCGTGATCTCTTCAACTCTTTTGACACCTTCTAAATGCCCGCTGGTTCTCGGTAAATTTCTTTTCTTCGCCCAGCGGCCGTTGCCGTCCATAATGATGGCAACGTGTATCGGTAAATTATTTTCAGGCATTACTGATGAACTCGATAATCGATCTCTGGAAATATATTATCTTTATATTCGATGTCGCTTAACCACATCGGATCAACACGATGAGCCTTGACACTTTCGTAAATATTGGTAAAACGCAACAAATGTTCTTTGGTGCGTTTGACGGCATATTCCACATGCGTTCCGGTCGCCATAATAAAAGCCCAATCGGAACTTTGCGCTAATAACAGTTCGCGCAAGGCTTGATTTAAGGCGCGTTTTGTCAGGTCATCGGTGCCATTTTTGCTATACGTCTTTGCCAACTCTGTCATGCGTTGTGATGCTTTATGCAAGTGCCGATAGATCCAATCGTTCGTTCCCTGAAGCCAAACTTCGCTATAACCTTTGTAGCCCCAGCTCGACATCGACGGAGTTACGACCTGGTTGCGCGGATTTTCCGCCAAATATTCTGAAGGCGTTACCATGCGCAGCGTATCCTGGTCAAAATGAATTTTGCGAATAAGAAAATCCAGCCACTGCGGGCCTTCAAACCACCAATGTCCGTAAAGTTCCGCGTCATACGGAGAGACCAGAATAGGCTTTTTCCCGAGAAGATCATATAGATATTCAACTTGTTTTTGCCGGTTAAAAAGGAAATTCCCGGCATGATCAGCGGCCTTATCCAGAGCCGCTTTTCTTAAATAAACCTGTTTCTCATTGGTCGGACCGGTAATACGGTGATATTTAATACCCGTGTTGATACGAATTCCGTCCGGATGGATATAGGGCTTGATATATTCAAATTCTAGGTCAAATCCAACATCGCGGTAAAAATCCCGGTACAAATAATCTCCCGGATAACCTTCAATGGAAGACCAAACTTGTTTGGAAGATTCCAGATCACGCGCGAAGCACGCGACGCCAGACTTGCAATAAACGGGAGCAAAATTTCCGTATTTGGGACGAGGTGTTCCATGTAAGATCCCATGCGCATCGGATAAAAAGTACTTGATCCCATTTTCCTTTAAAATAACATCTTGGCCGGGTTGATAAGCACATTCCGGAAGCCATATCCCCTGGGGCGCGCGCCCTAAAATACTTTTATAATGGTCTGCCGCTACTCGAACTTGCGCGCGCACAGATTCAGGACACGTATCCATCAAGGGCAAAAATCCGTGTGTCGCTCCGCAGGTAATGATCTCCAGACGCCCTTGATCCTGAAAACTCTTAAACGCCATCGCTAGATTTTTTCCGTAACGCAAAAACGTATCGCGCGACTCGATAAAGTCATGCAAATACATATTAGCGAGATCGTGGAATTCCGGCTGCCAACGCGTACGCTCAACTTCCTTGTGGGCAAGCTCGATCAATTTTCCGATATGCTTAAGATACCGCTCTTGCAACAAAGAGTCGCAGAACATCGACAAAAGCGTTGGGCTTAACGTCATAGTTAAACGAAATTTAACTTTATCTGCGATCAATTTTTCAAAGATCAAGATCAGCGGAACATACGTTTCCGTGATCGCTTCGTAAAACCAACTTTCTTCCAAAAAGTTTTCGTGTTCTGGATGCCGAACATAAGGCAAATGCCCATGCAAAACTAAGCTGAAATACCCTTTTTCCATAAAAGTCTCCCTATGCGTTTGATGAATGTCTATCGCCCACAACTGGCTTAAGTCTAAAACCAGGAAAAAATGCCGTTATCTTAACGGGTCTCTTTTGAAACGATGGGAGTAATACAACGGTGGTCTGTGCCGTCATTAGACCAGGCTTCAACGGGGATTGTCTGTTTCCCGTCAGGCAATGCAAAACGAAGAGAAAATGTTCCATCTGGGTTAAGCTTTAAATCTTTCCCGCAGACAGTAACGCGCGCGTCCGGCTCAGTCGCTCCATACACGATAAGCTCTGTATTAACAACAAGCCAAAACGGCTTTTTCCCTTCTGTTTTAAATCGGCGAGGACTGCTGATTGAAAATAATCCCGGAGAACCCATAGGAAGCTTTAAGCGTTCCAGCCAACCTTTTCCGGTAGGAGAATTCGGACCGAACCCAAATCCTAGACCATAAAGCCGGGCGAACATCTCATCGGGGATCATCCATTCTTCATCCATGACCCAAGACGGGCCGTCTAGAGGAGTCGTGACAACATTTGATCGGGCGATCATGATAAATGTGCCGTTTTTAAGCAGAAAACCAATATCAATGCACCAAGAACGTCCTGGCTCCGCGATGTCAACGTACCAGCTTCCGGATTCTAAATTAACATCAATGTCAAAGAAACGGTGCGCATTAGTTCCGTTAAAAATAATGTAGCTAATGTCATAGACTCTTAGAACTAACCGCGCTCCATGAAAATCATTGCCAAAGCGGCGACGGATATCATTGACGGTCGAATCTTGCACTTCCCAATAGCTATGCAACCACCAGGGGTCACGCACCTGAACAACGATTTTGTCTTCGTAGTATTTTTGAGGTAGTTCGGTAGAAAATTGCGGAACTGTTTCTGTCTTGAGGCCAACACCGGTGTAAAACTTTGTTCCGGAAACTTTTTGTTGCGATGAATTAAGCGAAGCGATCTTTGCCCTGAGGCGAGCCGGCTTACGGTCAACCAAACCCACTGAAACCTTCTTTAACTTAAGCAGCTTTTTCTCAACAATCTTTGCTACAACTTTTTTTCTGACTACCCTGTCAGCCGCTTTTACCTTTTTACTAACCACCGTCTTTTTTGTGGCCATGTTTGTCCCCCTCTTGGCTTTTTCTTGTGTCCGATATTTTTCTAACGCGTATCGACTAGTAACTTTTCCTTTCAAAAATGACTTATTCTATATTCTTTCCTAAGTAAAATGGGGGATCGTTTAATCCCCCATTTTACATCAATCACTTTGTCAGAAAATCAACAATTCATCATACGATCGAACATACGCTCTTTAAGGCGTTTGAGCTGGGGGTTGCTGCGCTTGATCCGAGGCGGTCAGTGCCTCATTTAATTGCTTTTGCAATTTCTCGTTTAAAACCGCCATTTTTTCTAATTCGCTTTGAAGCCCAGAGATCTTTGCCCGCTCTTCATTTAAAACAACTTGCGTGCTTTGGACCTTTTCTTTTGTATTGGCTGCTTCTGACTCAATGGCTCGCAACTTTGACATGGCCTTTTCTAATGACTCTTCCGCGACCATGCGGCTATAGCGTTCTTGATTAAGTTCTTTTTTGCTTTTATCAACAGTTTTCCCTGAAAAAACAAAGATCAACAAGGAAATAAAAAGCAAGAAGACGCCTAAAACCAAAGCTTTATTTTTCATCATCATCCCGCCAAAAACTTAAATTATTTTAAGTTCTCGTTTGAAGAATTTTCATCAGCCGACTTTTTTGTTGCGTTCGGCAAAATCACAATTTCTACACGGCGATTTTTTTGCCGTCCTTCAACAGTATCATTAGAAGCTACGGGGTGATATTCACCAAATCCCGTCGCTGAAAGCCGCATAGGCTCAATACCTTGGCTATCCGCTAAAAAGTGAAGAACGCTCATCGCGCGCGCTGCCGATAATTCCCAGTTTGATTTCCAACCTGAGTATTTGATCGGAATATTGTCCGTATGCCCTTCGACACCGACTTTAAGATCGCGGACAGTCGTTTTCAAAACATCCGAAACCTTCTCTAGTGCCGCTAATGATTCCGGTTTTAATTTTGCTTTTCCGGAATCAAACAAAACTTCTGCCACAAATGTGATGACCAAGCCTCGCTCCATCATATCGACCGACACTTGTTTATCGGCGATTTCTTTTCTGAGCCTATCTTCCAGCTCGGCTTTTGCTCTTTCTAATTCACTTAATTCATTTTTTAACTGTGAGATCTTTTCAACATCCGTACGGCGTCCTTTTTGAACAATGACCGTACACCCCGCCAACATTGAACCCACCAAAATGGCAACCGCTAGTATCGAAATAATTCCTTTAAACTTAAACATTCCATCCTCCTTTTTCAGTACCCCAAATTAACATAAGCCAAAATTAAAGTCAAGATTTTTCTCTAAGCAACACAACGAGTTACGATAAGTTGGCTTATTACCGATTAATGATCTCATCTCGCTTTGACCCAACCGAAATACACTTAATTTTAACGCCCAAAAGGTCCTCAAGCCGTTCTAAATAACGCCTGGCATTTAAGGGAAGCTTGCTGTAACTTCGAATATTGGTAACCGGAGTTTGCCAGCCATCAACTTCTTCATAAACCGGTTTAGCTTTGCTTAAAACTTCAAAATCAAGAGGAAAATCCCGGTGGATCTTTCCCTTATATCGATAACCGGTACAGATCTTGATTTTCTTAAGATGGTCCAAGACATCCAGCTTCATAATGGCTAACTCTGAAAATCCGTTAATGGCCACCGCATATCTTACTAAAACGCTGTCAAACCATCCGCAACGCCTTGGACGCCCTGTTGTCGCCCCAAATTCTTTTCCGCGCGCTCGAATATCCGACTCCAAACCTTCGGACAACTCCGTCGGAAACGGCCCTTCACCAACGCGCGTTGTGTAGGCCTTTACGACAGCAATGATCTTGCCGATCTTAGTCGGCGCGACACCGCTTCCGGAACAAACACCCCCGCTCGTTGAATTGGATGAAGTCACAAAAGGATACGTTCCAAAATCGATATCCAGAAAGGTTCCCTGAGCTCCTTCGAAAAGAACGGTTTTTCCTTTGTCGATCTCCCGATTTACAAACAAAGCTGCGTCACAGATATATTCTTTAAGCTTTTTTCCATAATCGAGATATTCATCATAAATTTCTTTGAATCGAAAATCAGAACGGCCGAAAACCCGCTTAAAGATCTCATTTTTCTCGGTCAAATTATCTTCTAATTTTGCTTTTAAAATAACTGGATTTAAAAGATCAACCATGCGAATACCGCAACGCGCAACCTTATCGGCATAACAAGGCCCGATGCCGCGGCCAGTTGTTCCTATTTTATTTTTGCGCAGTGACTCACGAAGCCCATCTAGAATGCGATGATACGGCATCACCACATGCGCGTGGCCAGAGATCTTAAATTTTGTTTTGTTGATCTTGACACCGCGCTTAACCAGTCCTTCTGTTTCCTCTAATAAGGCTTTAGGATCAATGACAACACCGTTTCCGATCACGCACACTTTTTCATCGCGCAAAATTGCCGACGGTAAAAGATGAAAAACATACTGTTCTTTTCCGACGATAACCGTATGCCCGGCATTATTGCCGCCTTGATAACGCACGGTAATATCTTTATCACGCGACAAGATATCGATAAGTTTGCCCTTGCCTTCATCGCCCCACTGAGCACCAACGACCACAATATTCATAGAAATTTCCTTAAAAAATTGAGGTTAATCCTTAGCTGTTATTCGCTTTTCTGTGCTGCCTCGCTTGCAACCGGTTTTTTCTCTAAAGTCTTCATTAACTCTTGCGCAGTTGTTTTATCATTCGCGCCAAAGATCTCAACATTGTCCATCAAAAAAAGCGGCGCGTAAGAAACTTGCAGCTCTTCGGAAAATTTTACCTTCTCCGCAAGAAGAGCGTTAGCTTCGCTACCGCGCGCGCACTGCTTTACCTTGTCCGTATCCGCCGGTTCGCCCTTTAAACAATCATCCCACCAAAGGCTTCCAATATCATTAGCACGGCACGCTAAATAATCCCAGGATCTTTCGGGATAATATTGATCCACGCAGGCATAAATTTTATTTTCATTTAACTCGCGTATGCCGGCAGGACTGACGACCTCGTTTGTTTCCGGATTTTTTGACCCAACCAAACGCACTTGAAAACGAAGGCCTTCTTTTTTCTGATCCATTAATTCCTTGCCAACCTTAAGCAATCTTGCCGTATCAGGGTGGGTGATAAAGATGAATAGGTCCAGCTGATCGGCTTTTGGTGTTCTTCCCCAAAAATACGAAACTCCGGAAACAGCCGGCTTTACATAATAATAATCTCCGACGAGCTCAACAGACTCTGCAATTTGCGCGAAAATAGGGTCTTCCCCGACTTCCTTCGATAAAATATATGCCGGCATCAATTCGATCTTGGCATCATTGATCATCTTAACCGCACGCTCGCTATCAGCGGGAAGATATTCGACGCTTAGCGCCGGAAAAATGTTTTTTAACTGATTGACCACAGGCCCGGTTAAGCAAGTGCGGCAATCATTAGGAGTAACCACACACAAAGTCGCCTTAACCGTCTCCAGAAAAACGCATGCCGAATTCGCTTGCCCGGGATTTTGACAAAGCCCGCGCATATCAGTTTTTTGGCAATCCATATCCGATTGACAGCGGGCTTTTCCCATTCCCGGTCCCGCGACGGGAGCAGGAATTTGCGCAAAAAGCATTTGCCCAGCGCTTAAAAAAATACACGCGGCAATGATGATTTTTGTTAGGCGCATACGATCTCCTTGTCTTTTAAACAAAATTAAAAATAACAACTAAGCCTAATCCTAAAGCCAAAAATAACGCGGCAAAAATACTTCTAATGATAAGCGCCTGGGCCATAACTACTGCCATCATCCGTTCCAGCTTAAGAATGATAAAGATCAAGGCCGAAATAACCGTTATCGGAACAAGATAAGCAAGGCTGTAGACCAATAGATATACAAACGCGCTATCCATTTGATTTTGCGCATTTAAAACATAAAAGATAACCGGAAAATAGAAATGTCCGACGGCAACTGTCCCTAAGAATGATACAAAAAAACCGCTGGCAATAACAGCCGGCAAGATCTTCTTTGAAAATAATTTTTGCCCTTCGCCCAAAACAAGCGATTTGATGATCATTGCCTCAGGTGTTTTCTTTTTTGCTTTTATCCAATCATGGGCATTGATCGCGCCAAAGATAAGCGCTAAAAATCCCATCAAAAGATATAATGTTTTTGAAAGCGCATAAAGCACCGCTGAACTATAAAGTTCCTTTAAGGCGCCCAAGCCCGAGGCAAAACAACCCGCCCATAGAGACGCCAACAAAAGAATTCCCGCTAACGTAATTTGTTTTTGCTTGTATCCTAAAAGAAGGAGCAGCGACACCCAAAAAAATAAAAGCGTCAGTGCGCACGGATTGCGCCCGTCCATAAGCCCGGTTTGAGTAAAAGGAGAGAAATTCATTTTAAAAACCGTTTTAAACTGTTTTTAAAGCATTAAACTTTGATCAGCTTAACAAACAAAATATCTTTTGTTTTGCGCAGCTTATCTAAAACTTTTTCGGAAACTTCGCTGTCCACATTGACAACGCTAATGACCAACCCGCCTTGTTTTTCCCGGCCAAAAGTAATGCTGGCAATATTAATGCTGTCTTGGGCCAGGATCGTTCCAACGGCACCGACGATGCCGGGACGGTCACTATTATTAATAAAAAGCATATACCCGTTGGGAGTCGCCTCAACGTAAATATTATTCACCTTAACAATGCGCGGTTGCATATTGCCAGATAAAGTTCCCCAAAGGCTGAATGTTTCTTTATCGGTCACCACTTCCATTTTGATCAGATTAACGAATTCTTCTTCGCTGTGAGATTGAGTTTCTTCGACTTTAATAGCACGTTCGCGAGCCACATCAATGGCGTTCACAAAATTAACCGTCTCCTCTAAGATCGGCCACAAAAGCCCATAAACCAAAGACATCGTGACCGGAGCATTTTTATATTTTGTCATTTCTCCGGCATAAGTAACTTTGACTTCATTGATGCGCCCGTTAATAAGCTGGCCGGCAAACTTTCCCATACGCTGTGCCAGATTAATATACGGCTCTAAAACTTTATAGGATTGCGCGTCAACTGACGGAAAATTCGCGGCATTGACAATTCCCTTGCCTAATAAAGCATCCCGAACGGTTTCGGCGATCTCTACGGCCACATTGACCTGAGCTTCGGATGTTGATGCGCCTAAATGCGGCGTCACAACACAATTGTCAAATTTAAATAACGGCAAATTGGGGTCGGGCGGTTCTTTTTCATAAACGTCCAAAGCACAGCCGGCGATCTTGCCCGCTTCTAACGCGCGCGCCAAAGCCGCTTCGTCCACAATACCGCCGCGGGCACAATTGATAATGCGCACGCCTTTTTTCATCATGGCAAATTGCGCATCGGAAATAAGATGTTTTGTTTCCGTGCTTTTGGGTGTATGGATCGTAATATAATCGGCTCGCTTGATCAAATCGTTTAATTCCACAACTTCGATCTCCATTTTTTTGGCAACTTCCATGGAGATAAAAGGATCATACGCAATGATCTTCATCCCGAATCCTTTGGCCATACGTGAAACTGTTGAGCCGATGCGCCCCAAACCGACGATCCCTAATGTTTTTCCGTAAAGCTCAACACCGTTGAACTTATTGCGTTCCCATTTCCCGCTTTTCATCGACGCATATGCTTGAGGGATATTGCGGGATAATGATAAGATCAAGCTCATCGCATGCTCGGCGGTTGATGTCGTATTTCCGCCGGGCGTATTCATCGCCACAATGCCTTTTTTGGTGGCGGCCACCAAATCGATATTGTCCACGCCGACACCGGCGCGGCCGATAAATTTCAATTTATCGGCCGCGCTGATGATATCCGCCGTTACAGTCGTTCCGCTTCGGATGATCAGCGCGTCATAATCTTTGATGATCGCTTTAAGCTCGTCGGGCTTGATCCCGTATTTGCAGTCAACCTGGAATTCTTTGACATCTTTTAGAATATTAACGCCTTCATCGGCTAGCTTATCGCTAATAAGGATTTTCATTTCATGCTCCTAAAGTTTTTTAATTTTCTTTTTAAGAATTTAATACCTTTTGTGCCGCCGCAACGCCGGCTCCTAATTCAAATTTATAGCCCATTTCTTTTAAGACTTTCTCCAAGCACGAGATCCCGCTTAAGACATCATATTCGTCCACGCAGCCCATATGGGAGATGCGAAAAATCTTTCCCTCCAACTCCGCTTGGCCTCCGGCAACCGTAATGCCATGGGTATCGCGCATTTGCTTGACCAGCTTTTTCCCATCGATACCGGACGGAATATTAACAGCGGTCACAACACTGGACACACAAGATTCATCCGGAAAAATCGTTAAGCCCAATGCCTTAGCGGCTTCGCGGGCGGCTTTTGCCATTTTCGCATAATAAACGAATAACTTTTCGATGCCAACACCGCGCATCAACTTTAAACTTTCATTTAAAGCGATGATGATGCCAATGGCCGGCGTAAACGGCGTATCGGTTTGATCCCAGGCTTTTTTAGCTTTCTTTAAACTGAAATAATACTTTGGTGTCTTAGATTTTTCGATCAACTCCCAAGCCTTTTTGCTCACGCTGATAAACGCCAAGCCCGGCGGAAGCATCAATCCTTTTTGCGAACCGGTCACCACAACATCCACTGACCAATTATCTGTCTGCAAATCGGTAACGCCAAGTCCGCTGATAGCATCAACCACTAAAACCGCGCCGGTTTTCTTCACAACTTCCCCAAGCGCTTTGATATCGGTCGCGGCGGCGGTTGATGTTTCGCATAACGTGACAAAAACCGCTTTAATGTCTTTATTTTCAGATAAAACCTTTTCAATTTCCTTAGCCGAAACAGCCTTACCCCACTCGACTTTCATGACTTTTGCGTCAACGCCATAAACCTTGCAAAGCTCGGTCCAGCGTTCGCCGAATTTTCCGGCTTCTACGGTAATGGCTTTATCGCCGATCGAAAGTAAATTACAAACCGCCGCTTCCATAGCCCCTGTTCCCGACGATGTTAAAATAAAAACATCATTTTGGGTTTGAAAAATATATTTAAGCCCTTCCGTTGCCTCCTTTAGGATACTTTGGAACTGCGGCGTGCGATGATGAATGATCGGTTTTCCTAATGCTTCGCAAACCTGAGGAGGAAGTTGTGTGGGGCCCGGGGTCAAGAGAAGATTGCGTTTCATTTCTAAAAATTCCTTTCTTTCAATCAATTATTTTGAGTTTATGCTTTCTTTGGATTGATGATCACTTCGTCGATAAGACCATACGCTTTGGCTTCCTGCGACGACATAAAATAATCTCGGTCGGAATCTTTCTTGACCTTGTCCAAAGACTGTCCGGTATGTTTTGCTAAGATCGAATTAAGATCCTCTTTAAGCCGCATGATCTCTTGGGCTTGAATAGAAATATCACTCGCCGCACCCTGAACGCCGCCCCAGGGCTGATGGATCATCATACGCGAATACGGTAAAGCATAGCGCTTTCCTTTTGTTCCGGCTGTTAGCAAAACCGCGCCCATACTGGCGGCTTGCCCCATACAATACGTACAAACATCGGGTTTTACAAATTGCATCGTATCATAGATAGCCAAGCCTGCCGTCACCGATCCGCCCGGAGAATTAATGTAAACATTGATATCTTTTGTTGCGTCTTCCGACTGCAAGAAAAGCAGTTGAGCAATGATCAAATTAGCGACAACATCGTCAATGGCCGTTCCGATAAAAACAATTCTGTCTTTGAGCAATCGAGAATAAATATCATACGCGCGTTCGCCGTGCCCGCTTTTTTCCACCACAATAGGAACTAACATTTGCATTTTTTCATCCATTATTTTTCTCCTTCCCACTTGGCTTCTTTAAGTAAAAATCCCATGACTTTATGAAAAGCATTTTCATTTTCCGTAACTGAAATATTCTCCAGTTCGGCGATCTTATCAAGGATGAAGTATACCTTAACATCTTTTTCAGATACCGCTTCTAGATCCTTACGCATCTCGTCAAGCTTTTTGTCGATGTCTTCTTTTTTCTGGCCATGCTGTTCAAAATGGCGCCGGTTTTCCGAAAGGCGGTAATCAACTTGTTTTTTGACGGCAGTTTGGGGAACAGAAAGCTGCGCGTTTTTTAGCAAATATTCAACGACTTGATTTTCTACATCCAAACGGTTTTGCCGGTCTTTATCAACTTCCATTTGGCGTTTTAAAGAATTTTTAAAATCGTCAAGGCCAACGTAGCCTAAGCCCCGCGCAAACTCATCATCAATGGTTAGCTCTTTTTCTTTGCCTTGCCCTTTTTTAAAGAATTCAAAAGTTTTAGCGATCTCTTCTTCGGTCACGGCGGAACTTTTCTTTTGAATAGGAATACCCTTATAATCTTTGATCTTTACATCAGGCTTAATATCTAATTTTGCCGTAAAAGAAACGGTCCCGTCTTTAAAAGAAACATCTTCGATCTCCGGAAGATCAATAGGGGCAAGCTTTTCGTTTTCAACCGCTTCACGATAAACCTCGGGGATGATCTTTTTTAAAGTTTCTTCTTGGGCCAGCTTGCTATAATTAGATTCGATCAAATGACGAGGAGCTTTTCCCGGGCGAAAGCCTTTGATCTTGGCTTCTTTGCCGATATCCACATAAATTTCTTCGAGTTTTTTTGAAACACGATCTTTAGAAATTTGGAACTTTAATTCGCGTCTGGTCGCGTCAATCTTCTTTACTTCGACTTTCATTTTAAATATCTACCCTTCTGTTTGATGTTGTTGAATAAAATAACTTCCGGGCGAAAAATTTACATCGTAAATTTTTCGCCTAAATAGATCTTTCTGGCACCCGGATCATTGATCAATTGTTCCGCTGTCCCTGAAATTAAAACTTTTCCATCGGCGATCAAATATGCACGATCCGTGATGGAAAGTGTTTCCCGCACATTATGGTCCGTCAAAAGAATCCCCAGCCCCTTGTTCTTTAATTCCCGGATGATCTCTTGCGCTTCCGCCACCACGATCGGATCAATGCCGGAAAAAGGCTCATCCAACAGGATAAATGACGGATTGGTCACTAAAGCACGCGTGATCTCCAAGCGCCGTCTTTCTCCGCCGGAAAGCGTGTACGCCTTGCTATTGGCAAGATGCGCGATATTCAGTTCTTCTAAAAGCGCTTCTAATCTTTTCTTGCGCTCGCGAGGGCTGATGTTGAGCGTTTCTAAAATGGCCATGATATTTTCTTTAACCGTTAGCTTGCGAAAGACAGATGGTTCCTGCGCCAAATAACCTATCCCTAAATGACATCGTTCGTGAATTGCTTTTTTGGTAATATCCGCCTGGTCAAAAATGATCTGCCCTTCATCGGGCGTAATGATCCCGACAGCCATATAAAAGGTTGTTGTCTTTCCGGCGCCATTGGGCCCTAAAAGCCCGACGATCTCAGAGCGGCGTACCGTAATGCTAAGCCCGTCAACAACCCGGCGTCCGCCGTATGTTTTAACTAAATTTTTAGTTTCCAGAAGATACATCAGATTCCTGTCCGGGAAGAATATCCTTTGTTCCCTCGCCGCCCAGCATATCGCCGAAACCTTCTCCTTCAGTAAATAAAATAAGTTTCGGCTGGCCCACTAAGGTCAGCTTTTGCTGCTGCGCGTTATAAATAGCTTTCTCGGAATACGTCGTATTTTCTCCCTGAATAATGGAAACATTCCCGGTACAAATCATTTCTTTGATCTGTCTTGAAACATTATCAAAGAATAATTCGATTTTGTCCGCCATTAATTTGCGGCCCGCATCAATGGCAACGACATTATTATTAAAGACAGCCTTCTGGCTTTCGTATTCAATTTCCAACGGCCCATCACAGGTGATGGTGATCGTCCGTCCGGCGCCTTTGGGCTCGGTGTTAACTGTTACCGTAACATCCTTTTCCATCTGAGCTGTCTTCAAACCAGGATGCCCTTCAACGCCCGTGCCCGTCGCCGTCATTCCTTCCTGCGTTAAAACAACGTCATCTTTCGTCTTCACCAAATCTTTATCCCGGTGCCAGTCCAAAGAATCCGTTGTCATCTTAGCGCCGCCTTCGGTGGTGATCACGACATCATCTTCCAAATGCATTTGGCCGCTCACCCTATCCAAATTTCCCCTTTGAGCTGTTAAATGCATCTGCTCATCCCCATAAGCATTGGCAACGATATTCGTCAACTTGATCATGCTGCCGATCATATCCGCCGTATCGCCTTTAATATCCCAGGCCTTTTTGTTGCCTTCGGAATAGCCGACCAGATCAAATCCTTCAAATTGCTGAGGAGTTTCTTCCGCATGAATGATCATGCCGCTTAGAAGAAAAATGAAAAACGTGACAAGGATTTTTTTCGTCATGATTGATACCGCTTTAAAACATCCGGCCATCGGCCTTGAGTTTTCAGGATCAACTCGATCACTTCCCGAACAGCTCCTTTGCCGCCGGATTTTTTCGTAACATAATGCGCTGCCTTTTTTACTTCCGCAACGCCGTTAGGAACAGTGACCGCAAAACCAACTTTTTTTAAAACCGGCAGATCCGGCAGGTCGTCCCCGACAAAACAAACTTGATTATCTTTTACGCCAAAGTGACGCAACATTTTTTTATACGCATCCATTTTCGGATACGCATCCTGATAAACTTTATCAATATTCAAATCTTTAGCGCGAAGTGCAACAACCTTTGACGCGCGCGCCGTGATAATGGCTGTTTTATACCCTAGCCTTTTGAATAAAACTAAACCAAACCCGTCTTGAACATCAAAGAATTTTGTTTCTGTGCCCCGGCTATCGAAAATGATACGCCCATCGGTTAGAATACCGTCCACGTCCAAAGCTAGAACTTTGATCTTTTTAATACGTTTGTCCATGAAATTAAACCAATCCGGCTTTTAGCAGATCTTGAACATCCAGAAGCCCAACAGATCTTCTGGCGCGGTCAACAACGGGAAGTTCGTCGATCCTTTTATCTTGCAGAATTCGAAAAGCCTCAGTGGCAAGCTTTTCTTTTTGAATAGTGATCGGATTTTTCGTCATCACATCTTTAACCTTGCGTAAAGACAATAAAGGGTCGGTCTTTAAATGCCGCCGCAAATCTCCATCAGTAAAAAGCCCCACTAAAACACCTTTTTGATCAACCACGCATGCCGATCCGCAACGGGCGCGCGTAATCGCCAACAAGACATCATTCACAATCGTATTTTCCCGTACTTTTGGATAATTATTTTTTGCGCGCATAATGTCTTCAACTTTCAGCAAAAGCCTTTGACCTAAACTTCCGCCAGGATGATAGAAAGCAAAATCTTCCTTTTTAAATCCTTTGCGGTCAATAAGGCAAGCCGCCAAACAATCTCCCATGACAAGTGTGGCCGTGGTGGATGCCATCGGCGCAAGCCCTAAAGGACAGCCTTCTTTTTGGACGGCAACGTTTAAGACAACATCACTATATTTCGCTAAATTTGATTTCGGATTTCCGGTAATGGCAATTGATTTTGCCCCGATCTTTTTGATCGCCGGTAAAAGCCTTTTTGTTTCTTCGGTTTCTCCGCTATGGGAAATAAGAATGAGGCAATCGTTTCTTGTCACCTGCCCCAAATCACCATGCAAAGCTTCGGCGCTGTGCATCCACATACTGGGAGTTCCCGTCGAGGAAAGCGTGGCGGCGATTTTCCGGCCAATGATACCGGTTTTTCCCATACCGGTCACAATGACCCGCCCGCGGCATTTGAAGATCAGGTCAACCGCGCTCAAGAAATTTTTGTCAATGCGCCGCGCAAGGCCCACAATAGCTTTCGCTTCAGTATAAATAACTTGTCTGGCTCTTTGTATTGACATTGCAACCACCTGTTTTAATTATCTTTTTTTAACAATACGATCAATGGCTTTGAGATCGATCAAAAGGTTTTTTAAGTTTTCCAGTGGCAACATGTTGGGTCCGTCCGATAAAGCCTTCGCCGGCTGAGGATGGACTTCCATAAAAATAGCCGCGCAACCGGCCGCAATGGCACAACGAGACAAAAGCGGAATGAATTCGCTTTTCCCTCCCGAAGCTTTTCCTAATCCGCCGGGCTGCTGAACGCTGTGCGAGGCATCAAAAACAACCGGATATCCCGTTTGCTTCATGATCGCAAGCGCGCGAAAATCGCTCACCAGATTATTGTAGCCAAAGCTCACCCCGCGTTCGGTTAAAAGGATCTTTCGATTTCCCTGGCGTTCAACTTTTTTGACCGCTTCTTTCATATCCCAAGGCGCTAAAAATTGTCCTTTTTTGATATTGATGACTTTTCCGGTTTTCGCGGCCGCAAGCAATAGATCCGTCTGGCGGCAAAGAAAAGCCGGGATCTGGATCACATCGAGAACTTCCGCCGCCTGCTCCATCTCATCGACAGAATGAACATCACTCAAAACAGGAATTCCTAATTTTTCTTTCACTTCTTCTAAGACGTTCAAACCTTCCGTCATACCTAATCCGCGAA
Organism: Candidatus Omnitrophota bacterium; assembly: GCA_041649175.1. NCBI lineage: Bacteria > Pseudomonadati > Candidatus Omnitrophota > Candidatus Omnitrophota bacterium. The sequence continues at coordinate 1,023,872 of JBAZNR010000001.1, read as the reverse complement.
ACGACGCGATAGACGTTCTATTGGCTTTATCATAGCTAGCTTTAAAAATAAGCGGGATATTAAGCGCCGCTGTAATTTTTTTGATCGCGGTCGCGGTCTTAAAAACTAATTCTTTGCTTTCAATAACGCAAGGCCCGGCGATCAAAACAAACGGCAAGTCATTACTGATCGTAACACCGCCGATTTTTATCGTTTTATTCATGACAGCCTCTGACTTTTAAGGAATTCCTCGACGCGGACAACGTCTTCCTGAACATCAACGCTGATCGTATCAAATTTTGTTTCCACGGTTTTGATCTTGTAGCCGGCTTCTAAGGCGCGCAACTGTTCAAGCTGTTCGGCCTTTTCTAAACGGGATTTTGGCAAATTCTTAAAGGTAAATAAAAATTCTTTACGATAACCGTAAATTCCTAAATGTTTATAATACCCAATTTCTCCGATGGGAATTTTATTTCGATTATACGGAATGGTTGAGCGCGAAAAATAAATAGCGTATTTATTCTTATCAATAATGGCTTTGACAATGTTAGGGTCGGCTAATTGGGCTTCATCCGTCAGAGGCTTGATCACGGTTCCCATAACACACTCTTTATCATCTAGCAAAAGTCGCACCAGATCATCGATCATGCTCGGATGGATCAAGGGCTCATCGCCTTGGATGTTCACCACAATGTCAACATCCAAAGGATTCACGACTTCGGCGATGCGGTCAGAGCCGGAGGTGTGGTCTTTAGATGTTAAGACGGCGTTGGCGCCAAATTCGACGGCGGCTTTTCGAACGCGTTCGTCGTCACAGGCGATAATAACATCATTAAGAAGCTTGCTTTGTTTGGCTCTATTCCAGACATGCCAGATCATAGGCTTGCCGGCCATCTTGATCAACACCTTAGCTTCCAATCTCGTCGAACCGTAACGCGCCGGAATAACGCCTATAACTTTCATTTTTAATCCTCGTGATGCTTAACAGCAGATAGTAATTCTTCTTTAGTAACAACAACGGCACCCATTTTTCCGACCACAATACCGGCGGCATAATTGGCCAAATGCGCGGCTTCTAATTTGCTGGCGCCCGCGGTTAAACTTAGCGTAAAAACCGAAATAACCGTGTCCCCGGCACCAGTCACATCAAAAACTTCTCTGGCTTTTGTATTAATATGAACGGGTTTTTTTCCTCTTTCAAAAATACGCATTCCTTGTTCGCCAAGCGTAATTAATAGTGATTGCAGATTTAAAAATTTTAAAAGTTCTAGGCCGGCGAGATCAATATCTTCATCCGTCTTTAATGTATCGCTATAGACCGCCAGGCGCCGTCCGGCATTTTGCGTCAGTTTAATATTACGAATCGCATTTTCTGTTTCTTTTTTATTGGGAGTAATTGAGGTTACACCGTTATAAAAACCAAAATGTTCAACCTTGGGGTCAACAGTGATAATTTTCTTTTTTTGAATGGCTAAAGAACAAATTTTCCCGACGACATTAGAGGTAATAACGCCCTTACCATAATCGGAAAGGATCACGGCGTCAAAAAGCTTGATATTGGACTTAATAAATCCTAGTATTTTGTCTTCGATGTGAAAATTTTCTGGGCCAACCGCTTTTTCCCTATCTAACCGAAGAACTTGCTGATGATGGGCAATGATCCTTGTTTTAAGTGATGTAACACCGGTTTTATCCGTTACAATACCCTTGGTGTTTATCTTTTGTTTTTTAAGCTCACTTAAAAGAACGCGCCCTTGCGCGTCTGCGCCAATTTTCCCCACCAAAGATACTTTGGCTCCCAAACTACTTAAATTATTGGCGACATTGGCCGCACCACCAGGCTGATAAGCAGATTTTCCCTGTTGAAGCACGATGGGGACAGGCGCTTCCGGAGAAATGCGTGAAACGCTGCCGCGGATATACTCGTCTAAGATAAGATCACCAACAACGAGGATATTTTTCCCTTTAAATTTCGTAATTATGTTATTGAAACGGCTCATGTTAGAACTTTTTCCTTAAAACAGGATTAACAAATTCAAGCGCCAATTCTATCACAGTTTAAATTGGGCGTCAACAGCTTCCAAAACGTCTCCAGGCTGAAGTGCTTTCAGGCATTCAAAATCAATGCGGCAGTTATGCGCAAGACAAATTTCACAACCAACTTCTTTGTGTAAAACAATATCCTTAGGACCTAAGGGTTTCCAGCGGGTTGGGCTTAAGCCGGCCTGGTTACGGCCAAAAATAGAAATAACCGGCAAACCGACTGCGCAAGCCACGTGAACCGGCCCGGAATCATTCGAGATCAAAAGACGGCACTTTTTAAACAATGCAGCAAGCTGGCCGATCGACGTCTGGCCTGTTAGGTCAATGACGGAAGAATGAACGCAAGAAAGAATCTTTTGTGAAATTTTTTTTGTATCCTGATCGCCGACCAGCACAACTTTTGCGCCATATTTTGAAACAACTTGATCGATCACATTCGCAAATCTCTGTGCCGGCCAACGCTTAGAAATACAACTTGCCCCGGGATGGATAGCGATCAGCTCACCTTTTTCAATACCTTGTTTCTTCAAAAAGTCATCTGCCCAGCGCACCGATCCCTCCGACACGACAATCGAGAGCTTAAGATCGACCGGTTCAACACCGATAAACCGCAAAAGATCAAGGCAATACTGAGCCTCATGGCGCGTGCCTTCAATTCTTTTATCTTCAACGCCCTGCGTTAACAAAAATCCGCCTTTTTTATTTTTATATCCTAGGCGATGAGGAATTCCGGCATGAAAACATAAAAAATTGGTCCGTCTTTTTGTATGAAAAATGATGGCTAGGTCGAATTTCTTCCGGCGCAAAAATAAAACAAGCTTCCAAAATCTCCAAAAACCTTTTTGAAGGCCTTTGCGGTCATCGACAATGATCTCATCAATATGGGGATTTCCTTCAACGATCTCTCGGGTCTGCGGCGCAACTAAAATGGAAATTTTTGAACTCGGAAAAGCCTTACGCAGGGCCTCCAAGGACGGAGTTGTCAATACAACGTCTCCGACCCGGTCGGTGCGCACAACAAGGATATTGCGGTAGGTTTTCATAACTAAGATCGCTATACACTGCTAACAGCACTTAAGATTTCTTTATTTTCTCTATTAAAGTCTTAAAATTCCCGAAAATAGATTCAAGGACAAGGCTCCACATGATCTTATTCGCCGAGTCGTAAAAAACTGTTTCCGTCACAGGCTTTCCATCCACCACAACGATCTTAACGCCTGTATCAAACACGGTTTCATTTTTGGCGTTAACAAAGGGACGCGACCAACGCACTTCTCCTTGCATAGGGACAGGGTCTTTTTGTCCGGGCAAATAGACTTCGATATCCAAGAAGACGCCCTTGTCCAAGCTTCGGTCGCTGGTAAAACATAATCCCTCGACGCTGACATTTTTGCTGAGCGCCGAATATTTTTCAGCCGGCCTGTTCTCGCTTTTTTGATCAACAACCTGATACCGGACTAACGTTGCCAGATCATAGGTCACTTGAAAAAAGATCTTTATTTCCGTTTCATAGCGGTCAAACTTTCTCTTTTCCTCGAACTCGCTCATAAAAAAGTTCCTTTATACAGTGTTGGTAAGAATTGCTTCAGCCTTTTTAAAAACTTCATCTGCTTTGACACAACGCATGACCTGCTGGTTGTCCGTTGAATCGGACTTTTTATCAAGAGGAAGAAAAGATGACGGCTTAACAACATGATGTTGGGAACTCCACGGCCCGTATTTCGCCGGATCTGTGGGCCCAAAAATAGCAACCGTCGGGATATCTAAATAACTCGCCAAGTGCATAACCCCGCTATCATTGGCAATAATGAACCGCGCTTGGCTTAAAACCGCCGCCAACTGACGCAATGTTGTTTTTCCGCACAAAAGAAGCGACGGGTTTTTCATGATGGCGGCGATCTCTTGCGCAAAACTTCTATCCGAATCATCGCCGACAAAAATGACCCTCATGCGATGCTTTTCAATGAGCTGGTCGCAAACTTCAGCGAACCCTTCCTTGGTCCAACGTTTATTATGATTAGCCGCGCCCGGGCTGACAATAACATTTTTTTCTTTCGGACAAGAGGACAAAGAAAGGACATCCCGCGCAAATTTATCTTCGGCCTCAGCGATAAAAAGGGCGTGTCGCTTCTCAGCTTCACTAGAAAAAGAGAATACGGACCTAAGACGATTAAGGTGAGATTGTTTTTTATGAAGAATTTCATTGCGAGAAAAGTTTAAAGGCGTTCGATACCGTGCGCCGATCAGAAACGGAATGGCTGTATTGCGCAAATCGACCGCCAGGTCAAAATTCTCACCGCGCAGTTTCCAAACCCATTTGATCTTACTCATAACGGAATCGTGTTTTTTAAAAATGTGGATGCCGGAAAAATGTGGATTACCAACTAAAAGTGGTTCAGCCTTGGGGCCGACAACAACATGAAGCTGGGCAGAGGGAAAATGTTCCTTCAAAATATCCAAAACCGGAAATGTCAAAATAACATCTCCGATATTGCTAAGAGAAATAACTAAGATCTTCTTAATTTCTGATTTTTCGAATTTCATCCATCACCTGATCAACGCTAATTGACTTCATGCAAATATTATCCGGGCATTCCAGGTAATAACAAGAAGACCGGTTGCAGGCGACATCGTTTTGAATGATCGCTGCCTGCCCTTTTCCTCGCGGGCCGGTTATTTCCGGCCGCGTGGGGCCAAAAAGTCCAATGACCTTCGTCTTCACGCTTGCGGCCAAATGCATCGGACCGCTGTCCGCCGAAACCACTAAAGAAACTTTGCTCATTAAAGCTGATAATTGCTTTAAAGTCGTTTGCCCGGTTAAAATAAACGGCTTTTGTTTTGCTTGCCGCACAATATCGTTAACAAGATCAACATCTTTGGGCGCGCCGGCCATGATAACTTTTGCCCGAAGCTCAGACGATAATCGATCGATAAGAGCGGAGAATTTCTCTTTGGGCCAACGCTTAAGGTCCCAGTTGCCGCCAGGGTTAATGATCACCGTAAAATCACCGCGCCTAATCTCTAAGCGTCTTAACAGATCTTCGGCAAACGCATTGTCAGCACTTGAGATTTGTAGATCATATGTTCTGTCTAGAGCGGGAATGCCAAAGGATTCAATAACATTCAAGTAATGATCTAAGCGATGGACAACTCCCGGCAACGGCTTAACACAATGCGTCAAAAGAAAGCCTCTGTTTTTTGCGTCATATCCGACGCGAGTTGGAATTCCGGCTAAATAAACTAACAATGCTCTGGTGAGCGACCGATGCAGCAAGAAAGCGATATCAAATTTTCTTTTTCTTAACTCAAAGATCAAAACAAGCTTACTCCAAAAACTTTGATGCCGGCCTTTCTCATCAAAAGGAATAATGTCATCGATGCAAAAATGGTTTTCAAGAATTTCTTTCACCCGAGACGGAGCTAAACACGCAATGCGCGCTTGCGGATAGGTTTTCTTTAAGGCTTTAAAAACAGGGATGGAGAATATCACATCCCCCACCCAGTTGACGTTAACCACAAGAATATTTCTTACCGCTTTATTTTCTTCCATAGATCAGATTTTCATAAATTTGGCATGTATGCTCGACCATGGCTCTTTGAGAGAATTTATTTTCAACATTCTTGCGCGCGGCTAATCCAACTTCTCGTGTTTTAGCCATATCAGCGACCAGATCAAAAAGCATAGCTGCTAATGCATTAGCATCGCCGGGCGGGACAAGAAATCCTGTTTTTCCGTGTTCGATCAAGGTCGGCAGCCCTCCCACGTCGGATGCAATGACCGGCAATCCAACCGCTTGAGCCTCCATCGCCGAAAGGCCGAAACCTTCCTGGGTGGACGGCATGACAAAAATATCAAAGACCGGCAAGATATCCGCCGTCTTATTGACCACCGGATAAAAATAAACATGATTTTCCAACTTTAAATGGATCACCATTTTTCTGAGTACATTTTCTTTAGGGCCCTGCCCCACAATAAGAAGCCGGGCTTGAGGGATCTTCTGAACTACCTGCGTCATCGCCGAAATTAATGTATCGTGTCCTTTTACATCGACAAGGCGGGCGATATTGCCGATAACAGGCCCCTGGCCTAAATGAAGTTCCTGCCGTTTTGCCTGACGCACCGCTTCATCAATAGGAGCAAATTCATCGAGATCTAATCCATGATGGATCAAAAAAACTTTTTCTTCGGGCACATTAAAATCATGGATCAAATGTGTTTTAACCGCTTCGCTGATAGCGACAACAGCTCGCCCCCAACACGGAAATAATTTACGCGATAAACGTTTTTTAAAAAAACCATGACAGGTTGAAATATGCGGCTTCTTCGTCAATTTACTCAGCAACTCACCCATCACTTGCGTTACGCGCGTTTGGGTATGAATGACATCAATATTTTCTTTCCGAATAAGTTTTGCAAGTTTACCTAAGGCAAAATAAACCTTTGGTGAAAGTTCGGATTTCGTATTGATATTACAAAAAATGTGCTTGGCGCCACAAAGAATAAGATCGTCCACTAGATCTCCACCGCTGGTCGCTACAAAAACATTATGCCCTTTTTGCTTCAACCCTTTTGTCAAGGTCATGATGTAGCGTGTTATTCCGCCGGCATTAAGATGTTTCGATAAAATAAGGACATTCATAATTAATTTTCCAAAAGCTTAAAGATCTCCGCGGCAACTTCTTCCGGAGTGATCTGGTTCATGCAATCATGGCTACGGATACGGCATGTCGAACTATAGCACGGCGAACACGGCAAACTTTTTTTGATCACCGAAAACTTCTCCGCCGGAGGGATATGGCGCAGGGATTCCGTTGGGCCAAAAAGCGCTACAAACGGCACATTCATCGCGGCGGCAACATGCAACGGCGCCGAATCAGCGGTGACAAAAACCCGGCAACGCCTGACCAAAGCCGCCAATTGCAAAATGTCTGTCTTGCCGACAAAAATGGCCGGTTTTGTTTTTGCCAACGCTTGCAATTCTTGTGCTTTTTCTTTATCTTTCTCCATTCCTGTTACAATAACCCGCATACCCTTGGCTGTTAAAATATCGCATAAACGAGCCATATGTGAAACCGGCCAATTCTTTGTCGCCCATTTTTTAGAAGCGGCAATATTGATCCCGACAATGTCTTGATGGTCAGCTAGCCATTCCGACTCAAGCAGGTTTTTAACATGCTGTTCGTCTTTTGAAGACGGCCAAAGCTCTAAACGAGTTTTTCCTTTTAGTTCAATATCAAGCATTTTTAATATTTGAAATTGATGGTTGACCGGAGGCATAAATCCGCCGTCATCTTTGATCTTATCAGAGAGAAGAAAGCCCCATTTTCCATTGTCGTATCCGCAGCTTTCCAGCGGAAAGCTCAAGAAAGAAAGTAAATGGCTCTTACGATTGTTTTGAAAATCGATGATCTTATCAAACCGGTATTGGCGTAGCCGCGCGGAAAATTTGATTAAGCCCCGCCATCCTTTATAATAACCCTTGTGATCAAAAACGATCAGCCCATCGACCAGCGGACAATGCTGCAAAACCTCTTTTGATTCTTCGCCAACCAGGCAATAGATCTTTGCCGATGGAAATTTCTTTCGTAAGGCCTTCAAAGAAGCTGTTATTAAAACAATATCCCCCAGAGAACTAATTTTGATCACCAAAATATTCATAAGATTTAGCAGTTCTTCGTAAGTCTTGATCGTCTGGGAGGCCATATGCTCAAGCGTGAATTTTTCCTGGATCTTTTTTTGGGAAGCCTCTACCAGCGATTCGGCTAATTTCTGATCTCTTAAAATACGAACAACTGCCTGCGCCATTTCATCCGGGTCCTTAGGTAAAACCAAAAGCCCGGTTTTTTCGTTATCGATGATCTCAACAACTCCGCCAACCTTCGTTGCCACGACCGGAACACCGGCCGCCTGAGCCTCTAAAATTACTCTGCCAAACGCTTCTTGGGTTATCGTCGATAGGACCAGAACATCCGTCCGAGATAAAAGCTGAGGAATATCCCGCCGATTACCCAAAAATTCAACCCTGTCGGCAATGCCTAAGCGTTTGACCAAGATCTGCAATTCTTCTTTATAGGTTTCTTTTTTAGCCGGGGCATCGCCAATAACCCAAATTTTCACATTAGGAACCATGCGAATAACTTTGGCCATGGATTTTAAGAAATAAGGATGCCCTTTAAGCGGCGTTAAACGCCCGATGATCGCAATGATCTTTTCATCCGATGGTTTTTTCTCCACGCGAGAAATGCTGAATCTTTCAAGATCAACACTGCGCGCAATATGCCGGATATTTTCCGGACGAACATTAAAATCATCGATCATATGCCGCCCGATCACCTCACTGGGAACGATTACCAATTTCCCCCAGCCCATTACACGGCTTAGAAAGTGTTTTCCATAATACCCATGACACGTCGTGATAAAAGCGGTTTTTGTTCTTCGGCAAGCAAAATAGGCGATCCAACCCGGAACGCGCGAACGGGCGTGGACAATATCTACTTTTTCATCGCGGATGATTTTTTCTAAACTGCGGATAGACTTAAGCGCGGCGGCCAGCGATTTTTTATGAACGGGCAATTTAAAATGTTTAACGCCAGCTTTCTCTAGTTCGCCAACTAATTCCCCGCCGTTTGAAACAACCACCGCTTCATGGCCATTACGCATAAGGTATTTAGCCAGGTCAACGGTTCCCGTTTCAACCCCGCCGACGTGCAATTCAGGAAGTATTTGTAAGATCTTCATATGATTTTTTTAATTACCTCAAAAACAACACGACGCTCATCTAAGATTTTTGTTTTTAATTTTCCCTTCGCCATGTCTGTAATGACCCGGCCGATATTCTTCTCATCAGATAAAACGATATATCCCTGGTCGCTTAAATTCTCAACAAAATAGTCATGGCGGCTTTTTCCCATCAACAAACCCGGCTTTTTACGCGCTGGAAAAACGATAACATTTTTTCCCGAACTCGCCGCTTCCGAAACCATCGAAATGCTGTCACCGGAGGTAATGACAATATCAGATAAGCCGACCATCCCACCCAAGGCCTCGGGAATATTATTTTCCTTAGCAAAGATAAGCAATCGGCAACGGTTATAATTTTGCAGTTCATTTCTAATGATATTTTCCGCGGCTATTGATGTCCGGCGAGAAGTCGTTAAAAGGATTTCGGCATCAAGTTTTTCGCAAGCCTCTTTTAATTGACCGATCAGCATTCTTACTTGCCCTTCATCGACCGCATATTTCCTGCTGTCACCACCGATGAGAACAGAAATCCTTAATTTATTCGTGTCAAAGCGACCCTTAAAGCGTTTGCCAAGCAAATCGATTTGCTCTTTAAGATAATCCCGATCAATGAGATTCAATGCTCCCTGCGTAATGACAACACTTTCCTCTTTTCCCGCTAAAGAAACGCGGTCATGAGCCGGCAAAATGACCAAGCGGAATTTCTTAAAATCTAAAACGCTCGGTTTTAGGATAGAAATATTTTTCGCGCGGCAATCCGAAGACAAAAGAAAATTAACTCCGGCTATGGATGACCCGCAGGAAATAACAAAATCCGCTTTGATGCTGGATATTTTTCGAAACGATTCATAGGTTAAAAACCATTTTAAATACCGCAATCGGCCTTGGCAAAAATACTGATGCGATATGCTTCCTAACAGTGTAGCCATTTTAGCCGCTAAGGTATTTTTGAAACGAACCTCAACAATTTGTGTCTGCGAAACAATATCTCTCTGGGCCAGCGCCGCGTCCACCAACTTTGCCACCGCTTGCGATTGGCGCAAATGCCCTGTCTTGCCGTCGCTTAAAACGATCGTTGTTGATTCTTTGGAATATTTCCATATTTTATAAAACCACATATATTCCGATGGATACTTTCTAATATAACTTTCCATCAACTTAACGATCTTTTCTAAATTAGCCGCGACATCTTTCTCAATATCGCCTGTATTTATAAGCTCGATCTCAGGATTAATGATCAAGCGATGCTGCGCGCCTTTTTCGCGGACAATAATAGAAAAACAGATCGGGACTTTTAATTTTAACCCAATGCGGATAGCCCCCACCGACATCGCCGCCTGCCGGTCAAAAAATTTAACTAAAGCGCCATCGCGGCCACCCTGATCAACAACCATACCGATCACTTCATTGTTGCGCAAACTTGTAATGATCTCCCGCGTTCCGACACCTCTTAAGATGACCGAAGATCCGCTGGATTCGCGGTAAGAATTAAGCAAACGGTCGAGCCCGGAAAATCTATTTTGAGGTTTCGCCAGCACCCGGTAAGGATGTCCAAGCATTTCACCCATAAAATTGGAAAGTTCCCAACTGCCAAAATGCATCGCAAGCAAAATAACGCCCTTTTGTTTCTTTAACGCCTCGTAGACATGCTCCCGTCCGTCAACTTGCACAAAATCCTTAAATCCGCCTTTTTTAAGAAGCGGGATCCTTAAAAGCTCAATAAAGTTCTGCGCATAGTTCTTAAAAAGTTGCTTAACGATCCTTTTGATCTCGCTGGGCTTCTTCTCTCTCGAGAACGCGATCTTCAAATTTCCGTACGCCAGCGCTTTATGCTTTCGGTCCACATAATACGCCAAAAGGCCCAGCGCGCGCCCGATAAAAAGCGCCGCTGAAACCGGCAGAAGACGCACCAAAAGACCGATCAGGCTAACGAAGGCACATAGAAGTGATTCGAGAAATAACTTCATCTTTTCCTTTTATTAATTCAATCTTAATGGATAAACTCAAAAGATCCGGTCCATCTTTAAAGCAATCTACATATTTCATAAGCTTAACGGCATCTTTTTGGGTCGATATAACGGACTCGATCTTATTTTGCTTGCAGAATTCAACGACCGACATAACATCATTCTTCCGGTAAATATAATGATCAATAAATGTAAATTCTTTTCGCAGATTAACGCCTAAATTAAGCACGGTTTGCTTGAAAGCGTTCGGATCTGCAATACTGCATAATAGGCAAGCCGATTTACTTTTTAAAGCCGACAAGCCTACTGATGAATTGGATTTTGATAAATTGATAAACGCGATGGGCTTGTGAATGCTCTCGGCAACAATTGCTTTGGGATTGATTTTGCGCAAACAGTTATAAATCTTCTCTAAATTTGAATAGTCAAGATCAGATTTCGTAATAATAAAAATTCCGGCCCGAGATAGCGAGCTTAAAGGTTCGCGTAAAATACCTCTGGGAATTAAAAATCCATTGCCGAACGGCCGCGACGCATCAATAGCCACAATATCCAAATCACGTTTTAATTTCCAATGTTGAAATCCGTCATCCAGAAGGAAAACATCGATAGAATTATTTTTTAAAGCTTCTTGTCCGGATCGAAATCGGTCAGCCCCAACAAAAACAGGGATATCTTTAAGCAACTCTTTAAGTAAAACCGCTTCATCGCTCGCCGTATTATTCGACAATCCCGCGCTATTTTTATCCATATAGCCTCGGATAAGCACAGCGCTTTTAACTCCTTTATCCCGCAATGCTCTTGCAACAAATTCCACCAGAGGCGTTTTTCCGGTACCGCCTAAAGTCATATTACCAATACTGATAACCGGCTTAGGAAGAACACGCTGTTTCAAAATACCAAACCTATAAAGTACCAAGATCACACGGACAGCGCAAAAATAAAACACCGACAAGATCCCAAGAAGAAGCTTTACGGGCGCGTCTATAATGCCATGACGCTGGTCAGTCGCTAATTCATAAAAACATTTCTTCATAATCTTACGCCAATGCTGCTTCTTTTGTAATTATTTCTAAGGTGCGCTTTGTTGCGCCTTGATTTTTTTGAACAACATTTTTCGCTAAAGACCCTAAGCGCTGTGCTTGCTGTGGATCTTTCAATAAATTCCGCACTTCATTGAGAAGCTCGCGTTCATCATTAACCTGGATAATAGATCTTTCACGCGCGAAAATATTGACCACATCTTTGAAATTTTCCGTCCAGGGTCCAACGATGATAGGCTTCGCAAAACACGCCGGCTCAATGATGTTTTGGCCGCCGCGCTTGGTTAAACTTTTTCCTACAAAAACAATTTTTGCCAATTTATAAAGTAAGCGTAGATGCCCCATCGCATCAACGACAATAACTGGCCGACCTTGCGGCTTCTCATTTTTAATTTGAGAGAATTTTTGCGCCCTGAGCCCTTGCTTTTCAATAAGCTTAAAAATATCATCCGCCCGTTCAATGTGCCGCGGCGCGATGATCAAGCGAAGAGAAGAAAATTCCTTAGATAATTCTCTGAAGATATTAACCAGAATTTCTTCTTCCCCGGGATGAGTGCTGCCGCCGACCAAAACGGCATCTCCTTCGTTAAGCCCAAGGTTTTCTAACGCTGGCCCGTCCATTTCCGGCAGGTCATCAAATTTCATATTGCCGGTTATTCTAACGTTTTTTTCTTTAGCACCTAGCGCAATAATGCGCTTGGCATCTTGCTCGCTTTGCACACAAAAAAGGCGAACACAATTTAAAATAGGACGTAAAATAAATTGAACCAAACGGTATCGGTTAAACGCTTTATCGGAAATACGGCCGTTCACCTGAATAATAGGAACACTCTTCTTGCTTAACGCATGAAATAAATTCGGCCAAATTTCTGTTTCGGCGGCAATATAAAGTTGAGGAGAGATCAATTTAATATAACGATTCACGGAAAAACTAAAGTCTACCGGCGCATAGATCACAATATCTTGGGGAAAATTAAGACAAGCCATTTTAAATCCGGTTGTTGTCACAGTTGAAACAACAATTTGATGCGACGGATATTGTTCTTTAATGCCACGGATGAGTTTAGCAACCGCCAAGACTTCCCCGACACTTACGGCATGAACCCAAATATTCTTTCGCGACGAAATTGATCTTCTTAAAGAGCCGGGGAAAAACCCAAAGCGCATAACAAAATCGTTATGCCATTTTCCTTTAAGGCAAAGATAAGGGAAATAGATAACAGCAAAAAGAATAAAAAAAGAATCGTAGAAAATAACCATAGCGTTTAAAAAACTTAAGCGCGCGGATGCGCCTTATCGTAAACCCCTTTTATCTTTTCGGTTGTCATATGTGTGTAGATCTGTGTTGTGGAAAGATTCACATGCCCTAAAAGCTCTTGGACCGAACGCAAATCCGCGCCTCGATTAAGCATATGTGTCGCGAAGGAATGCCGCAACGCATGCGGAGAAAGGCTGGCGCGTAGGCTTATCAAATGAATATACTTATTGATGATGTTACGAATACTTCTATCTGTCAGCCGCGTTCCGTTTTTATTCAAAAAAAGAGCGCTGCTTTTATGCTTTCTTTTTCCTAAATATTCGCGAATAGCCGAAGTAGCCTTGTTGCCAATAGGAGCCAGTCTTTCTTTTTTTCCTTTACCGGCTACTTTAGCGATATTGCTAATAAGGTCAACCGCATCCACATCCAAACCGACAAGTTCGCTCACGCGAATTCCGGTGCTGTAAAGTGTTTCTAAAATCGCCCGATCACGCAACCCCGCCACATCATCGCCGGAAGGCGCGTCCAATAATTTAAATACTTCTTCTTCCGTCAAGAAAACCGGAAGTTTTTTATCTAATTTCGGCGTCATGAGAAGCGTAGCCGGATTATTTTTAATATAACCTTCTCTTTGCAGGAATTTGAACAGACTGCGCAGCGAGGAAAGTTTTCGGGCAACCGTGCGGGGCTTATGCTCGCGAGAACGGATAGCGGCTAAATATTTTCTCAAAACAAGGTAATCGATCTGCTCGATCGCCACATCGCCGACAACCTTAAAGAAATCTTCTAAGTCGATTTTATAATTGAGAACCGTGTGCTTGGAATAGTTCTTTTCAATTTCCAAATAGGGCAAGAATTTTTCAAGGTATCGGTTCATGCTTTTCGCCTGGCGCGCTTTGCTCTTGAGGAAGTTTATTGGCTATAAACCTGCATGTCGGATAATTACTGCATCCGTAAAAGGTCGATCCGCGCTTGGAGCGGCGCTCAATAAGCTCACCGCCGCAATTTTCCTGCGGGCATTTAACGCCCATCCCGAACCCTTGGGCAAATTTACATTCGGGGAATCCGGAACAACTTAAGAACTTGCCGCGCCGGCCCCACTTGACTACCATCGGCCGATCGCATTGAGGACATTTTTTCTCAAGAAGTGTCTGGGTTTTCTCAATTTTACCCATGGCATATTCAAGCTCTTCTTTAAATGGTTGATAAAACTCATTGAGGAGCTTCGTGTATTCCAGCGTTCCTTCTTCCACTAAATCTAAATGCTCCTCCATCGTCGCGGTAAACCCGATATCCATGATCTTTGGAAAATATTGAACCAGAAGATCGCAAGTCATCATTCCGAGTTCAGTAGCGCTAAAATACCCCTTGTCACGGTTGGCATAATTACGATACACCAGTGTTTGAATGATGGGCGCATAAGTACTGGGCCGGCCAATGCCGTCTTCTTCTAAAGCTTTAACAAGCGTTGCTTCCGAATAGTGCGCCGGAGGTTTGGTGAAATGTTGACTGGGGTGAATATCAACGAGATCCATTAGATCGCCGGTTTTGTAATGCGATAGATCGATGGCTTTATCCGCGCCGCGCGATTCTTTATCCAAAATTAAAAATCCGTCAAAGCTAAGCGTTGATCCTGACGCGCCGAATTGGAATTTTCCGGCGGTAATTTCTATTTTTTTGCTTTCAAAAAGCGCGTCTGTCATTTGGCAAGCCACAAATCGCTTCCAGATCAACTGATAAAGCTTAAGTTGATCGACAGAGAGATATTTTTGAATATCTTCGGGGCTGCGGTCAACATCCGATGGACGAATAGCCTCATGCGCCTCTTGGGCGGATTTCTTTGATTTATAAACATTAGGTTTTTCGGGCAGATATTTTTTGCCGTAAGATTTCTCAATAAGACCGCGGACTTTTTCAATAGCCTCTTTGGCGATATTGACGGAATCGGTTCTCATATAGGTAATAAGACCGACAGCCTCGCCCCCCTCTAATTCCACGCCTTCATAAAGTTCTTGGGCGATCATCATCGTCTTAGCGGCGTTAAATCCTAATTTATTAAAAGCATCTTGTTGAAGCGTGCTGGTGATCAAAGGAGGCGAAGGACTGCGCTTGACATCCCGCTTGGTGATATTTGTGACCTTAAAATCTTCTTTTTTGATCTGAGCCACAACATCATCGGTGGGAAGTTTTGCCTGCAGATCGATCTTTTCACCGCTTATTCTTTCCAGATCAGCGCAAAGAATATCTTCATAACCTTTCTTTTTTAAGTCGACGGCGATCTCCCAATACTCTTGCGGAATAAATTTCTGGATCTCACGCTCGCGGTCAACGATAAGGCGCAGCGCCACCGATTGAACGCGCCCGGCGCTTAAATGTGAGCCGATCTTTTTCCATAAAAGCGGGCTTAACTGATAGCCCACGATCCTATCTAAGATCCGACGAGCGATTTGAGCGTCAATTTTCTTTAAGTCAAACTTACGAGGAGTTTTGAAAGCCTTTAAAACGGCATCTTTGGTAATTTCATGGAAGGTAATGCGGTAGAAATTTTTTTCATCACCGAGTTGATTGGCAATATTCCAGCCGATGGCTTCTCCCTCGCGATCGGGATCTGTCGCGATATAAATGTCTTTTTTTGTTTTCGCTTCTTTCTTCAAATCCTTTAAAACCTTTTGTTTTTTACGCATAACGATCAATTGCGGCTTAAAGTTATTCTCCAGGTCAACGCCGAGTTTAGATGCAGGGAGATCGACCAAATGCCCCATCGAAGAAAGGACTTTAAAATTCTTCCCCAAGATCTTATTGATCGTCTTAACTTTCGCGGGTGACTCTACGATCACGAGTGCTTTTACCATGTATGATTTTCCTTTTGTGCGACAGAAATCCTAGAAGACTTAATTATTTCTCTATCCGGACAAAAAACTTTCCCGGCAACTGTTTAATAAGCTTTTTGAGCTCTAATTGTAGCAGAATTGATGATATTTGCGGCAAAGAAAACTGAGTTTTATCAACCAATGTGTCGATATGCGCCGGTTCCTTATTGAGAAGCCGATAGACGCCTCCCTGTTTTGGGTCAAGAGGATCGTGTAAAACCGTCTTTTCCTCTTCTTTTTGAATACTTCTTTCAACGGGAAGCTGAAGATGCGGCTTTAATTCTTCAATGATATCTTCAACGCCATTAATGAGCTTCGCCCCTTGTTGAATGAGGCGATTAACACCTAAGGCCGCCGGATTATCAATTTTCCCGGGAACAGCAAAAACTTCCCGTCCTTGTTCTAGAGCAAAATCGCTGGTAATAAGCGCTCCGCTTTTAAAGGATGCCTCTACCACCACAACGCCTAAAGAAAGCCCGCTAATGATCCGATTGCGCTGAGGAAAATGATAAGCCGCAGGTGGCGTTGCCATCGAGAATTCTGAAATAACCGTTCCTTGCTCGGCAATTTGATCAAATAATTTTTTATTTTCCGGCGGATAAATATGCGACAAGCCGCAGCCTAAAACAGCGGCCGTTATGCCTTTTGCTTTTAACGCTCCCCGGTGCGCGCACGTATCAATGCCGCGCGCCATCCCCGAAACAACCGCTATTCCTAATTCGGCTAAATTTGTACCCAGCTTCTCCGCGGTCGCCTGTCCATACATCGATGCTTTTCGAGAGCCGACAACGGCAACGGCCAAATGATCAAGCTTTGAGATATTTCCTTTACAATACAAAAGCACCGGACAATCGGGAATTTCTTTAAGGTTTTTAGGATATTGTTCATCCGTAAACGCGACAACCTCTGTCCCAAAACGCTTGATCAATTGAGCTTCTTGTTTCAAATAGTCGTCGACATCGAGGGTTTTTATCAAGTTGACTATTTCCGATGAAACAATACCGCTAGATCCAAGGTCCTTGGCCGAGGAAGAAAAAACGGTTTTGGCACAGCCAAAACGGTCGATCAATTTCTTAATGCGGGCATTCCCTAATCCGGGAACCGCATTTAAAGCCATCAAAGCTTCTGCTTCATTCATGCTAAATTAATTTTAAAATGCTGCCGGCAACCTGATCAATGGTCTTTCCGGAAGTATCGATTATCTGGTCGGCTTGTTCGTAGCGGGATTGTCTTTTCTCTAGCAGCTCTTTAATTTTTATTTTTGGATTGTCCACCTTCAAGAGCGGACGATGCGTTTCGTGCTTGATACGCTCATAAATAATTTCCGGTGATACCTTAAGGTAGAAAATAACACCGTTTTTCTTTAAATTGTCGATATTGCCCTGGTCGAGAATAACGCCGCCGCCGCAATCAATAATGAGATTTTCTTTTCGAGAGATCTCTTCGATGACTTTTCGCTCCAGATCACGAAAATAGGCTTCACCGTTTTCCTGAAAGATCCGGCTGATCGCCTTGCCTTCCTTTTTTTCGATCAATTCGTCGGTCGAAACAAGGCTTCTCTGGGAAAGCTCTTGCAACTGCTTAGCTGTCACAGATTTACCTGCGCCCATAAATCCGACTAAAACAATATTCTTATTCATGGCGAGGATTGTAACACTGCAGGCAAAAGCTGTCAATTATTATAGGAAGTTATGCGATGGGCTTTTAGAATTAAAGAGGCGGTTCGCCTCGCCATGGGCTTTGGCGAGGCGAACCGCCTCTTTCAAAGATAACATTTACAATAACTTACTAATAAAGTCCGTAGCCGCTCAAAAACCACTCGATTAACGGTCCCGACCAAAAAAGACTAATAAGTGCTCCTAAAGCCAGAAACGGCCCGTAAGCAATAACGCTTTCTTTCGTGCGGATCTTGACAATAATTCCGGCCACAGCTCCAAAAATAGGAGCAATGAAAAATGTCGCAACCGCCATTTTCCAGCCTAAAAACGCGCCGATCATCGCCAGAAATTTTACATCTCCCCCACCCATAGATTCTTTCTTAAAGATAAGATCGCCTAAAAGGCCCATCGCATAGATCGTTCCGCCGCCAACTAGAATCCCTAATGCCGATTGCCCCATAGCCACAAGATGAGAATTGGTATTGTGCAATTGCGGCAAAGCGCAGCTTAAAATAAACCCTACGACCATTCCTCCGACGCTAATTTCATCAGGAATGATCCTATGTTCCAAATCAACAAAGGTCGCCACAATAAGGCCGCACACCAAAACAAGATACGCAAATAATTGTCCGTTAAGCCCGAAATAAAGATAAAACCCTAAGAAAAAAACTGCCGTTATGAATTCCACCAGAAAATACCGAAAAGAAATAGGCTTTTTACAAAAGCGGCATTTCCCCCGAAGGACAAGATAACTGACAAACGGAATATTGTCATACCAAGCGATCTGTTTCTGGCAGTGAACGCAGTGTGAACGCGGAAAAACAATGGAGCGTTCCTGCGGCATGCGCACGATGCAGACATTAAGAAAGCTTCCGATCATCGATCCTAAAATAAACATGAACAAAGGCCAAATTGTCTCTATCATATTTTATCCCTTAATGGGCCGAAAGCCCTTTCACTAGGCTTTGCCACATTTTGTTTTTTACTTCCGGCTCTAACTCAGCATTCATCCAATGTTGAAATGCCAAAACCCCTTGATAATAAAGCATCTTTAATCCATTGGCCGTTTTGGCACCTTTTTTCTTTGCCGCTTTTAATAGCTTGGTCTCCAAAGGATTATAGATCACATCATAAACAAGCATTTTTTCGTGCAAAGCCTTTTCATCGACGATGCAGGGATCTTCTTCTTTTAAGCCGATAGGTGTCGCGTTGATCAATAACTGAGCTTCTTTAAGGCCCAAATCAGAAACCTCGCCGACATTCTTTACAATGCTTACATCCAGACGGCTACCTAGATCGCTAATAAGCCCGTCGGCTTTTTCTTTTTGAACATCATAGATCGTAATTAATTTCGGCCGCTCAGGCAAAAGGCAAAGGACAGATACGATCGCCCGCGCTACCCCTCCGCAGCCGATCATGGCGATTTTTTTGTCCTTTGTGTCAAACCCCAGCTCTGTCAGATGCGTCAGAAATCCCGGCCCATCCGTGTTGAAACCCTGAAGGCTTCGTTGAGGAGAGATCACCACCGTATTAACGGCTTTGGCTTTTTGCGCGTAAGGGCTTACGCCATTAAGATAACCGATCACTTTTTCTTTATATGGAACCGTTACATTGATACCTTGGATATCGCAACTTTTTTCCTTCAAGCGATTAAAAAAAGGCTCTAGCTCTTCTTCTTTAAGAGGAAAAAGCTCATAAGAAGCCTTAATGCCCAACTCGGCAAAAGCCGTATTATGCATTAAAGGCGAAAGGCTATGCGAAACAGGATAGCCAACTAAGCCGTAATATGTTTTTTGATCTTCCATAATATTTAGTCGTTCGCGACATCCTTAGAAAGCGCTTTGTTAATGGCGTTGATATACGCTTTAGCAGAGGCCTCAATGATATCAGTGCTGGCGCCATGGCCGATCACTTTTTTATCCGCAAAACGCGCTTTCACCATTACCTCGCCCAAAGCGTCTTTTCCGCGAGTAACAGATTGAATAGAATAATCCAACAACTCGCCTTTCATCTTCGTAATAGCGTCGATCGCCTTGTAACAGGCATCCACCGGGCCGTCGCCGGAAGAACTATTCTCATGCTTTTTTCCCTTGGATTGCAAAACGATCTTTGCCTTGGGCGCGATATTCGTTCCGCTAGTGATGGTCAGGTCAATTAATTGCCAGGTGTTCTGGACTAATTTCGTTTCATCTTCCACAATGGCGATCAGGTCTTCATCAAAAACCTGTTTCTTTTTATCGGCAATATTTTTGAACCGATCAAAGGCTTTATCTAATTGCGCATCGTTTAAATTAATTCCTAACGCTTGCAAGCGGACTTTAAATCCGTGCCGACCGGAATGTTTTCCTAACACCATTCCCGTTTCCATAAAACCAACATCTTCGCCATGCATGATCTCATACGTTGAGCGTTCCTTTAAGATCCCGTCTTGATGAATGCCGGATTCATGCCGAAAAGCATTGGCCCCGACGATGGCTTTGTTGGGAGGAACAATGAACCCCGTATATTTGCTCACCAACCGCGAAATACGGCAAAATTCCTGTGTATTGATATTCGTAAAGCACTTATAAAAATCAGCGCGCGTTTTGATCGCCATTACGATCTCTTCCATGGAAGCATTGCCGGCGCGTTCGCCAATGCCGTTAATGGTACATTCTACTTGGCGCGCTCCGCCGATCACCGCCGCTAAAGAGTTAGCAACGCCTAAGCCCAGATCGTCGTGGCAATGCGCTGAAATGATCGCTTTATCAATATTGGGAACATTGTTTTTGATATCCGCCATTAATTGCCCATATTCCGCTGGAGTTGCATAACCGACCGTGTCGGGAATATTAACCGTTGTGGCACCGGCATCAATGACCGCTTCCAATACGCGATAGAGAAAATCTTTTTCGCTGCGCGAAGCATCTTCCGGAGAAAAATCAATATCAGAAACTTTTGATTTGGCGTATTTCACCGAATCAACCGCCATCTGCAAGATCTCATCGGCGCTTTTCTTTAATTTATACTGCAAGTGGATCTTGGATGTCGCCAAGAAAACATGAATGCGCGGATATTTGGCTGATTTTACCGCTTCATAGGCCGCGTCAATGTCTTTTTTAACACAACGCGCCAAACCGCAAATGATAGAATTCTTAATATGTTTTGAGATGTTTTTGACCGAATTGAAATCCCCTTCGGAGATAACGGGAAATCCGGCCTCGATCACGTCAACGCCCAAACGTTCCAAAGCGTAAGCGATCTCTAACTTTTCTTTTTCATTCATGCTGGCGCCCGGAGCCTGTTCTCCGTCGCGCAGCGTTGTATCAAAGATCAATACTTTATTTTTGTCGTCCATTTTTATCACCTTTTATTTTAAATTGAGTTTTGAAATTTATTGATTTTTTCCCTAACAAACCCAAGCGAAAGGAATGGTTTCCCTTGGCCCGTTTTGTTGGCATGTGCGTAAATCATCAGTTTATTTAGTTCATCAGTGGTCGCGTGTCGGTCTTTGGAACCGACTAGCTTGATGTTAAGGCCTTCGAGAGTAACTTTTGATGAAGTAATGCCAAAATTTTTCACAAAAGCGCTTAAACTCTCGGGCGAATAACCCCATTTGTGATTGCCAAAATGCCCTAAATAAATTTCTGAACGCCACATATTCTCTCCAAAGGCCATATCCACTAAATTATCAAACCCAAATTTAAAATACCGGAAAAGAAGCTTTTTAAAGTTTGGCACACGAATGGTTATTGTGCCACCGATTTTTAAAACCCGCGCCCAATCGCCAAAAACAATATAGCGCATATATTTATCAAAATGCTCGAGGAGGTCTTCCGCTAAGATCTCATCGACCGTTTGGTCCGCGTACGGCAAAGGACGCATGATATCGTGAACTAAATCGGGCTGACAGTCTTTAACAGAATCAATATTGACCCAGCCGGACAATTTATTCGTCCCGCATCCGAGGTGAAGCTTGATCGTAGAATTATTTTGAACTTCGGCTTTGTTTTGCATAACTGTATTCATTTCTTAAGCCCGATACATAACCACATTGGCTTTTTCTAAAGTGATCAATCCTTCTTTGACCATCTCATCTAAATGCGGCAAAAATTGATTGATCTTTTCTTCGCTGTCCACAATTTCAATGATGATCGGAAGATCTTCCGAAAGCCTTAAAAGCTTGGCCGTATGCAAGTGGCTTTTACAGCCGAAACCCATAAAACCTTTGATGGCGGTTGCCCCGGCCATTTTTTCTTTTTTAGCCAGATAAATGATCTCTTCGTAGAGAGGTTTGCCCTGCCATTTGTCGGCCTCGCCGATAAAAATTCTTAGTAATTTTCCGTCTGCCGGAATTTTCATAGCCTATTCTCTTTTCTGATGATTATATGATTTTTCCCAAGAAAATGCCAACCCTAAAAACAATAAAACCAACCACAACGCTTAGCAAAATATTTAAAAAAGCTTTGATCATTTCACCGTCTTTAAGTAAATGATCCGTTTCTAAAATAAGCGTGGAAAAAGTAGTAAAGGCCCCGCAAAAGCCAACCATAAGCAGCAAACGCGTATTGGGATCGAGTAGAAACTTTTTATCTGAAAGAGAGGCAAAGAATCCGACCAATAAACATCCTAGAATATTTACGGCAAATGTCCCAAATGGGAAACTCGTCCCAAAAAATCGATAAACCACACCCGCCAGGCCGTATCTTGCCAGCGTTCCGACAATTCCTCCGAGGCTCAAGTAAAGAATTTTGTCCATAACGATTTTTAAAGACTGAGCCCCGCTTCTTGATTACTAACAAAATAGCGGGGCTCGTAATCTAAGATTTGATTAAATTACTTCTTCATCCAAGGCATCATACCACGAAGCTCTGCACCGACTTTCTCAACTTGTAGAGCAGCTGTTTCTTCGCGGTATTTATTGAAATTGGGGCGGCCTTGCTTATTTTCCCTAATCCATTCGCGGGCAAATTTTCCGGATTGGATTTCGCCTAGAATTTTCTTCATGGTTTTACGCGTTTTAGCATCGACAACACGCGGGCCGCGCGTATAATCACCGTATTCGGCTGTATCAGAAACTTTCTTGCGCATTCCTTGCAAGCCGCCTTCATAAATAAGGTCGGTAATGAGCTTTAATTCGTGTAAGCATTCAAAATACGCGATTTCCGGCTGATATCCGGCTTCCACAAGCGTATCAAATCCGGCTTTAATAAGTTCTGAAGCACCGCCGCACAAAACACTTTGCTCGCCAAAAAGATCGGTTTCGGTTTCTTCTTTAAATGTTGTTTCAAGAATTCCGGCGCGAGCGCCGCCAATTCCATTCGCGTAAGCGAGCGCAGTCTTTAACGCATTTCCTGACGCGTCTTGATGAACGGCAACCAAACAAGGAACTCCTTTTCCCTCTTCGTATTGACGACGAACCAACGAACCCGGCCCTTTGGGCGCGATCATTACTACATCCACATCCGGCGAAGGGACAATTTGTTTAAAATGAATATTAAATCCGTGAGAAAACATCAACGTTTTCCCCTTTTTAAGATGTTTTCTGATGGATTTCTTATAGATCTCAGCCTGAACATGGTCTTGCGTCAAGATCTGAATAATGTCCGCTTGTTTTGCGGCGGCCGCGGCATCCATGGGCTCAAAACCATCCTTCTTAGCTTGATCGTAATTGACCGAACCTTCCCGTTGGCCAATAATAACTTTTAAACCGCTGTCGCGTAAATTTAAGGCTTGTCCGCGGCCTTGAATACCATAACCGATCACCGCGATCGTCTTATCTTTGATAAAATTTAAATCAGTGTCTTTCTCATAATAAATTTTAGCCATTAACATTCTCCTTAAATTAGAAACCTACGCCCCCGCTGTTTTTTCAAAAACAAAACGCGGGGTAAATTCCGGCTATCGGCTTACGCAACAACGCTGCGTAAGCCGAGCCGTCATTTATTAGTCATCACCCTCGCCATCTAAAATCGCTTTGGCTTGTTTGTTTAACCCTAATTCAACATCCTTGCGTTTAATGAATTGCCCAACGATCGCTTTTGTATTTCCTACTTTGAGCTGTTTAAAGAGGAAATCAAATTTGGCTTCCATCTCTTGGGCAATGCCTTCTTTAATTTTTTCCGGCAAAGCGAAAATTTCTTTCTTGAACGGCCCTAAAGCCTTTTTGCGGGCTGAATAAACAAATTGCTCTTCGGTTTGATTAGCTTTCTTTTCATCCGCGCAATTCTTTTTCACCCACAGATACATTTTTTCCTTAAGTTCTTTAGGGAACAAAACGCTGTCAAACATCATGTTCTGGAAATTCGTCGCTAAATGGATCTCGACGGTGTCCATTTCCGGGAATTTTCCAAAGGCGTTGGACGGCAAGGTGGACGCACCATGCTGCACCGCGCCGGAAATCCCGTAATTGTCGCGCGCATATTTTGACAAAGTTTTAATGCAATCAAAATCAACTTTCACCTGAGCCATCGTGCCGTCGGGTAAAACCACGCCGCCGTGCGATGTTCCGGTTTGAATGCTGATTTTGCTGATCCCTTCGGTTCCGGGCGGTAAACAAGCCAAGTAACCGTCCATGAACGCTTTTAATTCTTCTACGGTGCTATTTTTCCCGCCAACTTCACCGATCTCGCCTCCGGCAGAAACCATAATGCCTTCAGGCTGAATTTTGCGAATATGTTCCGTCAGCTCAGCGCAGACCTTGAAATTATTCTCCTGCTGTTCGGCAGTAGTTTTTTTATCAAGATCAACCAAAGTTGAGCTATCGATGTCGATATTATAAAAACCAGAAGCAATGCAGTCTTCCAGCAAATGCTTAACCGCGGTTACTTCTTTTTTGGGATCAGCAAAAAAGGCTTTGGCTTTTAATTGGCAATGATCACCTTGAATGAATACAGGGCCGGAGAAATTCTCCTTAACTGCAGCCGCTAAAATAACGCCCGTATATTCGATCGGCGGTTGGCCAGTATAGCCCATTTCGGATTTGGCGATTTCAAAGATAAAAGCGCCCGCATTGGTTTTGTTGGCAACGCGAAAGATCGCCTTAGCCAAATAATAGGTTAAACAGCGTAAATTCATCGCCGGAACGGTAAAATCGCTCCACTTTCCTTCACCGCGGGCTTTATAAAGATCATGAATGGAAGCCAAGAAAATACCCTTGGCCTTAGCCATTTTAAAGATCTCGCCGACGATCTTTTGTTTCGCCGAAATATCATCGTTGGTAATTAACTCACTAACCAAAACATCAATATCCAAAGCTTGAGACATGTTTGAATCCTCCCTCTTGTTGTTGCTTAATCGTGGTTAAAAGATCTGAATGTATGTTTATCTTAAAAGCTTCATCAAACGGTCATATTCGTCAATATAACTTTTCTTTCGATGACAAGCTTGTGCTAATGGAACAACGCTGATCTTTTCCTGTAAAACCCCAACGGATTTTCCGTAAATGCCTTTGAGCAGTAATTCAACCGCCGCCACGCCTAAACGTGTTGCCAAAATCCTGTCGGACGCCGTCGGAACCCCGCCGCGCTGAACATGGCCCAAGACAACGAACCGTGTTTCCAGCCCCGTTGTTTGCATGATCTTCTTCGCGACATCCGGAGCCTTGCCGGCGCCTTCGGCGGTAATAACGATCCAGCTTATTTTTCCCTTACGATACCCTTCCTGGACATCGGTAAAAAGTTTTTCATAATCAAATTTTCTTTCCGGAATAATAACGCTTTCAGCGCCAGAGCCTAAAGCAACTTGCATCGCAATATAACCGGAAGAATTTCCCATAACCTCAACAATAAAGATCCGTTCCATGCTATGCGCCGTATCGCGAATTTTGTCGATAGCCTCTAGCGCCGTATTAACTGCCGTAGAACAACCGATGGTCTGATCGGTGCCGCATAGATCATTGTCGATCGTTCCGGGCATTCCAACGACCGGCACTTTATATCTTTTATAAAATTCATCAGCACCGCGATAACTTCCATCGCCGCCAATAACGATCAAGCCATCCATGCGGTGTTTTTTAAAAACATCGAACGCCTTTTTCATTCCTTCGGGCGTTTTAAATCTTTTGGAACGCGCCGTTTTAAGAATCGTTCCGCCGCGATTGATAATGTTGGAAACGGAGCGATGATCCATCGCAATAATTTCATCGTCGATCAATCCCTCGTAACCGCGCATAATTCCGCCGACCGATATGCCGTAAGCGAGGCTGCTGCGCACCACACTGCGGATTGCCGCGTTCATTCCCGGGCCGTCACCGCCGGAACAAAGTACGCCGATCTTTTTGATACCCTTTTTCATAAGAACTCCCTAGACCTTATCTCATCAAATCTATGTTCCCATATCCCAGCTACTAAGATATTTCTTCTGCTCTTCGGTGAGCGTATCTATTTTAACGCCGAGTGCTTGCAGTTTTAATTTGGCGATCATGCGGTCAATATCTTCGGGGACACTGTAAACTTTTCTTTGGAGGTTTTTATAATTTTTCGCGACATATTCGGCGGATAAAGCTTGATTGGCAAAACTCATATCCATAACCGACGCCGGATGCCCTTCGGCCGCAGCCAAATTGATCAAGCGGCCTTCGCCTAAAAGATAAATATTCTTTCCGTTCTTAAGCGTGTATTCTTGGACAAAATCACGAATGGCCCTGCTTGCTTTTGTGATTCTTTTAAGCCCTTTTAGATCAAGTTCAGCGTCAAAGTGGCCGGAATTAGCCATAATAGCGCCGTCTTTCATTAAAAGCATATGCTCGGCGCGAATAACGTTGATATCGCCGGTTACCGTGACAAAGCAATCACCGATCTTTGCCGCGTCTTTGATGGGCATCACTTGATGGCCGTCCATGGTTGCTTCCAAAGCTTTTAAAGGGTCAACTTCCGTTATAATAACTTTTGCGCCCATTCCTTCCGCGCGCATCGCCAAACCCCGCCCGCACCAGCCATAACCGCAGATAACGAAATTAGCGCCCGCCATCAAACGATTGGTGGCACGAATAACTCCGTCGATAGTCGATTGACCCGTTCCATAGCGATTATCAAAAAAATGCTTGGTCATCGCGTCATTAACGGCAACAATGGGGTACATCAAAAGCCCTTGAGCTTGCAAGCTTTTTAAGCGAATAACCCCGGTCGTTGTTTCTTCGGTGCCGGCTAAAATATTATCCGCCAGATCTTTTCGTTTTTGATGAACCACGGAAACCAGATCAGCCCCGTCATCCATGGTCAAATTCGGTTTAGCATCCAAAACGGCGTTGATATGCTTGTAATAAGTTTTGGTGTCTTCCCCTTTAATGGCAAATGTGGGAATTCCATAATCTTTAACTAAAGAAGATGCCACATCATCTTGCGTTGATAAGGGATTGGACGCGCAAACATAAGTTTTCGCGCCGCCCGCTTTTAAAACGCGCGCTAAATTGGCTGTTTCCGTCGTGACATGCAAACAGCAGCTGATCGTTAATCCCTTTAGCGGCTTTTCTTTTTCAAAACGTTTTTCAATAAGCCGTAAAACGGGCATATCTTTTCTGGACCACTCAATACGCAGTTTTCCTTTTTTCGCGAGTGCGAGATTTTTTACGTCGTAATTCATTGTTTTTAACTATCCTTTTTTAAGTGCTTGAACCTTGTTTAGTTTTTCCCAAGAAAATTCATTACGCCCAAAATGCCCATAGGCGGCCGTATTTTGATAAATAGGCTTCAGTAGATCCAATTCCGCAATAATTCCGCGCGGCGTTAGATCAAAATGCTTGCGCACCAACTCGACCAGTTTTTGATTAGAGACTTTTCCTGTTCCGAATGTATCCACCATAACGCTGACCGGATCGGCTTTACCGATGACATAGCCAAGCTGGATCCAGCATTTTTTGGTTAATTTGGCTGCAACGATATTTTTGGCTACATAGCGCGCCATGTAGGTGGCTGAACGGTCAACCTTCGTCGGATCTTTTCCGGAAAAAGCCCCGCCGCCGTGAGAAACAACGCCGCCATAAGTATCAACAACGATCTTACGCCCCGTCATTCCGGTGTCTGATTGCGGGCCGCCGACGACAAATTTTCCGGTTTGATTAACATAATATTTCGTGCGGCTGTCGACATATTTCCCTAAAGTTTCTTTGGCAACAACATCAATAATTTCATTGCGCGATTTCTCGGTGATCTTTTTCCCGGTCTTGTCAAGAATATCTTCCGTATGCTGGCAGGCTAAAACAACTGTTTCAACACGAAGCGGTTTATCATCTTCGTATTCAACGGTGACCTGACTTTTGCAATCCGGACCTAAATAATCCAACCTTCTAGACTTTCTGACATCTTCCATTTTCTTGACAAGCTTATGCGCGAGCATTATGGGAAGCGGCATGCACTCAGAAGTTTCATCGCAGGCATAACCGATCATAATTCCCTGATCCCCGGCCCCGCCCGAATCAACGCCTTGCGAGATATCTGGCGATTGGCTGTTGATGGCGTTTAACACAGCGCATGTTCCTGCATGAAAACCATATTTGTGATGCGTATAACCGATACCAGTTAAAACGTTTCGAACAACTTTTTGAACGTCCACATAGGTTGTGGTAGTGATCTCGCCACCGACAATGACCATTCCGGCAGAAATAAAACTTTCACACGCCACGCGCCCTTTGGGATCGTCTTTTAAAACAGAGTCTAAAACTGCATCGGAGATTTGGTCGCACACTTTATCGGGATGCCCCTTACCGACGGATTCTGATGTTAAGAAATATCGCCCTTCCACTGTTCATCCTTCCTTTCTAAAAGTTAACTTTTTTTAAGAAAAATCTTTCTGTGCCTGCGTGTATGACTCCATGCTGCCGATGTCATACCATTTGCCGCTGAACTTATATCCGAACACCGCTTCTTGTTGCGCGATCCATTTGATGTATTCACCAGTCGTATCAGTTTTTTTTACAGTCTGAAGATATTTTTCGAACAAGCCTAAAGATTCCTTGGGAAAATAATATAAACACATCGCGATCAAGCTGGACTTAGGCTGTTGGGGCTTCTCTTCAAAAGATGTTATCTTGTTATTCTCATCAAGGCCGACAACGCCAAATTGCTTGGCCTGCGCCGGATCTTTAATGTCGAAGAGACCGATCGTAACCCGCGGGCTATTCTGCCCAGCCGCACGAATATAAGAAATCAGCGCATAATCAAAAAGATTATCGCCCCCCAAAACCATCAAGTCTTCTTTGATAGCGCGCTTTCTCAAAACAAACGCGATGTCCCCAACCGCCCCGAGCCGATCTTCCGGACTTGTTGTTGTGTCATTAACGATCGTAATTGGAAGCGGATATTTCTTATCAGCGCTCCACTTGGTAAAGTTAGAATAAAATTTCTCATTGGTAACAACTAAAACTTCCGTAATACCGCTTATCTTTTCAGTCTTTTCTAAAAGATAATCAATGATCGGCTTTTTATTGACGGCTAAAAGCGGTTTGGGCGCGTTAAGCGTTAAAGGATAAAGCCTTGTTCCGTAACCTGCCGCCAAAATAAGGATTTTCATGATTAAGCTTTTCGTCCGCCGTTATCGGCATTAACGATCTGCGGAGCTAACTCTCGTAATTTAAGCCGGCTAAATTCTTCAACCTCTTGGCCCGTCGAAAACGTCATTGCCTGCGCGACAACTTTTTGCGCATCCTGAAAACTTACGCTTCGAATAAGTTTTTTGATCTGCAAAATATTAAATGGCGGCATGCTAAAAACATCCAATCCTAACCCTAAAAGCAAAAGCGCCAAGGCCGGTTCGCTGGACATTTCTCCGCAAAGGCTTACCTCAAGTTTGTTCTGATGCCCGGAATCAATAACGCTTTTTATCAGGCGTAAAACCGCGGGATGTCCGGGCTCATAAAGATCCGCCACCTGTTCATTGGCCCGATCAACCGCCAGCGTATATTGAATAAGGTCATTAGTTCCAATGCTAAAGAAATTAGCGTCTTTGGCTAAAAGATCGGCCGTTAACGCCGCCGAAGGGACCTCGATCATAACGCCAACTTCCATATTTTCATCAAAGGGGGCTTTTTCTTCGCGTAAATTTTCTTTGACCTCATTTAAGATCACATTGGCCTGGCGCAATTCCCAGCAACCGGAGATCATCGGATACATCATTTTTAATTTACCGTAAGCGGACGCCCTTAAAATAGCCCGTAACTGTGTTTTGAAAATATCCGGACGCGCTAAACAAAAGCGAATGGCCCTCCAGCCTAGAAAGGGGTGCATATCATGCGGAATTTGTAAGCTGGAAATGAATTTATCTCCGCCCAAATCCAGGGTGCGGATATTGACCGGATGCGGCAGAACAGCCTGCGCGACATGTTTGTAGGCCTCAAACTGCTCTTCTTCGGACGGAAGATCCATGCGATTCATATAGAAATATTCCGTTCGGTATAATCCGATGCCATCGGCGCCGTTCTTTAAAACCATAGGAATTTCTTCCGGCAGTTCCAAATTAGCAGAGATCTTAACTTTCTTTCCGTCTGTTGTTTCCGCCGGCAAATCTTTAATATCATCAAAGCGGTCTCTTAAGGCTTCGATTCTGTCTTGTTCGTGGCGATAAACGGTCACGGTCGCTTCGGTCGGGTTAATGATCAAAAGCCCCATGCGTCCGTCGACAATAACAAAATCTTGATTAGTAACGCGCAGTGTCGCATCTTTAAGGCCAACCACCGCCGGGATCCCTAAAGATTTTGCCATAATAGCCGTATGCGAAGTTCGTCCGCCGCTATCGGTAGCAAAGGCAATGATGTTCTTGTTATACATGCTAGCCGTGTCTGACGGAGAAAGATCGTGCGCGACAATGACCAGCTGTTCTTGCAAATTATCCAGTTCGTGCAATTTTGATTCATCAACTAAATTCTTTAAAATACGCCGGCCCACGTCATTGACGTCGCTGGTACGCTCGCGCAAATATTCATCCTGAATATTAGAGAACACTTTAATGTATTTCTTTAAAACCTTAGAAAATATGAATTCGACGGATAATTTCTCTTTTTTTACGCGCTTGATCACTTCTTCGATGAGAGTCCGGTCTTCTAAGACCAAAAGATGGGCATCAAAGATCTGGGCGTGATGCGTATCCATTTCTTCGGAGATCTTTTTTTGGATCACGACGATCTCATCACGCGTTTTCATCAATGCCTCTTCAAAGCGCGCGATCTCAATGGGGATCTCCTGGTCCATAATGGCCCGAGGCGGGATAATAAAGTCCTGTTTATCCAAAATAAACGCCGGGCCGCATGCAAC
Source organism: Candidatus Omnitrophota bacterium (assembly GCA_041649175.1). Taxonomy (NCBI): domain Bacteria; kingdom Pseudomonadati; phylum Candidatus Omnitrophota; species Candidatus Omnitrophota bacterium. The sequence continues at coordinate 993,089 of JBAZNR010000001.1, read as the reverse complement.
CCCCGGAGCCGCCGGAATTCCTTTTAAAACGATTTCACTCATTTTGAATTAAAAACCTTTCTAATTCATCAACCGCTTGCTGAGCATCTTCACCGTCAGCCTCGATCGTAACCTTTGCGTTTTTTCCCGCCGCTAACATCAAAATTCCCATAATGGATTTTCCGCTTACTCTTTCTGCGCCCCGCCGCACCGTGATCATAGAATCAAACTTGGAAGCCAGCTGAACAAACAAGGCTGCCGGCCTTGCGTGAAGGCCCTGAGGATTTCCGATCATAACTTCTTTTTCGATTTTGGGCATAAGATCTCAAAACAAACTTCTCACCAGATCAGGCTGTCATGGAAAAATTAACGGACCATGATTCATTCGGATTTATCTTCAAAGGCCAAAGAAGAACAACGCAAAGCTGTTGATAGGTTTTTTCAATTCCCGTCTCGGAATCCGAAACTGTTTCCACCGAATAATGCGCCACATTCGCCTTTTGGCTTAATTTAAAATCGATCACGAACGAATTCCACTGGTCGCGAACTTGCAAATGGTCTTTTTGTAAGATCTGCCCCATGGCCGCCAATTCTTTATCATAAAGAGAGAAATTAAATTCAACGCCAAAGGTCGCGTCAATTACTTCTTTAGATTCCAAATTCTTTATATCATAACGGACCATCAGCCCATGTTCCGTGGGAGAGATCTTTTTAGTTAAATTCGACAAATAATGATTGATATGCCCTCGACACGACATAACAATCTCATCAATGGAACCGTGTTTTTTGATCGCCGCTTCATAGCGGTCCGTAGAAAAATCACCACACTCTTCATAACTGCTATTAAAGAATTGCGCAACTTCAATGTCATTGGAAAGAAAATGGTCCACCAGGCAATGTCGCGGATTTTTATCATAAAAAAGGAAATTCACAAGGTCGTCTTGCTTTTGGACAAAATTATCGTGAATGGTGGCAATGCCCTCTTTAGATTGGGGCTCTTTTTCTTTTGACTTATTTTTTTCCCGGATTTTTTTGTGATAGATCTCTTCTTTACGGCTGATCGTATTAACCAAATTCCACGTCTTGTCTTTAACGTCCCAGCCAAAAAGCGTCGCGCCCGCATTAGGCTTAAGATAAAAATTATTATTCTTTGTCTCGATAATGATTTCCTTATCTCCGTCGTAATCTACGTCCACTTCGCGCAATTGAACAGCCGGCTTTCTTTTCGTTGCGGCATCAAGAAGGCTTTCCGCCTTGATGAGATTTTGATAAACAGCACTTCGTAAATGATTATGATAAAGCCCGCCAAAAACTCCGTGCCAATAGGCGTCATTAGCTTGCGCCATTAAAAGGTGCTTTCTGGCTTTCGTAGTTTCTGATTTGGTCAAATTCTTCGCCGTATCGATCTTATGGCTCACTTGAAGCATGCGCTTATGCATTAAATTAACTTCCGGATATTTAACCATAAAATTCCGATAGAAGCCTTTCGACCATTCCAGCATTTCCCGGTAGCTGGCGCATGGAAGATAGACGCGATCCGTCGGTAAATGTGTATCGTAGTATTCCTTAAACGTCATCGTTTGAAGCCAAGAACTATTTTGCTCGAGAATAGTAAAAAACTTCTCTAGCCAACCTTCTTCATAAACCCATTTGTAAGTTCCCGGCCAAAGGCCGAATTTCTCGCCGTCATCCCCGTAGGCGATCGTCACTTCCGGGCAATCTTGCTCACGCGCTTTTAAATATTCGATCGTTTTTTCCGGCTTTCCGAACGGAATGACATAACGCAGTTGTTCGCAACATGCGAATAAATTAAAGCGTTTCCCCTCATCTTCCGTCTCGTAAAATCCGCTTAGCTCCTCGGGTTTTTTGCCCACCATGGTAAAATGCGAATCATCCACGATGCCGTAATCTAAATTACAATTTGAGAACAAAACGGGCATCTTCGGTTCCCAAACTCTCTCGGCGATCCAAGCACCTTTTGCTTCATAACCAAAAAGTTTCTTGACCTTTTCCGTCAATAAATTTAACTGAGCCTCGGCATCTTGATGAGGAATAACGGTAAGGATCGGCTCATAGTAGCCGCCTCCAAAAATCTCCACTCGCCCTTCCTTAACCAACTTTTTGATCCGTGCGATAAATCCCGGTTCATTTTTTTCCAGCCAATCCAGCAGGCTTCCCGTATAGTGAAGCGCAACCTTGATCTTTGGATGACGCTCAAGAACATCAAGAAAAGGCCTATATGATTTTTCGTAAGCCTCTTTAAAAACACCGTCAAAATTTCCGACGGGTTGATGATTATGCATCGCTAAGAGAAGATTGACCATTATCTTTTTATGATCCTATTCGTTTCGATGAGTTCAATAAGGGCTTTATTTAACTTTTTGGCATCGTGACGGACATAATCGTCAACACCCAGCAAATCCGTCGCCGCAACCATATAATCCATTTTTTTTATTTTTTCAACATCCGGGGTGACCGGATACGAATTTTCCGCGCTGTACCGGCCCAGCATATCCGGAGGCGCGATCGCGTTATTTACTAAACACGCATCTATGATCTTAGGCGATGTATGCTCAACAATGGCTTTAACATGATCACTGGCACCGTAATTCTCTGTTTCGCCTTTTTGGGTCATCACATTGCACACATAGATCTTAAACGCCGAAGAATTCACAATAGCTTCCGTCATACCATGAATGATCAAATTAGGGATAATGCTCGTATATAGACTTCCCGGGCCCAAAATAATGATCTCGGCATTGGCAATGGCTTCTAAGGCATCAGCGGTCGGCTTAGAATTTTCCGGCTTTAAAGATAAACGTTTAATACGCGCATTGGACCTGGGGATCTTTGCTTCCCCTTCCGTACGCTTCCCATCGGCGTATTCCGCAACTAAGTGAACATTGCTCACGGTTGACGGAACAACTTTGCCTCGGATCGCCAAAACCTTACTTGACTCTTTAACAGCCTTTTCAAAATCTCCGCCGGTTAACTGGACCATCGCTGTTAAAAAAAGATTTCCGAAGCTATGCCCTTGAAGCTGAGATTTTTCGGAAAACCGGTACTGAAATAATTGGCTCATCAAAGCCGGCGTATCGGCAAGCGCCACTAAACAATTTCTAATGTCACCGGGAGCGACAATATTGAATTCTTCGCGCAAACGACCCGACGAACCGCCGCTATCGGCAACCGTTACAATGGCCGTAATATTCGATGTATATTCTTTTAACCCCAACAAAAGATTGGATAAGCCATGCCCTCCGCCCATCGCCACAATTTTAGGGCCGCGCTCTAGATAACGGCGCTCAAAAAGAATATTAACGAGATCTCTTTCGCGCTCGGGAAGAAAAAGCGTGATCAATGACACGATCATTTTCCCAATGCCAAAAACGACCAGCACGATCCCGCAAATAATGATAATAACACCAAAGCTGCTTACTAAGGTGTACGGCTGTGTCGTAAAAATAGCTCCGATCCCGACGACAACAATGCCGGAAAGCGAGGTCACCAGCCACCTCTTGACTTTCATCCCGGGATAAAGCCATTTAAAAATGGTCTGCAGCATGGCTTTTAAAGAGCTCTTTTATCTTCTTGAGATATAAACTTTAAGATGCTTTTCTCGTCTTTGGCCTGCTTTAAACTTTCTCTGAAATATCTGTCTTTGAGCAGACGCGATATCCGAGCTAAGGCTTTTAAATGCGGCCCGGCAGAGTCGGCGGGAGCAATGAGCAAGAAAAATATATAGGCGGGCTCTCCATCGAGAGAATCAAAATCAACGCCTTTTTTGCTAATGCCTAAAGCAGCTTTTAATTCGGTAACATATTCGCATTTGCCATGAGGAATGGCAACGCCTTGGCCGATCGCCGTTGAACCTAAGGCTTCTCGGGCCATTAAAATCTCGACAAGTTTGGCTTTGTTCTTTTTTTCAACTGCTTTCGCTTCAATGAGTAAATCAACTAATTCTTCAATAACATCTTTTTTGGTCGTCCCTTTTAAATCCGCCGTCACGGCCTCATCGCAGAGAAAATCACCGATCTTCATGGACGTACCTCCTTCGGTAACAAACATAATGGAATCCTCGTCGTTTTGGGTTTAACATTGATTTTCAATTAAATTAAAAGCGACGGATGGGGATCGAACCCATGACATCCTCCTTGGCAAGGAGGCATTCTACCGCTGAATTACCGTCGCAAGATTTTATTGGTCTTCGACTTTGAGATATTCCTGCTAGCCTATTAAAGAACTGTTGATCCACATTTTCTAAGCGCGGTTGAGCTTCCAACTTTTACAACTTTTGGCGCATCCTTCGTAAAAATCTGGTGGGCGGAAGAGGAGTTGAACCTCCAACCCTTTCGGGACATGCTCCTAAGGCATGCGCGTATGCCAATTCCGCCATCCGCCCGATCCGAATATATGACCGCTCAATCTTAAAAAGCGTAATGCCCGATAAGAAATTCGCTTCCGCTTAACTTTGATCTTACAAATTTGGTGACCCACCCGCGACTCGAACGCGGCACACCCACCTTAAAAGGGTGGTGCTCTGCCAGATGAGCTAGTGGGTCAAAAAGCAAATGATAAAATTTCAATGAACGTTTTAAATACGACCGCGATTATTGTACGGATACGAAATAATGGAGGCCGGGAAAATCAGGAAATGCTTTATCCAAAATCGACTAATTCTTTATTCTTTGATTCCGAGATCTTTTCAACTTCCGCGATAAACTTATCCGTCAGCTTCTGCACCGCGTCTTGGCCTTTAAAACTATCGTCTTCCGAAATAACGCTATCCGCTTTAAGCTTTTTGATCTTTTCATTAGCATCGCGGCGGATCGTACGCAAAGAAACGCGGCCATTTTCCCCCATGTCTTTGACAACCTTGGCCAATTCTTGACGGCGTTCTTTAGAAAGCGGCGGAATGGACAGACGGACGATCTTCCCGTCATTCATCGGTGTCACACCCAAACTGGATTTTAAAACTGCCTTTTCTATTTCAGCGATCGCCGAAATATCCCACGGCTGGATCACAATTGTCTTTGCGTCAGGAACGGAGATGTTGGCAATTTGCTTGATCATCGTCAGCGTTCCGTAATAATCGATATGCATTCCCTCGATGAGGCCCGGATGAGCACGGCCGGTACGGACTTCTGAGAATTCTCTAGAGACCGACTCCATCGTTTTCTTCATTCTTAATTCTGTTTCGCTGACAACATCTTTGATATTCATCGGTAGGTCCCTCCCTAAAAACGCTTTTCCGGATTCAAAAATACAAAACTAGCAAACGGTCGTGCCGATCTTTTCTCCTAAGACAACGCGCTTGATATTCCCCGGCTTTGTCAGGTCAAAAACAACAATAGGCAGATTATTATCCATGCAAAGGCTAGTTGCCGTCGCATCCATGACTTTTAAATTCTTTTTTAAGACATCAATAAATTTCAGGCGAGAGAATTTCTTGGCTGTTTTTACCTTAACGGGATCGGCCGTATAAACACCATCAACCTTGGTCGCTTTTAAAATAACTTCCGCGCCGATCTCTTTGGCGCGAAGCGCCGCGGCCGTATCAGTCGTGAAATAAGGATTGCCGGTCCCTGCAACGAAAATGATCACGCGCCCTTTTTCTAAATGACGCATAGCCCGTCGGCGAATATAAGGTTCGGCAACAGCACGCATTTCAATGGCGGTTAAAACACGCGTGGGAATTCCGTTATGTTCTAAAGCATTTTGGAGAGCCAAACCATTGATGACAGTCGCCAGCATCCCCATATAATCGGCAACAGAACGATCCAAGCCAAAACGCGCTGATTCAACCTGGCCGCGAAAGATATTGCCGCCACCAACAACTAAAGCGACTTCCACGCCAAGGCCGATCACTTCTTTTATTTGCGCCGCTAAAGAAACACACATCTCAGCGTCAATGCCGTGCGCCTGGCGCCCTTGAAGGGCTTCGCCGCTTAGCTTTAAAAGAATACGCTTATAGATGGCTTTTTTATTCACCTTCACCGACCTTATAACGGATAAAACGGCCGATCGATATATTTTCACCGATCTTAGCGACCAAAGAATTAAGATACCCTTGAATATTCATCGAAGGATCTTTGATATACGCCTGATCTAAAAGGCAATGCTCTTTAACAAAGACATCAGGATTTTTTTGTTCCTTCAAGATATCGGCAGGAATATCGTCTTTTTTGATGTATTTCGGAGCGGTCGCGGCAATTTGCATAGCCACGTCCTTGGTGAACCGGCAGAAATCTTCATTACGCGCCACAAAATCAGTTTCGCAGTTAACTTCTAAAAGAACACCGATTTTGGAACCTAAATGAATATACGCTTCCACGCGCCCTTCATTGGCCGTGCGGCTGCTTTTTTTCGCCGCTATTTCTAAGCCTCTTTTTTGTAAAATTTCTTTGGCCTTGCCCTTGTCGCCCTTGGCCTCTTCTAAAGCTTTTTTACATTCGATAACACCGCACGAGGTCATCTCTCGTAATTCCTTGATATCTGTTGCAGAGACAGCCATGTCATTCCTTTCTTATCTTAAAATAGCTTAAAATCTTTGGAAAAACTATTTCTTATCTCGGCCTAAACGAACCTTGGTAGGCCCGCGTTTTTGCTCAGCCGTTAATTCCGGGGCTTCTTCGAATGATTCTAAAACCTCAGGTAAGATAGCGACCTCTTCCTTGGCGGCATTGGCCTCTTCTTCGGCAGCCGCTGCCTTCACCCGCTCACCGACCGCAAATTCTTTCTTTCCTTCGATGATACTATCCGTCAAAAGCGAGACAACGAGGCGGATAGATTTTAAGGCGTCATCATTGCCGGGAATAACATAATCAATGGAATCCGGATCGCAATTGGTATCAATGAACCCAACAATAGGAATCTTAAGACGGCTGGCTTCGCGAACAGCGATTTCTTCTTTCTTGGAATCAACCATGACAATGGCCTGCGGCAAACGCATGCCCATGTCACGGATCCCTTTAAGATCGCGCAATAATTTATCTTTTTCTTTATTGAGTACAGCAACTTCTTTTTTGGTCAATTTTTCAAACGTTCCGTCTTCCGCCATCTTCTCGATCGCCTTCATTCTCTCGACGGATTTCTTAACTGTTTGATAATTGGTCATCAGGCCTCCCAACCAGCGATACTTAACATAATACATACCGCAACGTGTCGCTTCGGCCTCCATAACATCCTGAGCTTGCTTTTTTGTTCCGACAAAAAGAACATTACCCCCTTTTAAGGCAATGCCATGCAAGAAATCACGCGCCTTATTAAGGCACTCGACTGTTTTCTCAAGGTCAATGATGTAAATACCGCTTCTTTGCCCGAAAATGTACTTCTTCATTTTCGGATTCCAGCGCTTTGTCTGATGCCCAAAATGGACACCCGCTTCCAAAAGTTGTTTAATTAATTCGTCAGTCATTACTCCTCCGTTTTGTATTCTTGAATTTTTGTTGAAGTAGTATACCCAATAATCGTTTTTTTTGCAACTTTTTATTTCTTCGGGATTTAAGCGAAAATCGGCGGATTTCTGGCCAAAAGCTTACATCTGAAATTGCGTTTCGTAGAGTCTCTGATACAGACTGCAGGTTTTAAGCAATTCCTCATGCGTCCCTAAGCCCACAATTTGCCCCTCATTCAAAACCACGATTTTTGTGGCTTTTTTGATGGTGGAAAGCCTGTGAGCGATACAAACAACCGTTCTTTCGTTCATCAACTTATCCAGTGCTTCTTGGACAAGCCGTTCCGATTCTGAATCTAGCTGCGAAGTAGCCTCATCCAGGATCAAAATCGGCGGATTTTTCAAAATAGCCCTGGCGATCGCGATACGCTGTTTTTCCCCTCCGGAAAGCCGAAACCCTCGGTCACCGATAATCGTGTTATAGGCGCTAGGCATTTCCATGATAAATTGATGCGCGAAGGCTTTTTGCGCGGCAGACTCGATCTCCTTGAGTGAAGCATCCAAGTAACCATAAGCAATATTATTGCGGACCGTATCATTAAAAAGGATCGTTTCCTGCGTCACGATGCCTATCTGCCCGCGCAAAGACTGGAAGCTCACATCTCGTAAATTCACCCCATCCATCATCACAACACCGCAAGACGGATCATAAAAACGCGGGATAAGATTAACCAGGGTTGATTTCCCCGTTCCCGTCGGGCCAACAATAGCCACCAACTCGCCAGCCCTGATCTCCAGGTTGATATTTTTAAGAACATCGCCGGATTCTTTATCATATTGAAAGCTGATATCCTGCAACTTTATGCGATCTCGGATGATCCCGATCTGCTTGGCATCCGGCGACTCAACAACCGTTGGTTTGGATTCTAAGACATCATAAATACGTTCGTTAGCCGCTAAAGCTTGTTGTGTTAAAGCATTGACATTGGCCAATTTCTTTAAAGGATTGATCAAAGACATCATAGAGCCGAAGAAAAACCCGAAAATTCCAAACGACACGCTGCCGGCGATCACTTGGCGGCCCATCCACCAGAAGATCGCAACGCCGCAGAAAACACCAACGAGCTCGGTGATCGGATTGACCAAAAGGCTTCTTTGCAACCCTTTCATTTTTATCTTATAAAAATCCTGATTTTGCTGCGCAAAGCGCTTGATCTCATACGACTCCATGCAAAATGCCTTAACAATGCGCACGCCGGAAATTGTTTCGATGAGAAAAGAATTGATGTCAGCCATTTTTTCTTGGGAACTCTTGGAAAGTTTGCGCAATCTCTTGCCTATTTGGCGCATTGGCAAAGCAATAAGGGGAAATAAAAGAAAAGTCAAAACAGCCAACTTAAAATAGATGAAGAACAAAATAGCCGTCAGCATGATCACTTTAAATGTCTGATAAATAAAATCCGTTATGCCGTAAGAAACCGCGTTTTCAACCACCTGCACATCATTGGTAATGCGCGCGATCAACTCCCCGCTGCGTTTCTTTCCAAAATACTCCAATGATAGAGTTTGAATTCTTTCGTAAAGCTGAAAACGGATGTCGCGCATAACTTTCTGAGAAACATCGTTCATCAGATACCCGTACCAAAAACCAAAAAACCCTTTCAGGATGAACATCACAACAACGCCAACCGCCATAACCCACAATAATGTCATGGAAGGAGTCGCGTTAATTTGATCGATCAAATTTGTGATGAATTCGGGGGCCTTACCGGGCAAGATGATCGTTCCTTTGCTGAGGATCTTATCGGTAATAGGAACCATCAAAGACAGCTGAACTCCGTCGAAGATAGCGGAAATGAACATAAAAAAAGAGGCCAAAACCAATGTCTTGGAGTGGGGCTTTAAGAAGCGCAAAAGCTTAAAATAATTTTTCATGTTTGGGGGGCATATTAGCATAGCGATAAACTTTTGTCGAGCGATTTATGCCCATGGCCTCATTTGACTTTTGCGGAAAGATTTGTTATAGTCAGCCAATGAAAAAGATCAATGTGGCAGTTATCGGCATTGGGCATTTGGGTTCTCGCCATTTAAAAGTCTATCAAGAACTTTCCGAAAAAGTTAATGTGGTCGGTATTTGCGATACAAAAGCAGAGCGAGCCCAAGAACTTTTTGAGCAATATAAAATTCCCTTCTTTAAAGACCACCGTGATCTTGCCGGGAAAATCGACGCCGCCAGTATTTGCGTTCCTACCATTAATCATTTTAAAGTCGCGAAAGATTTCCTAAATAACGGCATTCACACCTTAGTCGAAAAACCTATCACCACAACAGTTAAAGAGGCCGAGAAACTGGTCGCTTTAGCTCAAAAAAACAACCTTAAGCTTCAAGTGGGCCACGTGGAGAGGTTTAATTCCGCGTTTGAAGCGATCAAAACCCTAGCTAAGAATCCTTTATTTGTCGAATGTCATCGGCTTAACCATTTCCCCAACCGTTCTTTGGATATCGGCGTCGTGATGGATCTCATGATCCATGACATTGATATTATTTTAGGATTGGTTAATGCTCCTATTAAAGATATTCAGGCTATCGGCGTTCCGGTTTTAACAGATAAGGAAGATATCGCCAATGCCCGCATCACCTTTAAAAACGGTTGCGTCTGCAACTTGACCGCCAGCCGTGTTTCCGACGATGTTACCCGAAAAATACGCATTTTCCTTCCCGACACTTATATTTCTTTAGATTATCCCAAGCAAGAAGCCTTCATCTATAAAAAGCACAACCAGCTCATCTCCAAGCACGCCTTGCCTATTGAAAAAGAAGAGCCGCTCAAAAAAGAGCTGGAATCTTTTATTGATTGCATTGCCGGCGATCAACAACCGGTCGTTTCCGGTGTTGAAGGCACCGAAGCGCTAAGAGTCGCCCTTCAGATCATCAAAAAAATATGGACTCCAAAGAAAAACATATCCTAATTATTGCCGGCGAAGCTTCCGGTGATATGCATGCTGCCAGCTTAGTTGATGAAATCAAACTGCTTGATCCTTCCATTATTTTTTCAGGCGTGGGCGGAGGAAAAATGCGCGCCAGCGGCGTTAAGCTTTTTGCGGACATCACCGATCTGGCGGTCGTTGGTTTTGTGGAAGTTTTAAAACATTTTAGCGAGATCAAGAAAATATTTAATCTCGTCTTAGCAAAAATAGATGAGATCAAGCCTACCGCCGTTATCCTCGTTGATTATCCCGGATTTAATTTACGCCTGGCCCGCGAACTAAAGAAAAAAGGTGTTAAAGTTATTTACTATATTAGCCCACAGATCTGGGCGTGGAAAGAAGACCGCGTAGCTCTCATTAAAGAATGCGTGGACAAAATGCTTGTTCTATTCCAATTTGAAAAAGAACTCTACGCAAAACACGGCATTGATGCGGATTTTGTGGGACACCCTTTACTGGATATGATCAACGTCCAGGTCTCGCGCGATATGCTTTTTCGCTCTATTAATTTCGCCACTAATAAATTAACCATCGGGCTTTTACCCGGGTCGCGTCAAAAGGAAGTGGAAACACATTTACCGGTGATGTTAGGCGCCGCCAATATTCTTTACCAGCAAAACCAAAAATTACAATTTCTTTTGATGCGAGCATCCACGATCAGCAAGAGCGTTTTAGAACACCCTATCCGTCATTACAATTTCCCGATCAAGATCATTGATGACCAAACTTATGTTGGAATTAACGCGTGCGATATTTGTATGGTCGCCTCCGGAACAGCGACGCTGGAAACAGCCATTTTACAAAAACCGATGGTCGTTATTTATAAAACATCGCTTTTGACCTGGATGCTGGCGAAATTATTTGTGAAAATTCCCTGCATCGGGCTGGTCAATATCGTGGCGGGACAAAAAATCGTTCCGGAATGTATACAATTTGAAGCGACAGCGGTTCATATTGCCAACGAACTCAAAAGCATTTCATCCAATGAATTTAAGATGAACCAGATCAAAAGCGCTCTTGGCTTTGTGAAATCTTCCCTCGGTGAGCCCGGTGCCAGCCGGCGCGCGGCAGAATCCGTTCTAAAAATTATCTAAATCCGCTTTTAAAATTTCGGTCGAAATTATTTCTTAATAGATTTCCTCAAGAAAATGACCATCGCCGCGAGAGCACAAAGGAAAATAATGCTCATCGCTACGGCAGACATTGGCACAGCTGAAGTTTTATGCGGTGTTTTTGCGGCAGAACCCTTCAAACTATCTTTTTTAAGCTCATCATTAGCTTTGTCACTATAGCTGCTTGCTGTTTCTTTCCAAGAAATCGGAGTATTTTTTCCTGTTCCAATTTTTAGATTTTTGGGGCCAAAAACACGAGGATGCTTAGCCCCCAATAAGTTCGCCGCAGTCTCTAGCGATTGACCTTGCTCATTCTCGGGAACAGCTATGTTGAGATCCGGAAAAACAGTTTTCCTTGAATTAAATGCCGCATCTTGCCGCGCATTCTGCTTAGAAGAAACGCTACCGGAACGATCGGAATCAGGAAATCCGATCGGCGCTTGTTGCGAAGAATCAACACTGCTGCTCTCAGTTGTTCGCTGAGAAACCTGGCTATCGGATGAAACTTGAGATTGGCCAACGGACTGATTTCCTTGAATTGGCTCAGGTTCACTATTGCCCGGCGGCGGATTGATAAAGATCGGCTGAGGCTCCACTTCACACGTAGACGAACATCCATCTTCGTCGGCTAGATTTCCATCGTCGCACTGCTCGCCTTCTTCAACAATAGAATTAGAGCACAGAGGGGCCGACGCAAATTCGATAGCACCGATATCCGGGCCCACCCCTCGATAATCCAGATCATTGATGTCTAATAAAAGCATGGCATTATCTATCGCCGGTGATCCGGGCAGCAACGTAAAGTCGCCGTCATTGAAATTTGTAAATAGCGGATCGAGGGCCGCGGAATTATTTTCCTGCCCGGAGAATTCTTGAAAATCAGCAAAATTAAATTCTGCCGTAGCCTGGTTGCCTAAAGTCTGATAAACAAATTTTATTTCGCTGGCATTGGGAGCAAAATAGATGTTGTTGTTATAAGTATTTAAGCTATGGTCAACATCGTATTGAAGAGAAGTCGGAATAACCTTACCGCTTGATGTCGAATAAAAAATATTATTCGCTACGGTATTCTCGCGAACATTGGAGCCATAAGGTTCTTCATCCTCAAAATCAGCGTATACTTTCAAACCATATTTAAAGCTACCCATAAAAATGTTGTGGGCGATCGTATTATTAATGCTGTACGGCCATGTAATTTCCCTTGAATCAGAGTCGGCATTTTCCAACAACACCGCGCCATAAGTGATCGTCGGAACATTATCAAAAATATCTAAAAATTGATTATAGATCACCCGGTTATCTCTTCCGGAATCCACATGCAAAGCTACACCGTTAGGGGTATGAAAAATATTATTCTCAACGAGCGAGCTGTCGGTATCTGAGAGCCAAATACCCGTCACCCAAGCCGGAGACAAATAAGCCGCTTCTTCGATCAAATTATTATGGATATTGACACGCAAGACGCGATAGGTAGGACGGCCTTCCAGCAAAATACCGTTACCGCCGTTTCTTACGATGTGATTATTATAGAATTCAATATCGGACGAATCATGAATAGATGCGGCCGAATTTAGATTGAACAAACCATTGCCTTCGTAATAATTATCATGATAAACAAGGTCTTTGGTATAGTAAGTCAGCGTGCCGCAGCTGATATTGTTAATGAATTGATTATTGCGGATCTGCGAATTGACCGGATGATACTGGCTGTCATTAGGACCAAAATTCGGCCCGACGTAAAAAAGACCTATCCCTCCGTTATTCTCAACCAAAGAATTCTCAAAAACAAGATGGCTGTTATACGAATAAAAATAAACTCCGGATGAGCCGTTATTGTAAACATGCAGGTTGTCGAAGACCAAGTGATTTGGGAACAATTCCGGCGTATCGGTCGTATGCACATATAAACCGTGAGCTCCCGCAAAACGAAGGTTAAATTTTCTAAATTCTATGTGGTGAGAATTCTGTTGAAAAATGACAACCACAGACCTGCTCGATACTTCCCATGTATGATTTTGCGGAGCTTCTTGGGATAAAGGCCGAACATAAACATAGTCCGGATCGCTCGAAAGCGCACCGAACTGATAAAGATATTCTCCGGGCGTGTCGAGCAAATTAAGATTATCAACTAACCGATAAGGGCTGTCATTGGACGGATCTCCATTTTTATAAGTTCCGTCCGCATTTATTTCCAGGAAATTATTTTCAATAGGATTGATCGAAGTAGAGAATACTGCTTCGCAGGAATCCCGGTCGTAATCGACGATCTTAGCTTTCTTTTTCCAAAGATATTCTGTCATGATCTCGGCCCAAGAGCCGATAATTTTCTCATCGGGAAGTTGATTGAGATCGCAATCGACCAAACCATAACGCGTAAATCCATCGTTGAGATCATTGTCTCCATCGTCACTGCTTGAGCTAGCTAATCTTGTTCGATAATCTTCCGGAAATCTGGCGCTATATAAAGCCTGGCCGTCTTCAAAAACTCCTCTGTTAACATCTTCACTGCCTGCTAAAACAGTGCGATAAACGCCATTGCCCATATCTTCCCAAACTGTTTTAATATTTGTACCTGACAAAATAACTTCTTCGTTTTGATATCCTTCTATTTTATTAGGCTTTCCTTCCACTCCGGACGGCCAATGGACATCGGTTAAATAATCACGATACGTTCCGGCACGAAAATAAATCGTATGCCCGCCTGTTACGATCGTATTGTTATTTTGCAAATTCTTTATGGCGATCAAAGCCGTAGCCGGACTGCGCCAGCCCTTGTAACCCGTCGAAGATCCGGCGCAACTACGCGTAGACGGATCATAATTATTATCTAAGCAATCCGCGCTTAAACTGGCGTCAACAAAGAAAGTTAGAAACGGACTGGCCTCTTCCGTCTGGCAAAGAGATGAACAACCGTCACCATCAATGATATTTCCGTCGTCACATTGTTCGCCTTCTTCAATGATCGAGTTGGAGCATACCGGCGGTAACGGTTCTTCTGTTTGGCAGACGGCAGAACAGCCATCACCGTTTATTAAATTTCCATCATCGCATTGCTCTCCGGTTTCAACGATCGAGTTGGAACAAATCGGAGACGGAAGATACCCCTGTTCGACTTGGCAAATAGCCGAACAGCCGTCACCGCCTGAAGAATTTCCGTCATCACATTGTTCGCCTGCTTCAATAACAGCATTTCCGCAAACAGTACCAGCCACCATTTCATAAACACCGGCATCCCAAGCTTCGCCAGAAGGCCTTAAAACCCCCCGAGCATCCTGATTAAAGGAGCTTAGCTGAATTCCCTCATCAATGATCGAGCTATTCGCGGCCGGATAATAAGTATCAGCGCCTAGCAAGGGATTAATGTTGGAAGAATTTTGTTCCTGATTATAGCCAACCATAAAATTTTTATAACCGGAAAATCCTCCGCCGATCTCTTCATCCGCTCGATAATATTTCGAACAATTATAATAAACATTATGATCAAGCGTGAACGTCCCAATTAACCCCTGATCAAAATCCATACAGCGTCCATTGTTCGTACCTAAAATAATGTTATTTCTGAAGTCAACGTACTCTGACGCCCCATACCTGCTTAATAAAACACCCGAGGAAGAATGAAACACATTATTATAAACGCCATTGTTTTTAGTTTCATAATATAAGGAAAACGCAACGCCATCGGGAACGTAAACAATATTATTATAAAAAAGACCATCCAAGCCTGACCCCACTACTCTAGCTTTTAAATTATTGTTACGTATGATGAAGTTTCGCACCGCGTAGCCGGGAGGCTGAGAATCAGATCGATAGTCAACCGACGTCACGGTATCTTGGATAATATTATTTTCGATCAAGGCATAATCGCCCTTAGCCGCGACAGCTGTAGCATCGTAATTAATTTCTAAGGTTCCGCTGTCCCACTTGACCGGTACTCCCGCAAAAGAGAAATGATTGCGCGCAATAATGACATGGTCCCGGTCGCTATACAAACCTTCGTAGTATGTATTTCTAACCCGGCTATTCACTAATGTAAAATAATGCCCGTGTTCAGCATAATCGTCCCATACACCGTACAAAGTCACTCTAAATCCTTGATACGCATATTCTATATTCAAGTTTTCAAATGTCACAAAGGGGCTTTGCACTTTGATAACCGACTCTCGATCCACAAAAAATACATTTTCCGGGTTTAAATTTACCAACCTTAAGTAAACAGTGTTGTTCGTTGTCTCGACGTAAAAAGCATCTTGCCCTGCCGCAAAACCGGCACTTTGCAATTCAGCTAAATTAGCCGCCGCTAAAAGCCCATAGGAATTTTCCCCGATCGCCTTAAGACTCGTTAAGTCAAAGCCGCTGCCGGAGAAATCTCTAGAATAAATACCATTATCTGAATTAACCCAGCCTGAATCGTAATGCTCCCCAAGTCGAATGGTCACTGATTCAGCTCCATAAGGCTTGAAAGTTACTCGATGCTCAGGGCCCGCCCCGCCCTTATCGATCAAAAGGCTTTTTTCCTTATATGTCCCCGCCCTAATAAGAATGGAATCTCCGGGTAAAGCTTCATCGGCCGCTTTTTGAATGGTACAAAAAGGTGTTGCCAGACTACTATCTCCCCTAGAGCGCCCATCATCGCAAGCACCGCCCATACTGCTCTTATCCACATAAATATTTCTTGGTGCACAAACCAAATTGGGATCTTCAGAGCAATCTTTGACATCATTGCAATTATTATCCCTATCGTCATAAACTTCGCTTGCATTAGGATGGATGTAATGATCATTATCATCACAATCATCACCTAAAACACAATTCTGACCAAAGCCGTCTTTATCATTATCAATACATTCATCCACTTGGCTTGCCGGAGCCAGAACAGCCATAAAAAGCCCCGCTCCGCCATACGGCGTTACGCCTTTAAGATTGTGATCCGTGTAGCTATATTTCCCCATGCTGCTGGTAAAAAATAATCGCCGTCCATCTTTGGAAACATACGGCAAGGGGCTATACGTCCAGTTGTAAGCACAGGGAGCCGTTTCATCATACGCTTCGCAAGTCTCAGGATGTAATTCATTCCATTTTCCTGCGGTTTGAAAAGATATTAAATGATGATGATCAAAAACTTCCGTTGATCGGTCAAAAAATATCTGAAATAAAGAAACGGTCTTTAACCACGGTTGCGTATTATGGCCGCTACGCTGACTAGAACCATAAAAAGAATTTGGACTGTCACTAAAGAAATAGCCTGACTGTTCATTAGCCCAGGTCACATGGCTAGGATAATACCAAAATAACTCATGCGGATAATTGGCAGAACGGGTATTGTCGGGATAAAAAGTACATGTGGGAAAATGCCAAACACCTACCGGCCTGGTGCCATACCCAATAGCGTGATGCTGTTTATTTTGGCTGAGGGCATTATGCCCACTGCCGGTATGCGGATAACCATAATACTCATCGGGCAAAGGACTACCGGGATGAGCCTGGCAAAATTCTCGAGCCGGATCCAAAACGGCAGAAAAATAACTAGGGCTGATCTGAAGAATTGTATTATTCGTAACGTCAAATTCAAAACCGCCTGTGCTCCAATCATTATCTTTAAAAGAGCAGCGAAACGTATTGCGATCGGTGAATCCATAGCATTCCGTACCACTGACATCTGTTCCATCGCTGGGGTCAAAACTGGCAAGCTGGGTTACGGAATCGTCCGTTACGTTAATTTTGTAAACATGATATATTTCGGCATTCGGAATAGCGTAAAGAACATCTTTTTCGCTTTCGAGCGGGCTCCAAAAAATCGTTCCCACTTTCCAACGATGCGCGCCAGTATTGTCAATAGTCGGCAAGGGCCTTGCCGCCTGTTTATACTCATCTTCTGTTTGCCAATTCAACAAGCAAGGCGTTGGGCTATGCGCTTGGCATTCTGATTGATCAATAAATCCCCAAACATTCGCCCGTCCATTACCGGAGCTATTGGTTGTGTTACTTAATTCATACATTAAGATTCTTGTCTGGTCAGCATTAAGAGGATTTTTGGTGCCATAAAAAGTATTATTCATCGCATAGCCAGGATGGCTTAATCTTATTAAGTTGGTGACCGCAAGACTCTCATTATCATCGCTCCCCGCCGAAATTAAAGGATTTGCAAAAAACACAAAAAAGGCGATCAGCACAAAAAATATCGCCTTTGGGTAAGCAAATTTCATTATTTTGTAAGTAGTTTCTTTATTATTCATGGAATTGGATTTCCTAAGCATACCTTAGTATAAGTATGCCCGATATTTACAAGAATAGCAAAGCCAAATTGATACTTAAGTTGTTATATTTCAACAGCTTATAGAACAATTGACATAGATTCCTTAAAGGGCCTATATTTTAGGATTTTGCTCATATTTAGAAGTAAAATAATGTACAGCTTTTACTTCCAAAATACGTCAATCCGCTCTACTTTTTTATCGCGGATATCAGACGCATATTTATGCGCAATGATTGTCGAATTAACGACGATGGGGGTTTTACTGCCAAAGTAGAATAAATGGATTTTTTCGATCTTCGCGGAATTCTTCCCGAACGTATCCCGGCGCTTTGGATTATGATAAACCACAAGTGCGGAATTCAGGAAATTAAACGCGTAAGAATTCTTCGGCAAGGTTATTTTTTGCCAGGATTTTTTGGCGCTAAAATAATCAACCGTTTTTTCTTCACCCGAAAAAATCCATCCCGGCAAAACAGGCCGAAATTGCAAACTTAATTCGCCTTTTACATTAACACTAAAAGGTTTTTCTCCGATATTCATCAAGATCCAAATATGCAAGAGTTCGGCGGTCGTTCCGCTTAGGCGAGCCACAAACCCGCGCCCGTGTAAATTTTTGTCATCGTGAGCGCTGCTGACGATAAAAGAGGAATTTTCCAAAATACTGCGGCCATATATTTTTGGATCTAAGAAAGGCACAGCGGTATTTTTTAAATTTTCATAAAACTCTTCATAAAGCCCATTACGCAATAATTCCAGAAGGAACTTATATTCCATATGCATCCAAATGGATTCATTTTCCAACCAGCCGCGCGGGAAAACTTTTGTACGCCCAATATCTTCGGATTCCCCTTCTAAGCTGGCATTGACCTTATACATTTTTAATTCTTTATCAAAAATGGCACTTTGACGTATTTTACGATAGAGGTCTTTGGCTTTTTCCCGGTCGTTTTGAACGCGCAATTCATGGACAAAACCCTCTAAGAAAAGCGGAAGCGGATGAACCTTGAATTCCAAGGGCCGCACATGGCCATCTCCATCAGAGTTGGAATGCTGCAATTTTTCAAACTTCGTTATTTCATGCGCAAAATAAGTAGCGCAAAGGCCGTTTTTATCCTTGGCGCGTTTAAGCGCGTCATCAACTTTTTCAACAATAAGCTTTAAGAATTCCTTAATAAAAGAAGCTGAGATCTCTTTTTCTTCCCCGCTAATGCCGAAACGAACACTTAAACGATAGTGTTCCTTAATGTCGTTAGACCGCGACCAATAAGAAAAATGATTGCCGGACGACCTTAAAACATCGGCGAGGTTAGAAATGAATTGCGAAAGTTCACTGAAGACAAGAAATTTCTGATCATCGCGCACCGATAATTGGTCCAATGATGTTAATAAAAATGCGCAAAAACGTTTTAATTCCAATGTCTCCGAAAGCGACGAACCCAACAAACCCGGCAAGCCGTTTAAGGCATCATACCAGTTAGGCTTTTCGGCTTCCATCTCAAGTCCTAAACCGCTAGGGTCAAATGACGCGGCCTTGTTGGCGATCAGGCAAAGCAATTTTCCGACGAGTCCGGTCGAATAAATATCGCCTTTACCGTTTTCGATCCTTAAAACATTATCTTTTCTTTCGGCCTTAACTTCGCCGCGCCCATCCATGACCGCGTGGTGCTGCCGGCAGCCATGCGCCGTCGTAATATAACGCTTATCACGCGGCACAACGTAAAAAGAATTATGGAAAAATGTAAAAACCTTTTTTTCCAAAAGAAGTTCTTTGAGCTTTTCCGGATAAACGCCTAAATAACTTTCGATCAGATCAAGATTGTACGTCCAGTGATCCGTCCAAAATCCTTCGCCATGCTCCGCGGATTCATGCGACCGGCAACAGCTTAAAACTTTTCTCAAAAATTCTTCCGAGGAGACATTAAGACGAATTCCACGGTGAACGATCGATGTAATAAGTGACCCCGGCAGAAAATTCTTCTTTAAAAGCCCATGGATGTGTTCAATATCTTTTGAAGAGGCACATTCTTTGAGGACACCGTCAAGTTTTTGCGTATCCGTGACCGAAAAAACAGCGCCTTTGATGGTGAGCGGATTAAAACCGTCGGGCTGGATAAGATTTAGAAAGTTGATCAGATGGGAATCGCGCACATCCGTATTGAACCAAACATCATTGCGCCGGTTTTGATTAACATCGCGGTAATTGCCATTTCCCTGCGAAAGAAATGTCGGCGTAAAGACAAAATAATTATAATCACGCTCCGGATCTCCGTGCTTGCGGCTAAAAACATTGAGCGCAACCGTTCCTTTGTCCGTCTTGAAAGATAAAGGAAGCCCTCCGCGCAAGACATTATCTAAAAAGGTGTGTTCGCAATAAAGGTCAAATTCCCGGGAGGCGCTTGCCGTAAACGCATAGTTCTTGATTTCATTAGTGATCTCTTTATTCTGTTCGGCTTTTCGCTCGATATAGCCGCCCGAAGTTACCTTGCGGACGATCTCATTGAGATCCTTGACGCTGTGGGTGTGCCCTGACAACGAAACAATTTTCTTTTCTTCGTGAGAAGCAAGGCTTAACGCAGCAAAGCTCATGGCGCTAGGCGTCACATTTTGCGCAAATTGTTTAGCCGGAACTTTAAACTTCTTTTCACTTAAGAATACTTCCGGCCTCATGAAATCCGCCGAAGAGCCGAATATCAAACTAGGATGAGTGAGGCAATCCAGAAGTTTATTTTTCTTGCCATCAGAGCTAAATCCGAAATAAAAATTCCCGGCCGTGATATGAGAAACGGCGGGCTTGTCAGAAACAACCACTTTTAAATTATAATACGGGGCTTTTTGTTCAAGATTGCTGACCCTAACCCATGCCTCAACTGTGCGCGGAATATTTTTTAATAACCAATCGGTAAATCCGTGCGGAATAATGATCGGCATCCCGTCAATGACCTCAAGGTCAATTCTTTTACGAGAAATATTTTTGACCTCTACACTACGAACCAACGCGGCAAAAGGTTCTTCGGGAAGCGTGAAATAATTAACGCTAATCGATAAACCTAAGCTCAAGTTTTCTTCTTCTAATGTTAAGTCGTGCGATGTGATCGCCATGCGTTGGCGAATGGAAAATTGATTCTGGAGCGATGGGTTTTGGAATGGCTCATAAAATACCGACTTGGCGCCGGATCTAACTTTGATGAAGGTTCGAAAACCTTGCAAAGAGGTTAGCCGATATGCTTTATTGGCGGGTTGAAATTCCATAATGGCTTTATCTTTGCCTTCAATGCCAAAACTGGTAATTCCCTGGCCGCGATTAACGTAAAAACACCACATCGGAATTCCCCAGGCCCCTGCAACACCGGGAAAGAAATTGCTGAATTCCGCCGCCTGATTATAATCTTCGATGACAAAACGATTTTTCGCGTCTAAATAACACTTTTCAGTTTTTGGCCTGCTGCCTACTTTTTTCATATTTCGTTTTCTCGCTTTTGATTGATGCGTTAGTACGGATCTTTGGAAGACCTAAAAATATTATAAAACCCCGAAAGCTTCAGCCAGATGCTTAAGGGGTAATCCTTATTGCTAAAGCGAATTCGCTTAATCTCGTAAAGATCTTTGTTGAGACGATCATAGCCGCGATTGGTCGTGCAAGCGCCTTTGTAGCCGGCTTGGCGCGCGATCTCTTTCGTTTTTTCCGTAAACCCACCCGCAGGATACGCGAGCGCATTGACCACTCGTCCTAATTTTTCTTCTAATATTTTCTTGCTTTCCGTGATCTCAAACCGCTGTTTATCTTCATCGCCATCCGGTAAATAGGTATGGCTGACCGTGTGGCTTCCGATAGAAATATTTTGCTTTTCCATTTCTTTTATTTGATCCCAGCTCAACCACCCTTTTTGCCCAACTGTAGTGACGAGAACAAAGATCGTCGCCGGAAATTGATGCTTTTTTAATTCCGAAAATGCGTAAATATAATTATCTTCATATCCATCGTCAAATGTGATGACAACACTTTTAAACGGCAGCCGACGCTTGGTTTTAATGGCATCAATAAATTCTTCCAAAGAAATGACGTTATAGCGATTGGCCTTAAGATATTCCATGTGCTTGGAAAAATTCTGCGGGCTAACGGTATTGCCTGTGGATTGGTGGTGGTAAGTGGGAATAAGGTTTTCAGATCTTCCGGCATCATTAACACTGTGATACATCATGATCGGAACAACGTAAGAGGAAGAAAGCCATAAAAAGACGGCAATGACAATAACGGGCAGGCTAAAAAGAGCAATAAATAATTTCTTGCGCATAGATGAAATAAAAAAATTAGATCCGCGAAAGTCTTTCTTTGACTAAATCGCTTACGGCTTTACTGTCTGCTTTGCCGGCAACTTTGGGCAAAATGATTTTCATAACTTTTCCCATATCTTTGGCTGCTGTTGCGCCGGATTCCTTGACAGCTTCGTCAACTAAAACTTTCAATTCATCCGCAGACATTTCCGGGGGCAAGTAAGCCTTCAGGACGGAGATCTCAAATTTTTGCTTCTCGATCAAATCCGCACGCCCGCCTTTTTCAAATTGTTCCAAAGAATCCTGCTGCTGTTTTAATTGCTTTTTAATGACCACAATAACATCCGCGTCGTCCAGCTTCTCAACCCGCTTATCGATCACCATATTTTTAAGCTGAGCGCGCAAGAAGCTTAAAACAGCCGACTTGGCCGTATCTCTATCTTTCATCGCCTGTTTATAGTTGTTCGAAATTTGTTCTTCCAGCGTCATAATTCCACCCTTCATTAATAAAATACGGAACGTTAAATTTCTATTATATTAATTGTTTTATGCCTTGATTTCAATCCTTTTATGATTTCAATGCGATTTTTGGAAACTGAGAAATGCTCGGAAAGAATTTTTGAAAGGGCCTTATTGGCTTTTCCGTCAACGGCGGGAGCGGTCAAATATACTTTCAAAACCCCGTCATCATCTTTGACGAGATTTTTTCTTGCTCCGGCAATTACTTTGATATCAACGCGCATTTAAGATCCTTTTTTAGCTTTAAACAAAAACACCTATTTATGCAATAGGTGTCATTGTGGACATCTTTATTGTGCGCAATACGAAAACGCGCAACCAGCGGCCTATTCTTCCGCGGCAATAGAAACGTTGATCTTCACCTTCCGGCTTGATTTTGCGGGTGCTATTGCGGCAGGTGTTCCCACTACAAATCCGCGATTCCCGATCTCTAAGGCAATTCTGTCGCGCTCTTTTTGAGCAACAACCCGCGCCAGATGCGCCTTATGCTTCAATTGACGAATATTATTTTTGATGGAACGCAATCCTTTACGGATAAGCCCTAAGGCAGATTTTCGTTCGGATAGATCTTGGATATCTCCGGAATATAAACGAATTCTTTCTTTGGCATCGCTGAGCTGAATAGTTAACTTTTCATATTCCGCCTGCATCGCAGAAATACGCTTATTCAGGCTCGCGTTCTGTTCTTGCTCACCGGCAAGCATTATTTGGACTTCGGATAAAAGACTTTTTGTCTGCTCAAGGTCGGCCGCAACAATTTCCAGCTCAGAAACTTTCTGGGCATATTGCTGAACGGCCGTGCGGTAAAGCTGGGATTGTTGGTCAACAACAGCAGATAATAATTGATGAGATTGTTCTAAGGCTTTTTGATTTTGAAGTTGTTGAGAAAAAGATATGGCGACCAAGGCGATCATGATAACTGCCAAGGCTGTTCCGGTTATATTTTTGATCTTTGCCAGGCTTTCGATCCGGGAAATCTTGATTTGAATTTTCTCGCGCAAACGAGAAACAAGCTCTTGAGCCGGTTCAACAAATTCAATGCCCCATAAAAGATGAGATCCTTTTTGCCTTGACCAAACCATGCGCCCTAAAGCCGGGATAAAGCTATCCTGGCCCGCCTGCGCAACTTCGAAAGACAAAACAGAATTTCCGGAAAAAGAACTCTGAGTATCGGCCTCCAACATCATTCCAAAGGCACCGATATTCTTTACCGTCCCGCGCCCGCTGACATTGCTGTCTTTTAAATGCCAAACGATCGGAAGCTTCTCGTTAATACGTTGACTGCGCCTTAAATCTTTTTGCGAACCTTGCATTATGACCTCCCTAAAAATGAACAAACAGCCTTTTATGCTAGGCTGTTTTTAAAAAATTTTTTTAACCGTCGTATCGTCAATGATTTTGCCGTAATTTTAATGGGGTTATTCTAAAATCGTCTTAAGTATATAATGAAGGTTGGCAAATGACAAGAATATTTTATGGCGGCCCCGAAAACCTCTACCAAGGGATATGCATGGTCCCTTCCGTGGGCTTAAGCTTTTCTTGCTCACGCTGGCGCTGATACGCCTGGTCCTGCAATTCATAATCGCGATCCGTAAAAGTCATACAGCCGCTAAGCAAAATAATCCCCAATAATGCTAAAACTACCATGCGTTTACCCTTATAAGCCGGATATATCATCTCAGGAACAGATCTCCCTGGATATTTTGTTTAGCGAGAACGCCTTTTTCTAAACTTTGACTTATTTTTCGGTACTGACAATGCCCGCAATTCTTGGAATAATCAGGCATTTGATCGTTTAAAAGGCATTCATGGGCCTGAACAATAACAGGCTCCACCCATGCATCACTTCCTTCGTAAGGAATGATCTCTAAATTAAATTCGAGTTTCGCATCGAAAGAATTTCTTGTTTTATCGGCGTTACAGAAAACAAAGTAACCCATATCCGAAACTTTAAATTCCAAACGGCGTAAAAGCCACTGATAGATCTCCATTTGCCGCTTGAAGGCTTGACGATATTCGGCATCGAGGCTAATTTCCGCGCTCGTGCTGGTTGATTTATAATCCACCACGAATAATGCACCCTTCTCATCAGCCCAAATATCATCCACCGCTCCGGTAATAATCAGATTGGTCGGTTTATGATGATACTGAAGCCCTTTGAAGTTTTCCCGCCATTCATCCATCATTGGATGCGCGAAAGGAACAGCGCGGACATCGTGCTTTTCCATTAAGGGATGGGCTTTCCCTTTCATGCGGTATTGATCAAATTCTTTTTTGAGCAAACTGTCAACGGCAGAATTAAGCGTATACGGAGGAGTAGCAGGCGGTTCAATACCTAAACGCCGATCAAGATAAAAACAGCGCGGGCAATTCAGAAAGTTTTCTAAGCGCGACCTGCTTAACTTAAAAGGTGTTTTCGCAGTCGGATCAAAGAGATTGCGTGTCCGCTGATATGGTTTTTGTTCTGCCATTTTAAATCCACCCGCACAAGGAAAGCGCGCAAATCGTTTTGGAGTCTTTGATCTGCCCTTTGCGAAACATTTTTTTCATTTGAGCGCGGCTCACGATACAGGTGCGAATAACTTCATCCGCCTCTAAGCAGGATTTCTTTTGAATTAACCCCTCAGCTTTATAAATGGTAATAATTTCTGTTGAATAGCCCGGAACAGGATAGATCTTTCCAAGCCGCGTTAATGTTCGAGCCGCGAAACCTGTTTCTTCAACGATCTCCCGGCGGGCGCATTGAAAAGGAGTTTCGCCCTTTTCTATTGTACCGGCCGGAAATTCATAAAGAAATTGTTTGATCACCGGGCGGTATTGCCTCAAAAGAATAACTTTTTCTTTGCTTAAGAACGGAACAATAAGCGTTGCCCCGGGATGAACAATAATTTCAACATTCATAACGCGCCCGTTAGGCAGGCGCCGTTTTTCTTTTTTCAGTTGTAAAATTTTCCCTTTGAAATAAGCCACTAGTTAAAAACCTTATCTAAAATAGCGCCGATGAGCTCTTCTTCAGCACTTTTAGGTTGCTCTTGGCCGTCAGGATCCTGCCCTTCCGGCGTTGATGGCTCAGAGGTTTCATCCCTTTTAAAAACCTTGTCTAAAACTTTCTCTAATTCTTCCCGGCCACGATTAGCCATGATCCGCTTTCCCAAATATTCCAGGTCAGGAAAGAATGTTAAATTGGGGATCTTGCCTCCGATGCGCAAAGGAATCGCGATTTGCTTATTCTCATCAAACAAATATTGTAAACCTTCCGCAGAGGCACTCATAGCCTCAGAGAGATCTTGAGGAATAACGATCAAAGTGTTAAGCGTGATCGCCTGATCGAAGCTAAGACGGCCATCTCCCGAAAGAGCAAAAGCATCGGTTTCCACTTGAAGAGAATCGATCACCAAAGTATTTTCAGAAATATGATTTCTTAAATCAACTGTTTTAAGGATCGTATCTTCCGATTGCATGGCATCTTTATATTTCTCGGGAAGATTTTCGTTCACCTTTTCAGCCAGACCGGGGATCATAGAAATTTTACTTAAAACAAGTTTTAAGACATTGATATTTTTTAGCTTTCCCCCTTTAACATTCAGAGAACCCGTTCCGGATAAAGATTCAAATAAGTTATCAGGCGCGAAACCTTTTCCGGAAACATTGGATTGACCGAATAACTTTCCCTCTAACCCCACGGGTTGATCTTGCGCGGGAACTATTTTTGACAAGTCAATAGCGTCTATTACCAGGTCAAAATTAAATTTCTGTTCTTTAAGATAATCCTCAATAGTTCCATCACCGGTAATATTTCCATCGGCTAAGCCAAGTTTTGCATTTTTAATCTCGAATTTCTTCTCATCGGCAGCAAAAGAAGCCGTCACCGGATCAATGGGCAAAGGCAGTGATGATAACCTAAGTTTTCCGCCGATGATCTTTCCGTCTAAAGATAATTCGCGTAAACCCTGTGCGCCGACAACAGCCCTTTGAATATCGCTTTGCAGCTGCCCTTCAACAGCCTTGATCATCTCTAGATCTTTCGCAAACGATAAAGAAGCATATAATTCCGGCAACGATATTTCGGAAAGATCAAAATTCAACTTAAGATCATTAAACGTGGCATTCTGTTTTTCTAAATCAACCGTCATTTTTCCATCCAGAATAATATTTTGCTTTCGGCTCCACAAAGACGCCCGAGCTATTAAGTTGGAAGGACGCTTTGAGGCCAAATCATTAGCTTTAATATCAAGAGAAGAAATAACGACCTTTAATTCCGGAGAAAAACTTTGATCAACAAAAACGATCTCGCCATTCTTAAGCCAAACGGAGCGGATCGATAATGCCGGAAAGGCTGCGGCGGATGAAGAGTGGACTTGTGCCATCGGTAATGCTGCTTCGGCTTGCCCGGCGCTCATATTCGCGCGAGAAGCATCTTTAGAAAGATCTTGCTTATCTGATGCCGGGACAAATGTTTGAACATTAAAAACACCATTTTTGTTACGGATAAGAATAAGTTTGGGCGAATTTATCTGTAAACTACTGAGAGCAATTTCCCGCCTTGAGACAAGAGGAATGACGTCAATGCCGAGATCAATATTCTCAACTTCGAGAAAATTTTCTTTAGAAAAATCAAGGTGATCGGAGATCGCAAGTTTGCTGATATTAAGGACAATGCCCTGTGTAGCCGAAAATGTTAATCTTAACTGTCCAACCGCAGCAGTCCTGCCCGTGCTGTCTTTGATCGCCGAAAGTATTTGCGGTTTATATTTATTGATATCGAATGTTTTTAAGAAAACATATCCCGCTATTCCCGCAATAAGGAAAACAACAAGAAAAACAATCAAAACGATCTTAATGATTTTCATTTTTTTATTTGATCCTTTTAAGATTTTTGATTTTGGAACGCCCGGCAGTTCTTATTTTATTTAATGCCAAAAAAACGATACTAAAACTTGAGCTGAAACAACACGCATGATCATAACCAAGGGATATACCGTCGTATAAGATACGGCCGGTATATTAGAGCTGGTTAAAGAGTTCGCGAAGGCTAAGGCCGGCGGATCTGTCATACTTCCGGCTAAAAGGCCGCAGAGGGATAAGAAATTCAATTTATATTTTAACCTTGCGAATAAAGCAACGACCGCTAAGGGCACAAAGGTGATCAAAGAAGCAATGGCCATCCAATACAATCCCTGCCCTTGCGTGAGTGTCTCAACAAATTTATCCCCGGACCGCAATCCCACGCACGCCAAAAAAAGCACGATCCCGATTTCTCGTAACATAAAATTCGCGTTAGCGGGCATATACCAGATCAAAGGCCCAATGCGGCCGATGCGACTTAAAATAACGGCAACGATCAGCGGCCCGCCGGCTAAACCCAGCTTGATAGGAAGCGGCACGCCCGGAAAATAGATCGGGCAGCTACCTAAAATAACGCCCAGGACGATCCCGACAAAGATCGGAATGACATGAGGATGGTCTAGCTGTTTAGGAGAATTTCCTAATTCAATGGCTACCCTTTTTATGGGATCTTCTTCGCCGACTATTAAAAGGATATCTCCAAATTGCAAACGCAAATCTTGTGTCGCGCTAAATTCAATTTCGGTGCGATGCACGCGCGTGATCGTAACGCCATAACGCGTTAATAGATCAAGCTCTTCAATGCTTTTACCGATCACTGCTTTCTTAGTCACCACAACTCTTTTACTGGTAATTTGACTTTGGATCTTACGCAGATCAATATTGCTTTCGCTGCCGATAATAACCCGCAGCTCTTCTAGCTTATGCGCCGGCCCCACAGCTAATAAAACATCATTAAGATGCAAAACCATATCCGGCTGCGCGATCTGCACTTTATTGTCGTGCATCATACGCGAGATCACAACGCCGGACGCGCTAAGGCCCGGAATTTTCTCGATCGTAAGGCCGTTGAGATTTGAATTCTTAACTTCCAAATTCATCGCCTTCAGTGAGGATGCCATCTGAGCGCGTAGGTGCTCATAATTTTCGGCTTCTTTTTGCGGATTCAAACGGAAAATTGTCTTAGCTAAGATCATCGTTATAATAATTCCAAGGATACCGAACGGATAGGCGATCGCATAGCCAATGCCGGGAAGATTTAGGGTTTCCGCCGTTACACCGCTCATTTCTTTTAAAGCCTGTTGAGCGGCCGCCAAGCTCGGCGTATTAGTTGTCGCTCCGGAAAATAATCCCACCGCCACCGCCATATCAACAGAAGCTAAGCGGTGAATTAAGATCGTGATAGCAACGCCTAAAAGAACAACAGCTGCAGCCATTAAATTAAGCTGCAATCCCGCTTTTTTAAGCGAATCAAAAAATCCCGGACCCACTTGCATTCCCACGGTATAAACAAAAAGAATGAGGCCAAATTCCCTGGCAAATTCCATCACCTGGGGATCGATGGTCATTTTAAAATGCCCAAAGATAAGCCCCGCGAAAAGAACGCCGGCAATCCCGAGGTGGACACCAAAAATCTTCATACTGCCCAAAGCCAGCCCTAAAGCGGCAATAAGGCTTAAGATAATAACGGTGTGCGCCACCGAATCCGTAGTAAAAAGTTGTATCAAAAAATCCATTAGGTCATTCCGTAGGTTTAAGAAAAATTAATAACTTTTAAGAAATTGTACTCTTTTAAATTTCTACGTCAAGAAGTGCTTTCAAACTTTCCGGGCTCGTTACCGGCCGTTGACACGCATGGTTACGACAAACATAAATGGTCGGCTGGCCGCTGACTAAGCCCTGCTCTTTAATAAATGGTACAAGCTCTATTAATTCCTGCTCTTCTTTTTCATTGAGAACTCGAAGAATAATGATCTTATTAGGGATAAAGCACGCATAAACTTCCCTCAAGATCTGCCTTGTTTGCTCTGAGCGATTTTCGGCAACGACCACAATTTCACAAGAAGGGCCAAGAGCAAAATCTAATGCGGTAAGCATCTGGGCATATCCGGCTGGTTGATGCGATATTTCATCAGAAAAAGCAGAAAAGACCTGTTGCGCGTTTTTTTCCCAATGACTGTCCGGAAAAAAACGCGCCAACCGAACAAACACTAAAGCCGCCACTGAATTTCCCGAAGGCAAAGCGCCGTCATAAACTTCTTTAGAGCGAAGAATAATATCTTTTGCGTCAGCCGCGCTTAAAAAGAACCCTCCGTTTTTCTCATCCCAAAAAAGGCACATCATTGTTTCTGCGAATTTAACGGCTTCTTTTAAATAGGCCGTTTTAAACGTTGTCTCATAAAGATCCAGAAGGCCGTTAATAAAAAAAGCATAGTCCGTCAGATGGCCGGCAATGGCCGCTTCACCATCTCGGAAACGATGCCACAGAGTTCCGTCTTCTCTGACTAACCGGCTCAAGATAAATTGCGCCGCGTCTTCGGCGCCTTTTTGATATTTGGGTTCATTTAAAACTATAGCCCCAAACGATAAAGCCGAGATCATCAGCCCATTCCAATCCGTTAAGATCTTATCGTCTAAATGCGGACGCGGCCTTTTTGTGCGCAAAAAAAGAAGTTTTTCCTTGGAACGCTTTAAAACTTCCTCTATTTCTTCCATCGATTTTTTAAAATGTTGTGCGGTCGCTTCAACTGTTTTTGCAACATAAAGAATATTCTTTCCTATAAATTCGCCGTGAGGATCATGGTCGGCATTGCCTTCCAGGCGAAAATTATAATGATAATAAAAGATCTCACTATCCCGGACCCCCAGAGCATCTTCGATTTCGTTAAAGCCCCACAGATAATAGGCTCCTTCTTTTTTCTCGGGATGACGATCGCCTTGTTGCAGAAGAGAAGCCTGCTCCGGCGCGACACTATCCGCATCTTCCGCGCAGAAAAATCCTCCTTGAGAATACTGCATATCCCGTAATACATAATCAAAAATTTCACGGGCAACAATCGCATAATCTGAATTTTTTGTCGCCTGATAGGTTTCCAGATAAGCCTTTGCTAAAATAGCCTGGTCATAAAGCATCTTTTCAAAATGCGGAACTTGCCACTGACGGTCCGTTGAATAGCGATGAAAGCCTCCGCCTAAATGATCGCAAATGCCGCCTTTGCTTATTTCTTTAAGAGTTTTCTCAACGATCTTCAAGATTTCCGGCTGTTTTGTTTTCTTCCAAAAGCGCAGTAAAAAAGACAGGTTATGCCCCATCGGAAATTTAGGAGATTGCCCAAAACCTCCAAAAACAGGGTCAAACATCGCGCTCAACTGCCGATAAGCCACGGAAAATATTTTTTCATCTATGGACGATGCGTTATTGTCCCGCGCTTCTTCGCGCAACAATAAGGCTTGCATCATTTCCTCGCTGGATTGCAGAATTTTTTCCGGCTGGCTGCGCCAATTGCCGCTCACAGATAATAAAACTTGTTCAAAAGACGGGCTGCCCCACTTAGCTTCGGGTGGAAAATATGTTCCGCCAAAAAAAGGTTTTTTATCCGGTGTCAGAAAAACAGACAAAGGCCAGCCGCCTGACCCGGTCATAGCCGTAACAAATGACATGTAGATATGGTCAATATCCGGGCGCTCTTCCCGGTCAACTTTGATACAAACAAAATGTTCGTTGAGAATGTCGGCGATGTGATCGTCCTCGAAAGATTCCCGCTCCATCACATGACACCAATGACAGGTGGAATAACCGATCGATAAAAAAACCGGCTTGTTTTCTTTTTTTGCTTTTTCGAAAGCCTCAAGCGACCACGCATACCAATCAACCGGATTGGCGGCGTGCTGAAGAAGATACGGACTTTTTTCTTTGATAAGACGATTAGGATTGGACATCAATTCAATATGATAAAAGCGATGCGCTAAGGAATGGTGATCGTCGCTTCGCTTTGGCCGGCTTCGCTACAGATCAATTTTGCGTGAATAACATCATCTCGGTTAGCCTGAAAAGGAATTTGTTCAAAAACTCGAGACGCGGAATTTTGAGACGAAAACGAAAACCCAACAGGATCTTCCTGATTCTTGCTGACAGCGATCCTTCGGACATAATGCTTGCGGGGATTTTTAGAAACGTGTTCTGCCTGGACCGTTAAAGCTCCGTTAGCGCTATCATAGCTAAGTTCAACACCGGAAGGCGGATGAGCAAAGGCCATCGGCAATAAAAAAAAGGTTGAAATAAAAACACATAAAATAATTCTTTGGAAGATCATTATCTTGATTATTTTCTTTTTGGAAGGCTTAAGCCATTCGATCAATAAGCTTATTAACTCTCTCTAAAAGCTCATTGGCAAGACGGTCGTTTTCCCTGGCTTGAATGTGCCTCTTCTGCTTCGTTTCAAGGATATTGTCCAATTCCCGTAAAATACGCTCGAAAGCGCCTAAAAGGCGGCTGGAGGCACGATAGGCCCAAATAATATTAAGAAAGAAAATAAGCGGAAGAACAAGAAGAATGAGGATAATAACGATCTTAACCGTCGGAATTTCACGAGCCGGATTAAGGATAGAATTCGTCACGTCATAAGAAAGATAAGAAACGCAAATCGTCAGCACGATAACTGTTGTCAAAGAAAAAGCAATGATCAAATTAAGTAACGGGCTTTGGAATCGATTAACGTGCAAAAGAGATCTTTTTACTGATGGTGGCATCATGCCCTCCTTTTAAAGTAGATAAGTGTCTAAACCTCTATTACTATACCTTTCGGCAATATATTCTTCAATATAAATATCGTTTTTGTCCGTAAATACGAACAATGCCAATAAGTTTAAGGAAAACGGCTTTCCGCGCGCAGTGTTACCGTAGATCTTTTTCCGAGAAAACCTGCGCCGAAAATATCTCGATCGTTGTCTGCGGGTCTTTCCAGGCATCCGCGAGAAGTCCGGCTTTATGGGTGCAGAGATTTTCTAACATCTCTTCTTTGCTCCATCCAAATTCTGTGGCAACTTGCGGTAAAAATAGGCCTTGATGAAAACCACGTTTAACGATCGCCCCATGGACACCGACTTCTAATTCATTGATATCTGTAATACGCCGGGGTTTTGACAGGACAGAAACTTCAATCTCTACGTCCTTCAATTCCTGCGCGTTAACGGGCGCAAAACGCGGGTCTTGCGTCGCGGACGCGATCGCCATATCACGCACCGTTAAATACAAAGGGCCTCTTCCCAGAATATTGCCGATACAGCCTCTAAGTTTTCCTTTTTGATGCAATGTGACAAAAGCCCCTTCCTCCTCATGCAGGCGTTGATCAGAAGTTTCCGGTGTAAATGTTTTCTGGGACGTTAATAATTGCTCAATGGTTGTTCGGGCTATCGTTAAAAGTTCTTTTTTCTGAGACAATGTTAATGCAGAAATATATTCGCTATCTTTTTTCACCGGGTCATCTCCTTTGATATCTTCTCTGTAAAAAGCAACAGCTCCATAACCGACCACGCTTGATTTGTCATTGGTCACATCTGCGGAATTAGCATAATGGATGATCTCGGCTTTGTTGATATTATTTTCTTTCGCAAAGGCTATTGCCGTAACCACTCCTGGGAAACCGCACATCTCCATCGCTTTTAAAGAACATTGCAGCCACAGTTGTTCGCCTTGAAAATTTTCAATAGCCGCCAGCGTTGCCTTATCCATGCGCCGAGCTGTTGCATCATCGTGATAGTGCGATAGATCCGTGCTGACAACAATTAAGACATCCTCGCGCTCACCAATGGCAGACGTAAGCGCTGTGGCTAATGCCTTACTATCATTATACCTGGGCCGCCCGGTTAGTATCGGAACAATTTTAAGCTGACTGAATGTTTTCTGCAAAAAAGGGATCTGGACTTCCAAGGCATGTTCCCGGTCAAAGGCTTGTGGAAATGATTTGATGCGGTCATCGGCGGCGATCAATTGATTAGAGAATTCCTCATCAACAGATACAGAGCCTAATGGTGTTTCGAAACTGCCTTGCGGCCAAATTGAAAAACCTTCGAAATCAGAAAAATGACTGGGAGCAACAATAACAATTGTCCCGTAAGAATTTTTTTGGGCCGCTTTGTAACCAAAGGCAGCAACTCCGCCAGAATAAATATAACCGGCATGCGGAACGATGAGGATCTTTATTTTTCCGCCTATCTCAACGTTTTTTGCTTGCAACAACATGCCATCGATATCATCTGAAAGCTTTTTGGGATCCGCGCTATAAAACTGGCCACTGGCATTGGGAGCTTTCACTGTTTCCAAAGCAAGCAAAGGATTTAAGGAAGAGGCTAGAATAATGACAGCAAAGAAATATTTTCTCAACCGTCCCTCCTAAGTTTTATTTTGTTTTCTTTTGAAAATACCGATCTAGGCCAAATTGAGAAGTTTTTTCCGGAGAAATCTTCAGGAGAGTTAAAACAACTAATGTTGTCGTATCTAAAACGATGATTAAAGCAGGAGAAATTGAAACGATACTGCCAAAACATCCGCATTCATCTAAGGGTAAGCCGCGCCAAATCGCTTGCATGACCATCAGGATAAATCCGAGAAATAAAAACCACGCTAAGCGTAATGAAAAATGGATCCAAAGCCCCAGGACAAGAAAAACGCCGGTAAAAAGTTCTATCCAGGGAACAGCTTGAGAGGCCACATCATTAAAAATAGGATTACCGATCTCATAACTTTGAACGACATAAAGAAAGTTTTCGATCGGGCTTATGAGCTTCTCAAATCCCGAAACGATCAAAACGCATCCAATAAAAATTCTTGCTAGCGCTAACATCAATTATGGCTTTCCTGTTTTTTGTTCGGCAAAATGGCGATCAAGGGCTTGCTTGAGAGAGATCATCCCCACGACCATTTTTCCATTAATAAAATATGTCGGGGTTGATTTGATCCCTAAGGCTTTTCCCTGCTCTTTTTCTTTGAGGATCCCGGCCTTTGTTTCCTCGCTCTCAACACAGGCATCCAATTTCTTTAGATCAAGCCCTAGAGCATGAGCCTTTTCGCGAAAGATCGCGTCAACATTCAGTAAACGTTCCCAACGCGATTGCTCCTTGACCAGAAAATCGTGAAACTCCCAAAATTTTCCTTGTTTAGCGCTACATTCGGCATACGAAGCACTTTTGAGCGCATACTTGTGGATCTGGCTGATAGGATAATGCTTTACTTCTAAATAGATCTGTGACGGATATTTCTTGAGATATTCTTTTAAAGCGATGGCGCCTTTAGCGCAAGCGGGACATTGGAAATCAAGATACTCAATGATCTTAATAGGCGCTTTAGGATTACCTTTTGCGCGGGCTAAAATGGAATAATTGGGCAGATGGGAACGCAAAGACTTCAAAATAAATTTGGCTGCATGCACAGAAATAACGCAGGCAATCATAACAATAATCGTCGCTGTGATTTTTGAGATCTTAGTTTTTTTCATAAATACAAGGGTTGCTAATTGGAATTTAGTATAACATAAAAATAAAAAGATACGAATAAACAAAAATCAATATTTGATTTTAAAAAGCAGGCCCGCTTCGCCATGAACAATGGCGAAGCGGGCCTGCTTAACATCTCTTTTATTTATAAAATCTAAGCTTTACGGATTAACGGGGGCCGCTTGTTCAGCCGAAGGAGCATCCTCCATGGGCTGAGCATCTTCAACAACATTTTCCTCTACCGGGGCATTAACTATTTCCGGTTCCGGAACTTTAAGAGGGTCGAGGATCAGTATGCGATTTCCGCTCGCATCATAGCTATAGCGCTCTTTATCATTAACTTTATGGATGCGCACATCGATAACATTTAATTTTCCACCCACATTTTCAACGTCCAGGTCCAGATCAACACTATCGTTGCTATTCATATCTTTAAAGCTGGCGCAAACATAATAATACTCTCCACTTTTTCCGGTATTTTCCTGAACCTTCTCAAGCGTCAACTCTCGAATATCTTCCGCATCCGGATCATAGACATCAAATGTTCCGGTTTCGCTGGATTGCTCATTGATGTAATTCGTAACAGTACTGCGGATCTCTTCCGAGGAAGGCACGACAGTAACATCCGCCGGCTCTATAACTTGGCTATCCATAACAGCCGCCTCTTGAGCAAAAGAAATTTGCGCAACCAACATAACCGCTGCCAGAATACCGACGCCTAGAAAAATCTTTTTCATCCCATCCTCCTTATTCTCAATGAATATCTCTGCCGCCAATAGAAACAAATTACCAAAATGCCTTTAATTGAGTAAAAAAATTCTACTCTTCGGCAATTGAGAAATCAAGACATTTTTAGGTGGAAGTAACGGGAGAACTACTTTAAGAAAGCGATCAGGATTTGTTTTGTTTCTCGCTATTTTCCTGCGCAAGAGGAGGAGGCGTGACATTAAAATCAAGGCTCGTCTTATTACCAAGCTTATCCCAAACAACAAGGCGAAACATCAAATTATTCGTATCCTGCTTCGTTAACTTATAATTATAAAGAACGTTTTCCTGGATTTGATCAAAAACACCATCCTGCGCAATTAATTTGCCCGCGGCAACATATCCTTTTAAAGTAAAGATCTCGACTTTCCCTCCCGTGATAGGAGAAGCGCCGGATGATGTGTCATCAATAACGGCCCTTAACTGAATCGATCCGTCTTTATGCAAAGAATTCAGCCCCAATATTTTGGGACCAAGATGATCAGCCGGCGTAACAACAATGTCCCAGGACACCGCATCACTCATTTCAAGCGCTTGATAAGATACTTGCGCCTTAACACTATGCGAACCGACATCACCATAAGCCGAACTGTAAGTCCAGCCTTTCCCATCAGCATCCATCACCGGCTGTCCATCCAGAAACCACTGGATAACCGGTTTTCTGTCAGATGAAAATTCTTTTTGTGGTAATTTTCCCCTGTCGATCAGTTCAGCTTTATTATTCTCGGCTTCCATCTTTTTTGCTAACAATGATTCCACCATCTCGATCTCAGTGACATCAACAGAAAATTCTACGCTTTCCCCTTCTTCGATCTCAAGAGAATCCTGTTTGGGCTGATAGCTTTCAACAAGGCTGATCTCATCGCTATTAACAACCTGACTTCCAACATCATCACCGGGCGCCGAACCATATGTGCCTGATTGAACACGGATATCCGTAATGAAAGTGCTCGGCGTCGAATAACCCGATGCCTGAGCTATGTTTAATTCGGGAACAGAAATTTCTTGAATAAGGCGAACAGTTCCGCCCTCGTCATCATCTTCGACAATCGGGATAACATGATTCACCGTTATCATAACAGTTGCCGTATTACTGCCTAATTCTCCGTCATGAACGTTAAATGTGAAACTATCCGTTCCGACAAAAGCAAAAGAAGGAGCATATGCTAAGTTAGGGGCTGTCCCGCTTAAAACACCGTGAGTCGGCTGGGTTAAAACAGAGTATTGCAAATAACCTCCCTCAGGATCATAACCAGTTAAGGTAATGTTCAATGCAACATTTTCCTGAGTGGAAAGATTTTGGTTATAGGCAACCGGCGGTTGAGATGGCGGAGGCATATAAACATCTTTGATCGTCACAACAACATTAGCCGTAGAACTTAATCCGTCATTATCAATGACTTTTAGGCTGAACGTGTAGCCGCTATCTTTATCAACTTTTGGAGCAACGAATTGCACACGCGCTTGGTCGAGCGGGTCACGAATGAGCGAAACTCCGCCCAAAGATGTCCAGGCGTAGCGAACGATGTTGCCATCCGGATCACTACTAGAAGAACCGTCTAGTAAAACGGTTGTTTCTTCATTAGCCGGATTAGGCGTCGCAACAATGGCCGCAACAGGCGGTTGAGGAGGAAGAGATTCTTGCACATTTTTTACCGCGATAACAACACTCGCCTGCGCGCTCATTCCATCGTTATCCGTTACTTTTAACGTGGCAGTATAATTGGCATCTTTCTGAACTTCGGGAGCCAAAAATTGCGCGCGGCTGGGATTAAGCGGATCAAGTATAAGAGAAAGGCCTTCTTGGACCGACCATTGATATCGAACAATTGTTCCATCTAAATCAAAGCTGTCCGATCCGTCCAAAACTCCGGATTGTTTTTCATCAATAGGATTAGGTGTTGCAACGACAATAGCAACAGGCGCAACGAAAGCGGGGTTTTCAATAGCTAATGTAACGCTTTCGACATCTGTTAATCCATCATTATCCGTAACCATCAATGAAAATTGATATTTCTTATTTCGATCGTTTTTAGAGATCTCAAAGCTTGCAATAGGCTTATCCCCATCTTTGACCCTCATGACATTAAGGGCCGAATTATCATCAAGTGACCAACGGTACGAAACAACACGCCCGTCTTTATCATTGCTCTTGGAGCCGTCCAGCTTGATCAGATCTCCGGGTTTAGCCGGATTAGGCGATATCTCAATAACGGCTTGCGGATTTTGCGTGGAATTCTGGACATGAACAACAACCATATCAGAATCTGTTAGGCCGTCATTATCCGTAACCGTAAGAATAAATTCATAGCCAACATCTTTATTCACCGAAGGCGCAAGGAATGTCGCGTAAGGACCCGTCGGGTCAATAAGATCAATTCCTTCCGGCGCCTGCCAATGGTACAAAACAATATTTTCATCATCCGAACTTGCCGATCCATTAAGCAAAGCCGTTTGCCCTTCCATAATAGTATCGGGAACCGCTTGAGCAACAGCCTGCGGCGGAACAGACACCTCTTCCACATTTTGAACAAGAACATTCACGGCCTGAGAAGCCGTTTCGCCTTCATTATCCGTAACGGTTAGTGTAAAGTTATAAGCAGTATCAACTTCTACTTGCGGAGCGGTAAATGTAGTGATCGCGCTATCGGGATCGGCGATATCAATTCCCGCCGGTCCATCCCAATGGAAAAATACATTTCCGCCGTCAGGGTCAGAACCAGATCCCTGTAAAGTAACTAGAATACCTTCTTGGACAGGATTGGGGTTTGCGGAAACACTGACAACCGGCGGCTGGAGCACGCTCAAATCAAAAGGACAACTTCCTAAATCAGCAATACTGCTATCAGGATCGAGTAGACTATTAGGATCTCCGGAATTGATACAGGGAGACTCCGACTGAAGCCGATAATCTTGCCCAAAAGAATTGATGAAAAGAGGATCAGCGGAAATATTATTTGTACCCGCATTGAGAATAGCAGGATCATCGGAATCATTGTAGTTAGCGCGGAAGATATGGAATGTATCTGGAGCAACTTCTTCCATTGCGCCGTTATCCCAAGCAATATTGTTCTTTAATGAAACACTGCTGTTGTTAAGAGTTAGTAAATGCTCATTATTCGCCATCGTGTTGTTAACAAGGTGGACGCTCCCGGGAAGCACGAGATCAGCTCCCTCCATGGCCGTCCCATTATCGTAGAAAAGATTGTGGTCGAAATAAGCGTTAGCCGATTTAATAGATCGCCAATTGTAGAAAATGTTATTTTTGAATATCCCATAATTTAAATTTAAATCCTCAGTTCCAGAATTGCCAACAAAACTGATATTTTCCACAACTAATTTTTTCTTTTCTGCCACGACATCTGAAATAAGAGGAGAACTATTCATCAAAGACGATGTCAATATAACTTCTCCCGGATTCCCAAGGCCTTTCATGTACAGCCAATAGGCATTATGATTAAGCGGATAGCCCTGATAAACACCAGGATGCACATGAATTTCTCCTAAATATTCATAAGGGTCGGGGGTCTCATTAAACCATGCAATGGCCGGTTCTAGCGTATTGAAAGGATGTGCTAGTGTGCCGTCGCCGCCGGCCGGAGCACTAGCATCGACATGGATAGCATAGTAACCGTTGTAACGCGTCCTGATACCAATTGAATTGTGAAACTCATCCAGCTCTTGAATTGTATTATTGGGATCTATCAAAACCTTCATCCCCAGATTTCCATAATTTGGCCAAGAAAAACTACCGCGAATAGTTGCTATTTCTTGAGCCGATAAATTGGGGATCGTATATTCTCCGAGAAGAGTTTCTCCTGCTCCATATGTGCTATAGACCTGAACAAGTAAATCCTGGACTACCTGAAAACCCTTGTTTTCAACATAAGCAGTAAAAGTAACCTGATCGCCGGGCTGAGGATTAGTGTTATCAACCAAGGTAAACAAAGAAAACTCCGGCTTTGTGGAATATTGCTGCCGATAAGCTGCAATATTTAAAGCCGGGTCTCCCAAAAAATTAAAGATCTTGCGATGGTAACCGTCGCTGTCTTGCCGTGTCGGAGTTACATAATTAATTTTTGCATTTCTGATCGCATCGCCGATAATGTTTACGCCATTGGTATATATTTCATTGAGGATCAGCGGCTCATACGGCCAAGTGCCGGATGCCCATGGTTCACGGGTTGCGCCAAAATAAGAAACCGCGCCGCCATTTGGATTCTTTAAGAACGCCTCCCCGACGCAATCAATAGAAGCATGCCCCGGATACGGATTGTCAACGCACGCCGAGTTGCTTGCCAAAGCAATAACAAATGCTGGCTGACGATCCATATTCGTCAAGCCGGCAATTGCCGTTGCCGCCACATCAGGATTATCCCAATACTCTTGCATCGAGTGCCCTTTGTACGTTACAAACAAAGCACCCTGTGCATTTAAATAATTCACGATCGTATTTTGGTTATAGCTGTAGCCAGGAGCTCCATATTTAAAATATTTAGCCTCTTTGTGATGCTGGATCATCGTCGGCCATTCAGAATCTGTGCTGACGCTGCCGATGATCGTAAGATGGCGAGTTGCCCAATTATTTTCATCTTGCGGCGGATTAGTTTCGAAGTTAATAGTTTTATTCACTACTGTTTCAAGCTCAACTTCTGTTTTTATAGGGAACCGGCCGATCGCAATTTCGGGCGAAAAATCTTCGCCGGACAAACACGCGTAATCGTGATCGCTGGTCGGAATACCATCCCACTGGCCAGCTTCGCTTCTCCAGGTTGGTAAAAACCACGTTTGACTGCTAAATCCTCTATCCGCGTCACCA
The DNA here is from genome assembly GCA_041649175.1 of Candidatus Omnitrophota bacterium. NCBI lineage: Bacteria > Pseudomonadati > Candidatus Omnitrophota > Candidatus Omnitrophota bacterium. The sequence continues at coordinate 952,651 of JBAZNR010000001.1, read as the reverse complement.
ACTAAAAGCACATATTTAAGAGACGGGTCAGCACTTTCGCGCCAACTATCATAAGCATGCTGAATGAACGCCTTGATCTTTTCCTGCGACGTCGCCCCGGAATAAGCCGCGTAAATATCGACAAGATAAGCAACACCAACAGAATAGTGTCCACCCTGGACAGACGCACGATGATCAAGATGAGTAGAAAGCGCCGGAGAGCCTGCAAAGGCGTTGGCAGAAATAACTAAATAATCAATGGAAACTCCGGGATCCGGACTGATGATATCACTCGCGCTAAGCAAATGGACAATGCCCGGCTCCAGAGGAGAAGCCACAGCGTTTGTTGCCGGACTTAAAGCAACCAGCAACAAAAAAAAGGCTATATGTAGTTTCTTAAGATGACTCATCGTTTTTATCCTCTTTAATAAGACTATAAATAAAAAAACCGAACTGCTTATCCGTTATTTGATAAGGCAATTCGGTTCTTAACTACTTGCTCATATCTTCGGTAGCCCAACCCTCCTCATTTGCCGGCGAGGAGTTGCGGCTTTGCGTCTTGCGATTACTCGCAATTTGCCCTTATCGGATATTTCCAACTTTAACTAATAAATACAAAGAACAAGTACTATTATCTCTAACCCAGTACAAGTATGCCGTATGGATCGTCGAATGTCAAGGTGGGCTAAATAGTTAAGCCTTTGTAAATAAATAACTTAAAAGCACCAGAAAAACACCTATTATATTTCGATTCCAATGAGTTTTTTGAGGATCGTCCCAACACCAAAGCTGATAAAAGCAACCGACAAAGAAATGGCGGCCATTTCAATAAACCGGCGCCAAAATTTTAAACCCTTAGCTGTCGTAATATAAAATGTGTATCCAAAAATAATGAGAATGCTCATACTCAACATACTTGCTAAGGCCACATAAAGATTCGAAAAAACGAAATATGGCACGATCAAAAGAAAAACAGTAACGAGATACGCAACGCCGGTATAAAAGGCTGATTTTAAAGGGCTTTTTTCTTCATTTTGATCCGCTTCTTCTTTGGACGACAGATATCCCGACGCGGCCATAGACATAGAAGCAGCAATACCGGTGATAAGCCCGGTCACGGCGATGATCTTCCCGTTTTGTAAAGCAAAAGTAAGCCCCGTTAAAGCCCCGGTCAATTCCACCAAGGCATCATTCAATCCTAAAACAACAGAACCGGCATATTCAACCCGCTCTTCTTTCAAAATAGACAAAAGTTCTTTTTCGTGCTTTTGTTCATCAATGACTAAAGCGCTAGTTTGCGGAAAATGATTTTTCAACTGCTGATAGGCATCAGCAGAAAGGATCTCTCCTTTTTCCATCAGCTTTAAAGCAAAAGATAAGCCAAAGATCTTCGAAAGAAATATATACCAAAAAACCATTATGCGGTCAGGTTCAATATCCCGTCCGGATAATGTTTTCCAAAACTGGCAATGCTCTTTTTCATCTTTGGCAATCTTCTCTAAGATCTCTCGATTATGCGTATCGGTGATTTGCTTGGCTAAGCCGGCATAGATGTGGTATTCCGTGATCTCGTTACGTTGCGCTTTTAAGACAGCATCAAGGATCTTTTTATCCATATTATTTTCCTCTATTGTAAAGTTAAGATATGCATAACGCCTTTGCGGATCATCATAACGGCGATGGCGGCCAAAAGAAGACTGGTCACCTTGGATAAAGCACGCGACCCCGCTTCGCCTAAAACTTTTATAAGAAAACCCGATGTCATAAAAAATAAGCCAACCAAGACAAGATTAGCAAGGATAGAAATAAACGTCGCGTATAATCCGTGTTCGCCGATCATAATAAGCGAAGTTGTTAAAACCGCCGGACCAACGATTAAAGGCGTTCCCAAAGGAACAACGCCCAATTCTTTCGGTGGAATTCTTTGAGGCTTATTAGGCAGAACTAAGTCAATGACGGCCAAACAAAAAAGAATAGCACCGCCCGCCACCATAAAATCCCCGATGGTAATTCCTAAAAACTTAAAAACTGCCCTGCCAACCAAAATAAAACCAATGGCTAAGCAACCGGCCGTTATCAGCGATTGAACAATGATAGAAATTCTTTCTTTGCGCTCTAATTCCTGGGTCAGCCCGACAAAGATCGGTAAAAGCCCGATCGCATCAACCGCGACAAAAATGGGAATAAACGCCAAAAGAATGTTTTCCATAAACCCCAATATCCTTTCGCTAAAAAATGTAAGCTATTTTTTCTCTGATTTCGTCTTGAGAAGTGAGGCTACTACAGAAATGATCAGTATGCCAACCACAAATCCTAAAGAAATTCCCGTGGATATCTTGATAAAATGACTGGCGATCATCTTAAGCCCGACAAAAACTAAAATAACCGAAAGCCCGTAATGCAAATAATGGAAAAGCGGCATAATGCCAGCCAAAGCAAAATAAAGCGCGCGCAATCCTAAGATGGCAAAAATGTTCGAGGTGTAAACGATGAAGGGATCAAGGGTGATCGCTAAAACGGCAGGAATAGAATCAACGGCAAAAACAACATCGGTTGTTTCTACCATCAGAAGCGTAATGAATAAAGGCGTTGCCCAGGTCTTATTATCTTTTTTGATAAAAAACCTATCTTGTTCGTAATTTGTCGTCACCGGCATAAAGCGCCGAAATAGTTTTAAAACGGGATTTCGTTCGGGATGGATTTCCTCATCTTTATGAACCCCCATGCGAATACCGGCTAAAACCAAGAATAAACCAAAAATATAAATGATCCATTCAAATTTATGAATTAAAGCGACGCCCGCGAAAATAAATATAGCGCGCATGACCTGCGCGCCTAAAATTCCCCAAAATAAGATTTTATGCTGATATTCCTTGGGAACACGAAAATACGAAAAGATCATGATAAAAACAAATAAATTATCAACACTTAGAGACTGCTCAATGAGATATCCGGTCAAGAACTCTAAAGCCGGTTTTTGCCCCTTCCATATCAAAATGGCTAAATTAAAAAGCAGCGCTAGCCCAACCCAAAACGCGCTCCACAGCAAAGCTTCCTTTAGCTTAACTTCATGCGAGCGGCGGTTAAAGACAAGGACGTCTAAAATAAGCATCCCTAAAACGAAAACGATAAATATGGTCCACCACCATGCCTGCGCTGACATTATCTCTCCTTTGATGTAATGCCGCTATTATAAACACCCTGACAAAATATTTCCAACATTCTTTAGAATTCGTTTTTGCCGTAAAGCTATTCCATCAAAACCAGCAGCGCCATCAATCCTACGCCCAAAATAATACAGACAAACTGCCCCAAAGAAATAGAAGCCTTCACATCATGATGAAGTTCCGGGATAAGGTCAGAGCCGGCGATATACAAAAAACCTCCCGCTGTCACCGGGACAATATAGGAAGCGTAACCGGTAATATGCGGCCCGATAAAAAGCGATATTCCAAGCCCAACAAAAGCAGTTAAAGCCGAAAGGAAGTTAAAGAAAAGTGCCTTGCGAACTGTCAAGCCGCTATGGACAAGAATACCAAAATCACCTATTTCTTGAGGAATTTCATGCAAGATAACAGCCAAGGTCGTCGCGACACCGATAGCGGGGCTCGCCAAATAACTTGCGCCAATGATCATTCCATCCATGAGATTGTGAACCGCATCACCGATCAAACTTAAAGTTGCCATCGGGTGAACGTGTTCATGCGATGATTCTAAAATATGGCAATGCCGCCATCGTAAAAATTTCTCCAGAACAAAAAATATTAAAATACCGCTAATGACCAGAAGTGATGTTTGCAGGCTAAGCCCTAATTCTTCAAACGCTTCCGGCAGAAGATGAATAAAGGCATCTCCGAATAATGCTCCGACAGCAAAACTTACCAAGAAAAGAAGGATTTTGCGCAAAAACTCTTTATTAAGAGAAAGCGTAAAAGCCCCGGCTAAAGAAATAATGCTCACCAAGCTGACGCTGATCAAGGCAGAAATGGAAGGATTCATAAGGCTCCTTTTAAGTTAAAAATTATAAATGATCGTCATAACAATTGAGTCATTGGCATCCGTATTTTCACCAAAGATCGTCCGCTGATACGCCAAAAGAGTTTGGATGCTATCATTCGACCAGCCAATTCCGGGAACGGCTAAGACATAACTGGAATCATTCGCGGGAATTTTGTCTCCGTCTTGTTTGGTGTCCCCTTGCGTATAACCGTTTAATTCAAATAAAAGATTAAATCCTTTTGGTAGAAAATATTCAACACCGATATCGTAAGCTAAAGAATTTCCATATTGCGTTTTAACTTCATCAACTTTGGTTACCAAGGGAAAGGAATAGATCGCATCCGCGTGAAAAATGAACGGTTTGAAACGCTTGGTTAAAACAAAGCCATAGCCGTGTTCATAAGAACCAGTCCCGAAGGAATCCGTTTCCAACTTTTCGGCCTCAAGTTTTTGATATGGCCCGCTCGGCAATTTAAGCTGGAATATCCCCGTGACCTGCGGAAAAATTTTTGTTTCATCTAGAAAACAATATCGAGAATATAGGTAGGTATCGCCAAAACCTTCCGCATGAGCTTCCTCGCCGCTTTGTTCAATAAAATTTTCCAGGTAAGCCATTTGACCGCTGATCTCTAGGCGATCCGTAAGCCCATACTGGAGGAATAGTTGCTGCTGATATTGATACTTCCGATCGCCTTCGGGAAGCGAATCTGAATTCCCCTCCGCGTCAAAAGTGCCGCGGGTGTGTGTATAATAAAAAAATGTTTGAGCTAATAATTGATTTTTCTCGCTAACAGGTGCTGTCCAAGCCGTAATTGGACCTGCCGACGGCGGATACCATTCGCTTAAGTCCTGCGAGCTGCTGTTATCCTGTTGCGCGAAAAGTAAACCGCAGCAACTCAATAAAATAAAACCAGAAAAGATGATCATCCGTAGAGTTTTTATATTCACCAGTGTCTCCCTTTAGCTAAAAATAAATTATTTGACTCCTCTATTTTCATCGGCACTTTGCACATAAGCCTTCCACCTGGAAAATATGGCGTTCCGGTTTGCACTTTAATTTTTGTCTAAGGATTTTCTCGGTATGTTCAAAAAGGCATTCACTTAATTCGATGATCGAATGGCATTTTCGGCAGATAAAATGATGGTGATGATGCGCGCGGTCTTCGTGCCGGCAAAACCCGTAGTAAAGCTGCTGGTCGCTTGACTCGATCCTAAAGAGAAGGCCGATCGAAGAAAGCTCTTCTAAAATACGATAGGTAGTCGGCAGTCCAACTTGATCAAATTTCTTTCGTAAAATCGCCCAGACTTCCTGCGGGCTTAAATAATCTTTCCGGCGGGAGAAAAGGTCAATGACCGCTTCACGCTTGGGAGTGACTTTAAGAAAGTGTTTTTTGAGGCTTGTCGTAAATTCTTTTTGGTTTTTCATAAATAGAAATGATTTCTATTTAGTATAAACAAAAAATCATTTACGTCAAGTTATTTCTTTGCGAGAATTCTTGAGTTACTTTTCCTTGGGAAGGAAAAGATTTGTAGCCGATGTAAGAATAAAAATGATGGCAATCCCGATGAAACCGGCCACAACGCTCGATAGGCCGGCGTGACCAATAAATGTCGCCTGATAACCAGGAAACAACGCCGGAAATTCCACCGCTGAGAACTGCACAAAAGAGAATTTCTCGGCCACCCACTCAAGGCCGTCCGGGAAATTGCTGGCGAAAGGGCTTAATGTAGTTGCGACAGCTGCTAATCCAAGGCTTCCCACGGCAAGTGCTTTTGAATTTTCTTTCCAAAAACGCACACATGACCCAAGGACAGCAACAATAGCAACTGTTAATACGCCTTCGCCTAATCCGATCAAAGAATGCACCGATAACATCGCCGGTAAAACTTTTTCGAGGCTCGCAGCTCCGGAAAAAGCAACTTCAAACGCGCAGGCAACCGCACCGATTAACACCGAAAACCACGCGGCTAATCCAAGCGCTAAAGATCGGTTCATCCCTTTTTGTATCATGCGATAAAATAAGAACCCGGATAAAGCAGCTCCCAAAATTCCCATATTAAGAATATTGACTCCCAATGCGTTTATTCCACCGTCACCAAAGAAAAAAGCCTGAACAGCTAAAATCAGCGCCATCGAAACAACCGCAAAAGGAATACCTAAGAAACTTACGGCTAACATCGCCCCCACCAAATGTCCTGACGTTCCATCTTGGATCGGATAATTGAGCATTTGCAAAGCAAAAATAAGCGCGGTGATGCCGGCAAATTTAAATACTCCCGGTTTTTCCTTGATCTTTCCGGACCAATAACCGGCTAATCCTAAGCCGACAGCTCCAACTGTTAATGTCACCGGACAAATAGCACCATTGAGCATTGAACTTGGAATATGCATGTTAACCTCTAATTCTTAAGATTTTTTAATATGGGATCTATTCTTTTAATTTCAATTCCGTTCCGTCTTTCGGGCAGAATTGAACGTCATTAGTGAAAGCTGCTCCGCACTTCGGGCAGAATTTTTTATCCATTTTCTCGCCAACTACGCCCCCGGCAACGGCACCCGCTCCCGCACCGATCGCCGCGCCTACTACTCCATGGCCCGACTGATGCCCGATAATACCGCCTAAGATCGCGCCACCCGCGGCACCAACACCGGCGCCTTTTTGTGTCGTCGTGCAACCGATCATCGCTAAACCTAATAATGTAACCACAAAAACTTTTTTCATAGCTTCCTCCCTTTTATTTAGAATGAATACCGCTATTATATCGTAAAATCAGAGAAAATAAAGCGCTCTTGCAAAACTACTTGATGTGAAAAACCTTATTAAAAATACTCGATTTCCATATCCACAAACCGCTGACCACCACGATCGGGATCGCGACACATTTTACAAAAGCTTGAAACAAAATATAACGATGAAACGGCGAATAGATATAGCACAGCAATATCAAGCCGATAATAATATGAACCCAGCGCAGGATAGTTCTTATTTTTGATGCTGTCATTTTCTTCCCTAATATAGTATTAACTTTTGAAGGGTTATTGTATCACAACTTTCCCAAACCGCCAAAACAGGAAAACTGACCCTAATCTTTTATTCTCTCCCACGGCTCAATTTTCCCGAAAACAACAGAAAATAACGGATGAGGCTTCACGCGGCGAGTAGCACTGATTTTTTGATAAACGTTCTTATCGCGAATCTTAAGTTTTTTCAAAAGATGCCGGAACTCATAATCCATTTGCTTTTTTGTCACTTTAAGATGAAACTTCTTCTTTGAATAAAATAAGATCTTATTTTTTGAAAATTGATATTTTCTTTTTTTTGCCTCTAGATAAATCGAAAAAAGATAGTTCCCGATCGCCAAAAGCGGCTTAGAGTGTCTTTTAAAACGTTCTAACTGCGGATGATTTTTGTAGCCTTTCGTTTTTCCGACGATAACTTTCTGCGCCAAAAGCCCTTCCCGCCAAACAGCCAAAAGCCCTTGGCGGTCAAGATATTGAGGATGAAGCGACCATAAGCGCATAGGAAAAACATTTTACGTTGAACTTAAGTTTTAAACAAGCTAAAATAACGCCTATGTCTCAGTTGAAACTGATCAAAAAAGAACTCAAAGAACTATCCAGCCCGGCGAAAGCCAAGATCTTGCAACGGTTTTTTAAAACCGGACCCGGTGAGTATGGAGAGGGAGACATTTTTATCGGCGTAACTGTCCCTGAAACACGTAGTGTCGCGAAACAATTTAAAGACTTAAGTCTTGGAGATACCATATCCCTTTTACACTCGCCTATTCACGAAGAACGGCTTTGCGCACTTTTCATTCTCATCGAGCGCTATAAGAAGAGCTCTGCCCAAGAGAAAAATAAGGTCTACAAAATCTACCTAAAGAACCAAAAATATATCAACAACTGGGACTTGATCGATCTATCCGCAGAAAAGATCATGGGCGATTTTCTTTTCAATAAAGACAAACAAATCCTTTACCGGCTGGCAAGATCAAAAAACCTCTGGGCGCGACGTATCGCCATAATGGCAACTTTTTATTTTATTAGAAACCGTTTCTTTGGCGACACGCTAAGGATCGCAAAAGCATTACTGCACGACGAGGAAGACCTCATCCAAAAAGCTGTGGGATGGATGTTGCGAGAAGTGGGAAAACGCAATCTAAAAACGGAAGAAGGTTTTTTAAGAACACATTACAAAAAAATGCCACGCACCATGCTGCGTTATGCCATTGAACGGTTTCCGGAAACAAAACGCCAGAGGTATCTTAAGGGCATTATTACCTTGAGAGCTTCTAATGGGCGTAAAGCCATTCAAAAACATAAATGATCGAAAAAACCACAAAACATAAGCTATAGATAACAAAAATAATGTTAGGGCGTATGGGGCGATCCTGCCAGGAGCGCAGCGCCCTAACCAACACATAGGCAAGAATAGGCAGATAAGAGAGTAAGGCGGCGGCAAAAATAGCACCCAGCAAAGCATAAAAAACTTGCTGAGGATAAAGGACCAGCCCTTTTTGTTTTAGCCAAGAATACAGAAAAAACCCGGCAAAAGCAAAAATACCCACTCCGTAAAGATGGTAAATCCCCGTCAAGCACATACCCTCTTCCCGATATTGCCAAGGTTTACACCAGCGTAAATAAAAAATAACAGGTATGTACGTCAACATAGAGAAATAAAACAAAATGACAGAAAATGATGAAAAGACATCCAGGGGAACCACTCCGCTCCCTTCTTTGCGGTTGATCAAATACCACACCAAAACTAGCGCGCAAGAAACAGCATAAATGACCCCAATTGTCTTCACTCGAGATTCTTTCCCCCGGGCAAGTTTTGATTCATCCGTCATGATAAAAATGCCCCGCCCGCGAACTGTTTCAAGCTGGCGCAAAGGCGGATTTTTGATAAGCAGATAAAAAGTTACCGGAACGAAAGCTAAAACACCTCCCCAAAAAAGAATCAGCAACAGCGCGGTAAACATTTGACACTCTTTCCGTGTTAAATCTTAATCGGTTATTTTTCTATCAAATTCTTGACCATTCCCAAGAAGTGATGCCCGTCTTTATTAAACTCGAAATATTTCGGCTGCACTCTTTTATTCCATTCCCCCAGATAATTATAGATAACAACAGGGATTGTTTGTAGCCGCGGCATATTTTTGATACGGTCCGCTAATTCCCGCGCATTTAACTTCTCAAAGATCTCTTTAAGGATAATGATATCCGGAACCCAAGATATGGCTTCCTGAAGACACTCATCGGCATTCGCCACCAGATGAACTTCGCAATGCCATTGCGTAAGGATGCTGTCCAGCTCCCGATAGATCTCCGCATCATTTTCGAGAAGGATGACCTTCTTTTTCTTTTCAGAAAAAGTACGCTTTACCTTGTATTTCCCGGACAATCCCGGATACAGAGTTTCGACAGAAGTCTTTTCTACCGGGCTCATCCCGCGTAATTTCGTCATATCATCATGCATAATAATTTCTGCCGTTTCAGGGATGGTCTCTTTTTGCCCGGTGCCTATCTTCTCTTTTCGTTCTTTTGAAAGAACTTTCTTGATAACATCCACCAATTCAGCCATCTTAAAAGGCTTTTCCAAGAAAGCATCAGCATCGGTCAGCTCAAAGTATTCCCGCATCTTGACCCGGGCCGTCAAGATGACAAACGGGATCTTTTTACCGAATTCTGCCTTTCGTAGATCTTTCAAGAATTGATTTCCGTCCTTTTTTGGCATCACCACGTCAGAGATAATAATGTCCGGCCTGATCTGGCCGGCCACCGTCAGCCCTTCGTCTCCGTCTCCGGCTTGAGACACAGAGTAGCCGGCGCTTTCTAATTCGAGCGCCATCAAAGTACGCAAATCATTTTCATCTTCCACAATAAGAACTTTTATTTTTTGCATCTTTCTTCGGTCTCCCCTTTTAAAGGATTTTCAGCGGTAATTTGAATTTATTTTTCTTCCTTTTGCCGCATAGGCAACAGGATCGTAAATGTTGTCCCTTGGCCTTCCTGGCTTTTTACGCTTATTTTCCCGTTATGGTGCTCAATGATCTTGTAAACGATCGATAAACCTAACCCCGTTCCTTCCCCTTGCCCTTTGGTCGTAAAAAAAGGCTCAAATATCTTTGATAAAACTTCCGGAGGCATCCCACAGCCATTGTCGGTAATCTCAACGACAAGGTTTTTATTTCCCGAAATCCCCGCCTGCGCGCTGGATTGCAAATAAATATGCGCCAAAACTCTTCCCCTGTCTTGGACGGCATCGATCGCATTTGTCAAAAGATTAACAAACGCCTGTTCCAGCAAGATCCTGTCTCCTTCAAAGAAAATGATCTCTGGCTCATAATTTCTTTGCAGGTCAATATTCTTAAATTTGGCGCGATTATCGGCAAAGCCAATGGAATTATCCATCACTTGGCATATATTCAACAGTTCTATTTTAGATTCGGATTGCCTGGAAAAATCCAATAATTTCATAATAACGCCATTAGCTCTTTGCGCCGCTTTTTCGATCATATCAATTCTCATTTTCGCTTGCGCGTTCAGAGAATCCGGAGCCCCCCTCAATCCTTCGGCCCCCAGCAAAATGACCGCTAAAGGATTTTTGATCTCGTGAGCGATCCCGGCGGCTAACTGGCCGACGGCGGCCATTTTCTCCGATTGCAGCAGCTGTGCCTCGGCTGACTTAAGTTCTTTATCGGCTTGCTGGCGTTCGATAACCCGCCCTAGTTGTTCCCCAATGCCACGGACCGTGAGCAAGAGATCTTCATTTCTTTCCATTTTCTCATTGGTGAAGAATTCAGCGATCGCTATCGTTTTGCCATGATCCTTGATCGGAAAACCAAACGCCCCTTTTATTTTTATGTTCTTACATAAATTCTTTCGTGGAAAATTATCATCCTCCTGGACGTTGTGGATCCAGGCCGGTTCTCCGGATTGCCATATTCGCCCGGGAAGCCCAATACCGGGAGCAAAAGAAATTTCTTCTGTGACTCTTTTGAACTCAGCAATAAAATCCTGGTCTTGCCCATCTTTAATGAACCATATTTTGCTGGATTTCAATTCTCGGGCCTTATCTTCAGAGAGAACGTAAACATGGCCTATGGGCCAAGAGGTCAATCGGCAGATGGTCCCCACGCAACCATAAATGGCCTCTTCCACTGAATCTGTCTGAGCGGCCATTTTCATGACCTCGTAAAGAACCCGGGTTTGCTGTTCACGATGTACAAGGCTTGTATTTGTTTTTTTGAGCTGTTCCTCGCTTGCTCTTAACTGCACCGTACGCTCTTTGACCTTTTCTTCGAGTCCTTCATAAGCCGTTTTTAATTTGCGCGTCATTTCGTTAATCACTCTTGCTAACGTTCCGATCTCGCCTTTTGAAAAACTTTCAATATGAATATCGAGATCGCCTTCTCCGATCTTGGTTGCTGCCATTGTCAACTTGCCCAAAGGAATCGTGATCATTCGATAAAAAGCAATGACGATCAAAAGAAGGATAAATCCTGATAAAAACAGAAGAAGGATAAGTGTATCTCGTACTTGCCTGACCGGAGCTAAGATTTCTTTTGTCTTTCGCTCAGCAACTAAAACCCATCCCAGCCCCTTATAGTCCAAAAAGCCATCGGACTGCGCGAAAGAAGCCAGCTCTTGCACTCCTTCCTGGGACAGCTCTGTTTGATCTATCCAATAAGCGCTTGTATCCTTAATATTTTTTTCAATATTTCGGATAGCTTCTTCCTGCAATCTGGAACCCAAAGGATAATTCTCGCTCGAATAAACGAACCGATAATCCTTTGTTAAAACTTTGAATTCCGTTCTTGCCACTCCATGGACCTGAAACTTTTCCTCCCCCTCTAAGTTCTTTAGGATATCCTTCACCTGCTGAATGTTCAAAACGGCTTTCATGACACCCAGGAATTCTCCTTCATCGCTATCAATGCGAAGACAAATGCTGACAGCCTGGACATCAGAACTCTCATCGTATTCTACATCAGATACAAAAATCCCGTCAGAGCGCGCCTGCTGCCACCAAGACTCATCATCCTGACGGTAATCGGAAGTTCTATTTGTTTGGGCAACATTAGCGCCGTATTTGTTAGTAATAAAAATCTCCCCGATCAGGTTAAAACTATACTCACGCTTATAAAACTCTGTTCTTTTCTTCAGATTATCGGAAACCTTATTAGAAAGGATGTCTTCCATAAACGGGCTTAATTCACTCGATGGAAAAGACATCCACTCTTTATCCTTCTGATCAATATATGCTTGAATATCGCCATATTGCTCAAATTGGCGATTGGATTCTCTTAAGGCATTTTGGGCTTCCGTATTGATGGCTAATATTTTACAATCTTCGATCCTGCGCTGGATTGTTTGATCGATCTGATCCAGCGCCTGATTTGCTAAAAGCTTAGATTCATAGCCGATCGTGTCGATCAGCATTTTCTCAATGATCTTAAGAGAAATAAATGCTCCCACACAAAACAGCAAAAAGACTAAAACAAAAGCCAAGATGAGTTTGCCGCGTATTGTCATAATGTTTCGCTGGATCCTTTACAGCTGTTGAAACTGCTTTTTAAAAGCCATAAAAAAACGGCTTCATGAGAAATCATCAGCCGCTAAAAATAACGAACCACAGATGGAAGAGCTTATTTTTTCTTAGCACTTTTCTCCTGCTCCTTAGGGCGATTCTTCTCTCGCCATTTATCATACTCTTCTTGCAGTGTTACCATCATATTTTTATGGATATATTCTATATAAAATGGCTCGCCGAATATTTCCTTGATCAAGTCAAACGGGTTTTGGCCATTATCATAATCGCCGTACATGATCGCTAATGTATTAAGCTGAATTCCAACGGGCTTAAAAAATAACTTTGGATTTTGCTTTTCATTGAGGTCGATCTGCTCGGCATAAAAAGCAGGATTTTTTCTGATGATAATGTTTTCTTCTTTTAAAGACTCAACAAGGCTTTTGATCAACCGAACTTTATCTTCATGTTTAAGCTCTTTCCAGAAAAGCGGATCATGGATCCAGGCAAGTTTTTGATTGGTTTCAGCCGGAGTTTCGGCTTGGACAGGAAATGAAATTGCGAAAAGGAGAAGAAAATAAAATAAGAATATCGCGCTGAATTTTAAAAGCATTATGCTTTAAAGTCCTTAAACGGTTAGAACCATCCGGTAACGCGCTTTATTCTGCCGGACTTTCTCAACAGCCTTATTCACATCACTTAAAGGCATGGTTTCTGTTTTTGCCGCGATGTTGTGATGCGCGGAAAATTCAAGCATTTCTTCAATGCCGCTGCGGCTTCCGATAACACTTCCCACAACGCTTTTTTGTCCGCTGATCAAGGCAAAGGCCGAGATTTCCATCGGATTTCCCGGAACACCGACCATGCATAATTTGCCATTGGGGCGCAAGACTTGCAAGAATTTTCCCCAATCAAGATCAACATTGACCGTTGAAAGAATAAAATCTAGCGACCTGGATAATTTTTTGAGTTGATCGACTTTGTTGCTGGCCACAAAATGATGCGCGCCAAAATCTTTAGCTTCTTTTTCTTTTGTCGGATCGCTGGAAAAAGCCGTTACTTCACAGCCGAAAGCGCGCGCAAATTGTAAGCCTAAGTGCCCTAAACCGCCGATACCGATCACGCCAACCTTCATTGACGATCTCACATGGCGCGCCAGAGGAGAATAAACGGTTGCTCCGCCGCATAAAAGCGGCGCGGCATTTTCCGATTTCAATTTTTCCGGAATAAGAAAAGCGAAGCGGCTGTCCGTGTAAAGGGTTTCGGCAAATCCGCCATAATGGCCGACACATGTTGCCTTATTATCCGCACAAAGATTTTCTTCGCCTTTTATACACCATTCGCACGTCTGACAGCTTCCTGATTGCCAACCGATACCAACGCGGTCACCTGCTTTTAATTTCTGGACATTTTTCCCTGCCGCTTTCACAATGCCGACAACCTCATGGCCCGGGACAAGCGGATAAGAATTCATATTCCAATCATTATCAATGAGATGGACATCGCTATGACAAATTCCGCAATGCGTAACCTTGACCTCGACATCCCAAGGACCTAACTGCGGCGCATCGAATCGAAATACTTTAAGTGTTTCCTTGGGGCCGGAAGCGGCATAAGCAAGAATGGACAAGCTGAGATTCCTTTTTAAGGTTTATGTTAAATAATTCTTTATTTTAGACATGAACGAAAGTGACGAATACAATCCGATATATTTTGACGCGCCTTGCTCTTGGCATTTTTGGACCAAATTTTCCATATCCGCCAGATCTGAACCGGACAAGGTCCCGGCTTCTGTCTCCGCTTCTACCTTATAGAGGATGATAGGGCATATCTTTTCGATAGAATCATCTTCATCTTTTTCCTCAGCGCGGGCCTCTTTGGCTTTTTTTCGAATAAGATCACTCAGCTGAACAACAATTTGATCGACCGGAATAGAAGTCACGGCATTCACCTGCAGAAAAATGAGATTAACCTCTAGCTTTTCCGCTTGCGAGACCAATTGTTTATCGTCTTTGAGAAGAGTCACTTGGCATTTCTTGCCCTCCAGCTCCTGAAGCATTTTATTCATAATGCTTTCATTGGCCCCAAAGATAAGAACTTTATTCTTGGCATTGCTTTTTACATCAGCAGATGGTTTTGCTACGCTTGGCTTGACAGGCTTTGGCGGCTCAGGCTGTTTTGTGGGTTCGGCTGGTTTTGACTTTGGCTCCGGCGGCTTGGCTTCTGTTTTTGCTTCGGGTTTTTTTACCTCCGGCGTGCCGGTAGGCGCGCCAGACAGCTTATTGAGCAAATCAGAATTCTTTGTCAACTTGGCCACTTCCGATAAGAATAAATCCATATTTAACGGCTTAGTAAGAAAACTATCGACCCCAAACACCTTAAAAGAATCTTCTATTTTTGCCCGAGCCGTCAGGACAATGATCGGGATAGACGCCATTTTCTCATCTTTTTTAAGCTCCTTAAAGAATGTAAATCCGTCCATTTGCGGCATCATAAAGTCAGTAACGATGAGATCCGGCTTATCCTGTTTGGCCTTTTGCAAACCTTCGCTGCCGTCCACCGCAGAAACAACCGTATATCCGTTGGCTGATAAACGTGCCCGCAATAATTCCAAGGACACCGGATCATCATCAACTACTAAAACTTTGTTAGCCATTTTTTATCTTTCTTAATATAAAAGTTATTTTGTTTTATCGCAACAGCTTTCACAGCCGCATTTCTTTAAGATCCACATCATCGGACACCAATTGGTAAAAGCAGATTGCAAAAGATTAAGCCCAATAAAAACCGTAAACCAAAGCCATAAGGGGTTCACATAATGCGCTAAACTGACGCTAATGAGTATAAAAATTCCCGCAATACCGCGCAATTTTCTTTCCATGGATCTCTCCTTTCAGATTGAATAACCCAGGCAATATAAGCTTTTCTATTCTAAACCCTATGTTCGTGTTTTTTCAAGAGATAATATAAAATAGGAACTGAGGTGCGCGAAAGAATGGTGGAGGCAATTTCGCCTGTCATAAGCGAAATCGCCAATCCTTGGAAGATAGGATCAAAAAGGATGACAGCCGACCCGACCATAACAGCGGCGGCGGTTAAAAGCATTGGACGAAAACGTGTCGCGCCGGCATCGATCACGGCTTCTTTGAGCGGCATTCCTTGCTTTAACCGTAATTCCGTAAAATCAACGAGGATAATGGAATTACGCACAACGATCCCCGCCCCGGCAATAAACCCGATCATGGATGTCGCCGTAAAGAAAGCGCCGAATAAAAGATGCCCAGGCAAAATTCCGACGAGTGTTAGAGGAATCGGCGCCATAATAACTAGAGGGACCGTAAATGACCGGAACCATCCCACCACCAAAACATAGATCAAGATCAAAACCATGGCAAAGGCAATGCCTAAATCCCGGAACACTTCAAAAGTAATTTGCCATTCCCCGTCCCATTTGATCGCCGGTTTATCCAGCAGTTCCGGCTGATGATTCCAATAAATTTGTAAATTCTCCGTGTCTTGTGAAATTTCTTTTAAGCGTTTTTCCATCGCCAGCATCGCATACACCGGGCTTTCCAGCCTGCCCGTCAAATCCCCGGTCACGTAAGTAACAGGTTTTAAATTCTTATGATAAATGGCACGTTCTTGTTTGATATCTTCCTCTTGAACTAATTCATTGATCGTCACGGGATGATCAAGACGGTTTAATAAAACAATATTCTTAAGGCTGGCAAGGTCACTTCTTTTTTCAGGAGGAAGCCTGAGACGAATGGCAACGGTTTCCGGCTCATCTTTCGCATGGGCAATGTCAATATTCTGTCCTTCCAACGCTAAGAGAAGTGTTTGAGTGATGTCCCGCGAAGAAATTCCGTTTAAAGTCGCTTTCTCATTATTGATCTTAAGGAATTTTTTCTCATATTCATGTTGGACATACGTATCGACATCCGCAACACCGTCGGAATTTTTAAAAACGTCAAATACCTTGCCGGCAAGCTCGGTTTGCTTCTCTAAATTGGGCGCGTAAACTTCCGCCACAAGAGTTGCTAAAACCGGCGGGCCCGGAGGCACTTCCGCCACTTGGACTCTAGCGCCGTGTTCCCTGGCAATTCTTTCGACAACAGGACGGATCTCTTTGGCGATCGCGTGACTTTGGCGTTTGCGATCATGTTTATCTTTTAAGTTGATCTGCAGATCCGCTTGCCACGGCATATTGCGTAAATAATAATGACGGACAAGCCCGTTAAAATTAAACGGCGCGGCAGTTCCGGAATATGTTTGTATATCAACAACTTCCTCAATTCCTATCAAAGCATCTTTCATTTTATAGATCACTTGCCTTGTCTTTTCAAAAGCCGTTCCTTCGGGCATATTCAAAATAATCTGAATTTCATTTTTATTGTCAAACGGCAGCATTTTAACAACGACCGCCTTAAAATAAACAAGCGACATACTGCCAAGGATGAGAAAAGCGATCATCGCAAAGAATAGAGATCTTACTTTCGCATTCTCTAATAGAACTGTCATGCTTTTACGATACAAAAGATCGAGCTTTGATACTTTTTCTTCAGCTCCTTTATGTGCCGCGGGATATTTCTTGAGCAGATGATAAAAGATCCACGGCGAAACAATGAACGCAACACCCAAAGAAAATAACATCGCCATCGAAGCGCCCACCGGAATAGGGCGCATATACGGCCCCATCAATCCCCTAACAAAGGCCATCGGCAAGATCGCCGCGATCACGGCAAATGTCGCCAAGATGGTCGGATTTCCAACCTCATCCACCGCTTCAATGGCGCTTTGCATAAGATTTTTATGCCCCGATAAAACATAATGGCGATGAATATTTTCCACCACCACGATGGCATCATCGACGAGAATACCGATCGAAAAGATCAAAGCAAAAAGTGTAATGCGATTTAGGGTATACCCAAAAAGATAATAGATCAAAAGTGTCAGCGCCAGCGTTACGGGGATAGCGATAAAAACAACCACCGCTTCTTTTCGCCCCAGCGCAAAAGAAATAAGAAGAGTGACAGAAACGGTCGCCAAGAACATATGCCACAACAATTCATTTGATTTTTCTTCTGCTGTTTTTCCGTAATTACGCGTTACGGTAATTTCGATGTCTTGAGGAATAATTGTTTTTTGAAGCGCTTTTATCTTCTTTAAAACCTGGTCCACAACCGTGATAGCATTGGTTGCCTTTCGCTTAGAAATACTTAAGGTAACTGCCGGCGATGTTTCGGCCAAACCGTTTTTTGAAAAACTGATAGATACGTCAGATTCCCGGTCATCCACTCCGTCTAAAACTTGCGCAACATCCGAAAGATACAAAGGGTTCCCCGCCCAAATACCGACAACGATTTTCTTTAGATCTTCGGCTGTTTCTAAAAATCCGCTGGACTCAACCGCGGTGAGCATTTCGCTTTGTGTTGTTGTTCCGGCGGGTAACTTTTGATTGGCCTGCCGCACAATATGGGCAAGCGTTAGCGGTGTTAAAGAATGATCTTCTAGCTTCTGTTCATCAAAAAGAACATGAAAAGTTCTCTGATGGCCCCCGATCAAAGTTGTTTCCGAAACATTTTGTATCGAGCTAATCTCTTGGCGGACTAAGGCCGCCGTTTTACGCAGCGTTTTAATATCCTGATCCTTCGATGAAAACGTCAGCGCCAAAACGGGGACATCGTAAATCGTTCGTGGTTTAATAATGGGTTGTCCGGCGCCGGAGGGAAGCAAATCTAAATTCGCAAACACCTTTGTATAAAGCTTTACTAAGCTTTGCTCTTCATCCGCGCCGACTTCAAAGCGCACGACAAGCAAAGCAAAATTAGGTTGAGCGGTAGAATAAAGGTATTCTACCTGGGGAATTTCCCAAAGCTTTCTTTCGAAAGGCTCAATAACAAGCGTTTCCACTTCTTTAGCCGAAGCTCCGGGAAACGAAATGAAGATATCCATAAAAGGAACGGATATTTGCGGCTCTTCTTCACGCGGAAGCTGCATAATGGCAAACGCGCCCAAAAGAAGAATGCTGATGATCAAAAGCAGTGTCAGCTTAGAATCAATGAATGTTTTTGCGATAGATCCGGCGAGTTTCATGGCGTTTGTTCCACAAGCGAAACATTATCTTGCGCTAACATTGTTTCTAGGATTTGCATATTTTCACTATTCAGTTTTCCGGAAAGAAAAAATAGCTTCGCAAAATTAATATAGGCTCCAAAACGGATATCCCAATAGGTATTTTCTAATTCTAATTGATAGGTCTGGGCCTTTAGGAAATCAGCGATACTTCGTTTTCCGACGCGGTACAAATCGCCAATAGACATCCCTGCTTGGCGGGCATCCATTAATGATTGTTTGGTGAGTTTTAAGATCTCGTTTTGAGATTGATATTCGGATAGGGTTTGCTGTAAGGAATCCTTTAAAGATTCCTCCACCTGCAAATAAAATGATTTTGAACGTTTTACTTCCGCTTGGAGACGATCGATGCGCGGCGATAAAGACGGTTCAAAGATATTCATTCTTAATTGTAATCCCGCCGTATAATTTTCCGCGCTGTCATCCCATTGATTGGTATTGCTTTCTGCGCGCGCAAAAGCAGAAATATTAGGAAGCCTGTTATTTTTCTCGCGCGCAAGCTCAGATTGGCTTAAATCAACGTTATATTTTGCCGCCTGAGCGTCTTTGCGTAAAGTTAATAAGTCTTTTTGAAATTCGACAATATCAATCTCAGGAAATTGCTCGGGAGGGATAGTATGAATTAAAGCGATCTTCTCTTCTTGCGACAATCCCATGAGAATGCTCAAAGAACTATATGCTGCCGCAAGTTTAAATTTAGTCGTCTCTAAAAACCGTTTCATTTGCGCGATCGTAGCCCGGGCTGTTAAATAGTCGCAACCTAAAACCATGCCTTTGCTTTGCAGATTTTCCGCTTCTTTAACAGCTTGTTCGCTGATCGTAACGATATCTTGCGCCACCGCAATCATTTTTTCCAAAGATAAAACGCGTGTATACGCAATGATGGCGGTCAGCATCGCTTCTTGTTCGCTGTTTTCTCTTAAAGATTGAGACGCTTTAACAGCAAAATCCGCGCTGCGAACACGGCCTTCGGTTTGAAACGCCGAGAAGATCGGCAAAGAAAGTTCAAGAGCTGACTGATAATTAGAGAAAGGGTCCGGTTTATTAAGAGAAGGAACGGCAAAATTTTCCTGGCTAAAAGACCGCTGCTTTAATAGCGAGCTAAAAACATAAACAGGATCATTGCCACGCGTGGCAGAAAATCCCAAACCAACAGAAGGCAGATAAGAAGAATATGCTTCTTTTTTAGAAGCCTGAGCCGCTAAAACAGCGTATTCTTGGATTTTTAGCTGCGGAAGATGCTGGACGACTTTGTTGGCAGTTTCGCTAAGACTAAGTTTAAGTATCTTTGAAGCGTCCTCTTGGGCAAAAGCACTTGCCGATAATAAAAGAAAGGAAATAAAAATAGGCGCCAAGAGACAACGCTGTTGTCTCTTGGCGCCTAAAACCATACTCCCATTTTCAAGAAAGCTACTTTGACATTTTTTTAGCATCTCGAGAAACCACAGCCATAACACTTTAAACATCCTTCTTCATGATGTAAAGGACTACCACAGTCGGGGCAAACCCCAACCATGTTAAGGCGGCTGTTCATCGTTTCCGATGGCTTTAATTGACTTGTCGCTAATGTCGCTACCTGAGTTGCTGTCTGAGCCGCTGTTAAAACTTCTTGCGGTTGAAAAGCGGGCGCTTTTTCCGATAGTCTTTTTTCTAAAACCCGAGAAATGGCATCGGCGCAGGAAAATATCCTCGCCCCCTTATCCCAAGACGGAACGGGGCATCTAATACCGCGCAATTGATCAATGACCGCTTTAAAATCAATTCCGGAACGAAGCGCCAAAGAAGCTAAGCGCGCGATCGCCTCCAGCTGGCTTGATGCACAGCCTCCTGCTTTTCCCATTTGGGTAAAAAGTTCAAACGGTTTATTATCACCGTCATAATTAATGGTGACGTAAAGATTCCCGCATCCGGTTAAAACTTTAGAAGTCGTTCCGGTGATCACTTCCGGCCTTCGGCGCGGCTCAATTCTTCCGGCATTGGGATCAACAGCCGACTCTACTTTTGTTTCAGATTTTTGCGCACCGTCTGCTTCTTTTTTACTGACATTCAATACTTGTTCCTGACGGCTTCCATCACGATAAACGGTAATTCCCTTACAATTCAATTCATAGGATAAAAGATAAGCTTTACGAACATCTTCGGGAGTTGCCGTATGTGGGAAATTGATGGTTTTTGAAACCGCATTATCGGTAAACTTCTGAAAAGCCGCCTGCATACGGATGTGCCATTCGGGGGCAATATCATGCGCAGTAACAAAAGCTTTTTTTACATCTTCCGGAATTTCTTCAATATGCTCGATAGAGCCTTGCTCGGCGATTTTTTGCATTAATTCCGAGCTGTAAAATCCTCTTTCTTTAGCGATCTGCTCAAAAACCGGATCAGTTTCCACCAGCTTTGTTTTATCCATAACATTACGATAATAACAAATGGCAAAAATAGGTTCGATCCCCGAAGAACAAGGCCCGCCGATAATACTGATCGTTCCTGTCGGCGCAATGGTGGTGAGCGTCGCATTACGAAAACGCATTTTATCCCCGCCTTTGGCGTAAATGCTTCTATCGAATGCCGGAAAAACCCCTTTGGTCTTGGCAATTTCCAGGGATTTCATCTTCGCTTCCGTCAAAATAAAAGACATCATACGGTCGGCTAATTCCAGCGCTTGTTCAGAATTATAAGCAATGCCTAAACGCGCCAAAAGCGAAGCCCAGCCCATAACACCTAAGCCTATCTTACGGGTCAATTTCGTATTTTGCTCGATCTCTTTAATAGGATGCTTATTGCCGTCAATAACATTGTCTAAGAAGTGAACAGCTTTACGCACCACCGCCTGCAATCGATCCCAATCAACGCTAAGGCTTCCGGTATCATCTTTTTTTGTCATTTCTAAAAGATTGATGGAGCCTAAATTACAGCTTTCATAAGGCAAAAGGGGCTGTTCGCCGCAAGGATTAGTCGCTTCAAAAAGCCCTAGCTGCGGCGTGGGATTATATTGATTGAGCTTATCAATGAAAATAAGCCCCGGTTCACCGTTACGATGAGCGTTTTCAACGATCAGATCAAAAACTTTTTGGCTATTGATTTTCCGGACAGCTTGCTGTGTATTCGGAGAAATAAGTTCGTAGTCTTCGCCCTTTTGAAGAGCTTCCCAAAACTTATCGGTAATGGCAACAGAGATATTGAAATTGGCAATTTCCTGGTCTTGCTGTTTACAGGTGATGAATTCTAAAATATCCGGATGATCAACGCGCAAAATTCCCATATTGGCCCCGCGCCGGGTTCCGCCTTGTTTAACGGCTTGGGTGGCGCCGTCAAAAACTTTCATAAAAGAGATCGGGCCGGAAGCAATGCCGCCGGTGGCTTGTACTAAACTATTTTTTTCGCGCAAACGCGAAAATGAAAATCCCGTTCCGCCGCCGGATTTATGAATAATGGCTGTTGCTTTTAATGTTTCAAAAATGGATTCCATGGAATCAGCAATGGGGAGGACAAAACAAGCGCTTAATTGCCCTAAAGGGCGGCCGGCATTCATAAGAGTAGGAGAATTTGGCATGAACTCCAAATTAGCCATCATTTGATAGAAAGCTTCTTCGGTTTGCGAAATCTGCTTATCACTACTGCCGTATTGCTTGTCAACACCGGCAATGGCGCGCGCGACACGGTGAAACATTTCTTCGGGCGTTTCGATCACCTTTCCGTTTTCATCTTTTTTTAAATATCTTTTTTCCAAAACTTTTTTCGCGTTCTCTGAAATCCTTAGCCCCATCGCCTTCGCCTCCTTGATTAAAATCTTTTTATCGCTATATATTGTGTATTTCTGACTGCATCATACAACATCTAGTGTTCCCTTGTAAACAGAAATTTTACCTTTCTTACTTGAAATATCCGTGCCGACGGACAGTTTCCTTCTTGTCAAAGGGTTCCACTTCTTTTTTTCCTACTTCAAAAACATTTGTGACCGGCAAACCTTTAAAAAAACAATCTTCGATCGCGCCAAGTTCTTCCCGCGACAAAGGCTTAACAGACGAAGGACGAAGAGGCGTATTAAGATGCACTTCGTGGGGTTTAATTTTCCTTACGATCTTCGCGATCTCACTCGCACTTGCCTTATTTTGATGAACGAACATCACCTGCAGGGCTAATTTGCCATGAAAATGTTTTTTAAACGAAATGATGCCGTTCACGATCGCTTTAAATTCGATCGTGTGCATAGCGCGGCCGACCTCGTTTAAAGTTTCTTGCGAACAAACGTCCAATTTGGCTAAAACAAAATCAGCTTTTGATAGATCCATTTGCACATCCACCAAATGCATGAGTGACGAATTAGTAATGACGGCAATTTTCTCTTTTCGGATCTTATGAAGCTCTTTGATCATGTGCCCTAAGTTTTTAGCCAAAGTCGGTTCGCCCCGCCCGGAAAAAGTGAAATAATCTATATGGAGGCTTTCCGGCAATAACTTAATTTCTTCGATAAGATCATGAGTCGAAACAAATTCGTGACGATCGCAAACAAGTTTCTTTGTTTTTCCCAACTGGCAATAGATGCAATCGAAATTGCAGACCTTTTCCTTAGTTGAGATAGGATCGATCCCCAAAGAAGACCCCAGCCGCCATGAGTGAAGCGGCCCATAAAGATATTTATAATTTTTCTTCGTCATATCTTTTTAAGATTTTTTATCCCAGATAAAGGGCTGCTCGGCGCTGCCGGCAGCTTTCTCGGGAGTTTCCGGAACGATGTCGATGGAAAAAACATACTTTTTCCCGTCGGAGCTAAGTGTTTTCTGGAAACCTTGTTCTTTATAGATCTTGATCATGGCCTTATTGTTCTCACCCACATTGCCGATCAATTTTGATACATTGTGCCATTTCGCCGCCTTCAATAAACATTCTGCCATAAAAGACCCTATGCCAATTCCCTGGTAGCTTTCCTTAACAACGAGGCCAGCGATGGCTGAATTATCTTCATTGCGGAAATATCTTCCCAGGCAAACCATCTGAGCATGAGGCGCCGGCGAGTCAAATCCGGCGATCGCCATGTCTTTGTTGTAATCAACCGAAACCCGCGCGCGGGCTTCTTCATGAGGAAGAGATTCTACCTGCGTTAAATAGCGCTGATAGATCGTTTCCGGGTCATGGCTATAGAAGAAATCCTGGATGGCTTTCTCGTCGGAAGGGCGCAAGGGGCGAAAGTAAACAGTTTTTCCTTTGAAAGCTTTCTTGAACGGAATAAGATCTTTGACCGGACTGTGATCGTCTTTGATCGTTCTTTGGTCTAAGTAAACATAATGTTTTTGTTTCATGTAATCCAAAAGTTCATCACGGAATTTTGGATGGGCGATCTGAATAAGGGCCAAGCCCCGTTCACGGATATTTTTCCCATGCAAATGCGCGATGCCGTATTCAGTAGCCACATAATGGACATCCGCGCGCGAGGTTACAACACCTGCCCCTTGATCAAGATAAGGGACAATTTTAGAGATCGTTCCGCTTTTGGCCGTTGAAGGAAACGCGATAAAGGAGCGTCCGCCGGGAGAGCGCTTGGACCCGCGAACAAAATCGACTTGCCCGCCAAAACCGCTAAAAAATTTAGTTCCTAAACTATCCGAGCAAACCTGTCCGGTAAGATCAATTTGAATGGCCGAATTAATAGAAACCATATTTTTATTCTGGCTGATCACAAAGGGATCATTGGTGTATTCGGTGGGATAGAACTGGAAATCGGGATTTTCACGCACCACATCAAATATTTTTTTGGATGCCAGAACAAAACCCAAAATAGATTGTCCTTTATGAATTCCTTTAAGCTTGTTGGTAATATTACCGTTTTTGTAAAGATCCACAACTCCATCGGAGATCATTTCGGTATGAATGCCTAAGTCATTTTTATCCGACAAATTCTTTAAAACCGCATCCGGAATGCCGCCGATCCCTAATTGAAGCGTATCTCCGTCTCGAATATAACGCGCGATATGTTTACCGATCTGGGAAGAAGTATCATCCGGTTCGCTTTGCGGAAATTCCAAGATCTTTTCGTCGGCTTCTACTAGATAATCGATACAGCTAAGCGGAATATTGGATTTTCCGCAAGTACGCGGCATGGACTTATTCACTTGAGCGATCACAATATCGGCAACAGAAATCGCCGCTAGCAGAACATCAACACTAACGCCTAAAGAAACAAATCCTTTTTTATCCGGCGGTGATACCTGAACAAGGACAGCGTGTAGCGGCATTTGTCCGGTTTTAAAAAGAAGCGGGATCTCTGATAAAAAGATCGGCGTATAATCCGCATGGCCTTCGCTTACGGCCCCGCGGACATTTTTTCCCATAAAAAAGGCGCTATGGCGAAATGACTTGGCATATTTAGGGTCGACATAAGGCGCAATGCCGACCGTTAAAATATGGACAACCTCATTATCATAAAACCGGTCGGCATTGCGCACCAAGGCCTCTACCAAATGCTGCGGTTCGGCGCAACCTGACCCGATCAAGATCCTCTTTCCTTTCTTGATCTTTTGGATCGCCATATCAGCGTTAACCCAGACGGGCTTCTTTCTCTTGGTCCATTTGTAATCCGAATAGTACTGCACTGTTTTTACCCTCATCTTTCTTTTTAAAAGTGTTTTATCTCAAAATTTAACAAATTCTCGGCAATTGTTCGCCGCTTAACATATCAATGATCCTCATCGCGCCAATCTTACTTTTCATCGTCACCATCGGCACCGCCCCATCCACAACTTCTCCGACGCAAACTGCTCCCGCGCCTTGCGGATGCGCGCTCACGATCTTTAGCGCGCGCTGGGCATCTTTCGCCGCGACAAAAGCCACGAAACGGCCTTCATTGGCAACATAAAGCGGATCAAACCCTAAAATTTCGCAAGCTCCCTGGACATCTTCCCGAACAGAGATCTTATTTTCATCGATCGCAATGGCAATATTCGCGGCTAGCGCAATTTCATTTAAAGCACTGGCCAATCCGCCGCGTGTTAGATCGCGTAAACAATGAATTTCTATATTTTCCGATAAAAGTTTTCCAACCAATTCCGCTAAAGGTGCGGCGTCACTTTCAATAGCGCTTTCAAACTCTAATCCTTCGCGTACCGCCATAATGGCAATTCCATGGCGTCCGATATCGCCGTTAATAATAATTTGATCACCTTTTTGAATGTTCGCCGGCAATAATACTTTTCCGCGCTCTAACGTTCCAATTCCGGTCGTATTAATAAAAATCCCGTCGCCTTTGCCTTTATCCACAACTTTCGTGTCACCCGTTACAATGGAAACACCGGATTTTTGCGCCGCTTGATGTATGGATTTAACCACTTTCCAAAGCGTTTCCATCGGCAAGCCTTCTTCCAGAATAAGTCCAACGCTTAAATAAAGCGGACGAGCCCCAACCATACTCAAATCATTGACCGTTCCATAAACAGCCAAAGACCCGATATCGCCGCCCGGAAAAAAAAGCGGCTTGACCACAAAAGAATCGGTGGTAAAAGCAAGTTTTTCTGTTGGAATATTTAAAATAGCCGCATCGGATGAAGATTGCAACACGCAATCGCCAAAGGTGGCCGCGAACATTTTCTGGATCAAATCGTGCATCAATTTTCCGCCGCCGCCATGCGCTAAAGTCACCGCCGGATAATCTGTTAAAGAGATCGGGCATGAAAGCGTAAAATTACTTGTTTGTTTTTCTATCATAATCTAAATAGTTTCTTTTTTTGCGCTCAAGGAAAATCCGCGGTAACGATAATACGCCGCGCAAGCCCCTTCGGAAGAAACCATCGTTGCTCCCAGAGGATGCTCCGGTTTACATTTATTTCCAAAGGCCGGACATTCATTTGGTTTTTTTAATCCCTGCAGCACCAAACCACTCATGCACTCGCTAGATTCTTCCGCCGTATAATCGGCAACGCCAAATTTCAATTCCGCGTCAAATTGCTCATAATCCTTTTGAAATCCAAGGCCACTTTTTTCAATTTGGCCAACTCCACGCCACTTGCGATGGACGATCTTAAAGACTTCCTTAATAACATACTGCGCCGGTTGATTGCCTTCTTTTTTGACCGAACGCGTATATTGGTTTTCCACGATAAACTTTTTCTCTTCCAATTGTTTAACGCACATATAAATGCCTTGCAAAATATCCAGCGGTTCAAATCCCGTGACAACAATAGGAATTTTATATTTTAAAGCGATGGGTTCATATTCGTCATATCCCATCACCGTACACACGTGGCCGGCCGCCAAAAAACCTTGAACGCGATTATGCGGCGACGACAAAATAGCTTCCATCGCCGGAGGAACCAAGACGTGAGAAACCAACATAGAGAAATTAGGGATATTTTTGCTCTTCGCCTGATAAACCGCCATGGCATTAGCCGGCGCCGTTGTTTCAAATCCGACGGCAAAGAAAACAACTTCTTTTGACGGATTAGCCTGCGCGATTTTTAAGACATCCAAAGGCGAATAAACCATGCGCACATCCCCGCCTTTGGCTTTCACCGCTAAAAGATCGGTTGAAGAACCCGGCACGCGCATCATATCGCCGAACGAACAAAAAATAACATCCGGGCGCGAAGCAATTGTGATCGCTTTATCAATAAGCTCCAGCGGTGTTACGCACACCGGACATCCCGGCCCGTGAACTAAAGTAATATGCTTTGGCAAAAGTTCATCAATGCCGAATTTAACAATAGCATGTGTTTGCCCGCCGCAGATCTCCATAATAGTCCACGGCTTCGTGGTGATCTTATTGATCTCTTGGCTTAAGCGCTGAGCTGATTTTGCGTCGCGGTATTCGTCTAAGAATTTCATGGTCTTCCTGCTTTTTTTCTAAGCGGATTGTCCTTCTAATTCCTGAAGCTCATCCATCTTTTTTAAGTATTCAAAAACCTGCAAGGCTTCTTCTTCGTCCACTTTACTAATGGCAAAACCCACATGAACGATCACATAATCACCGATACAAACATCCGGCACATACGCCAAGGAAACTTCCTTAATAATGCCGCCAAAATTAACTTTTCCCATTTTTAAAAAAGGCTCACTGCCTTCGACAGTCATCACTTTCCCGGGAATAGCTAGACACATCTTACACCCCTTTATTGATTTGGCAAGACGCGGCCACCATCTGCCCTAAAGAAATCCCGCCGTCATTGCACGGAACACGTTGATGCCAATACGGCTTAAAACCCTCTTCACGAAGGCGCGCAACAGCGCACTGCGTTAAATATCTATTTTGAAAACAACCGCCGCTTAAAACAACTTTTTCTTCGTTTGAAATTCGAGCGATCGCGACGATCATTTCACTGAGCGCATTATGGAATTTTGCAGAAATTATCTCCGGAGAAATTTCGTCTTTAATATCTTTTAAAATATCTAAGATCATCGGTTCCCAATCAATAATCATAGGATCAGTTGAGGAAACATGAAAAGGATAAAACTCTTTTGTCTGAACATCTTCGGTGAGATGTTCCAAGCTCATCGCCGCTTGGCCCTCAAAGTTTGTTATGTGATGCAAATCCAAAAGAGAGCTCACAGCATCAAATAATCTTCCCACGCTTGATGTCAAAGGCGAATGAATGCTTTGTTTTAACATTTTCGAAATAACATAAAGTTCCTGGGGTTTAAAAGCACGGGTAGGAGCAACGCTTTTCTGCTCAAAAGCTTTTTCACCGAACATCGTATACAAAATTCCCAAAGCACTGCGCCGAGGTTCTCTGACCGCTTTTTCACCACCGGGAAGAGGAAAATAGCGTAAGTATGCCGTTCGTTTAAAATCCGACAAAGATGAAAAAAGAAATTCCCCGCCCCAAATACATCCATCGGTGCCAAAACCGGTTCCGTCCCAAGCAACGCCCAACACTTGTCCATCTATTTCATTTTCCGCCATGCAGGAAACAATATGCGCGTGATGATGCTGAATGCTTTTTACCGGAATTTTTAAATTCTTGGCGTACTTGGTTGATAAATATTCCGGATGCATATCGCAAGCAACATAGCTGGGACTTACCTCGTAAAGGCCTCTAAAATCCTTAATGGCTTGTTCAAAGGCTTGCGTTGATTGATGGGTTTCCAGATCGCCAATATGCTGGCTGATAAAAATATTATTTCCGGCAGTGACGGCGATGGTGTTTTTCAAATGGCCTCCGACAGAAACAGCGGGAGGCAAAACATCATTTGTTTCAATGGGAAGCGGCGCGAATCCGCGCGCCCGACGGAAAATCATCGGCCTTCCGGCGATCATTTTAACAATAGAATCATCCGCGTGGCGGACAATGGGGCGATCATGAATTAAAAATAGGTCCGCAATACCGCCAAGCCGCCCTAAGGCTTCATGTTCATCGGTAGAGATCGGTTCATCCGATAAATTCCCGCTGGTGGCAACGATCGGAAAAGAAAGTAATTTAAGTAAAATATGATGAAGCGGCGTATATGGCAACATAACGGCTAAACACGGATTTTTTGGCGCTACCGACGGCGCGATCGAAGAAAGACCTGGTGTTCCTTTTTTCCTGCGCAAGATAACGATCGGCGCTTCGCCGGATTCTAAGGAATTCCGTTCTAGGCCCGACACTTCACAAACTTTTTCAATATCTTTTATGGAGGGAAACATCAGCGCGAAGGGTTTTTCTTGGCGGAATTTAAGCTTGCGTAAACGCAAAATAGCCGTCTCATTTCGCGCGTCCACTATCAGATGAAAACCGCCCAATCCTTTAAGCGCGACGATCTTTCCATCGCGAATAGCCTGCGCCGCCGCAAGGACAGCTTCGTGTTTTCGCGATAAAACTTTCCCATCTTTGTTCCATAATTCTAATTGCGGGCCGCAAGCGGGGCAAGCGTTGGGCTGCGCGTGGAAACGGCGGTTTTGAGGGTCTTCATATTCCCTTTGGCAATCCGGGCACATCGTAAAACCCTTCATCGATGTATTTTTGCGGTCATAAGGAAGAGTTTCAACGATCGTAAACCGCGGGCCGCAATGCGTACAATTGGTAAACGGATATAAATAACGCCGGCTAAGGGCGTCAAAAATTTCATCACGGCAATCCGGACAAGTTGCGAAATCCGGTAAGATCAAGGCCGTCTTTTTCCCTGTGTCATCACTTGCCTTTATTTCAAAACTTGAGTGGCCAATTGCGTCTAAAAAAGAGAATTCCAAGCTCTGAATAAATGACTGCGGAGGTTTTTCTTTTTTAATGCGGATAATAAAATGTTCTAAATTTTCTTTTGCCCCTTCGGCTTCAATAACCGCGCCCGACAAAGAATTTTTGACCCAGCCCGTTAATTTCAGCTCTTGAGCCAAGCGGAAAATAAACGGCCGGAACCCAACTCCCTGAACAGTTCCTTGAACAATAATTTTAAGACGAGCCGCGCCTTGTTTTTGCGCGGGAAGCACTTGAGGCAGGACACTCATAACAAAACCCTCTAAACAACACCAGCGATCACTAAACCTCAATAGACTCTATAGAGATCCTATCGCCGCTGATCATTTTAACGTCGCGTGAATCGCAGTATGAACACATCAAAAGATGATGATCTTCGACCGGGCCTTCTTTTTGACAACCATTACATAAAACACGAACAGTCTCTTCGGTTAAGTCAAGATCGACACCGCAAAGATCGGTATTTTGCGTTAGGATCTGATAATGCATCAAGACAGAATCTTTCTGAAGATGAAAAACTTCTCCGACATTCACTTTAATTCTTTTGGGTTTCCCCAAGGAATCTTTTTTCACCTGAGCGAGAATAGCCTCCACGATCTGTTCGGTAAAAACACCTTCATGCATAAACAAGATCCTTATTGATCAAAGAATGGATAAGGTCAATGGATTTTTCTGCGCGTGTGTAAACGATCGGAGAGATCGTGTTCCCAAGCTCAAACGACTCTCCTTTAATCGAACACGCGTAAAGATTGATATTTTTTCTGTAGATTTTTTCAGCCAGATTGAAGAAAAGTTCCGGGCTTAAATGATGCGACGAAGCAACGTAAGCTTTTGAGCCGGCATCCACTTTTCGAAAGACAACTTCTTCTCCGCCAGCCGCCGCATCCACTAAAATGACCTTATCATACAAAACCGCTTCTTCCAGCATTTCAATGTGCAGTTGATGAGATACGCAAACTTTGACATTCGGATTATTTTCCGCGGCAATTTTCTGCGCCACATAAATTCCTATACCGTCATCCGAACGCATATTATTTCCGTAGCCAATGAGACAGATCATTTATCCCCGTTTGATAGAATTTAAAATTCTTCCTTGATGGTCATGGATCTCCACGATCAGCGGCATAGCGCCGATGGCATGCGTCGAGCAAGAAAGGCACGGATCATAACAGCGAATAGCCGCCTCAACCCGGTTTAAAGCCCCTTCTTTCACATCGCTTCCCTTAACGTATTGTTTGGCAACTTCTAAAACTGAGCGGTTCATCGCCGGATTATTCTGACCCGTAGCGATCAAAAGATTGACCTTGGTCAACACACCGTTATCATCGGTTTTATAATGATGGAACAATGTTCCACGCGGCGCCTCAGAACAGCCCACGCCCTCCGATTGATTGCGTGAGGCAACGGCCTGAATTTCTGTCGAAAGGATTTTAGGATCATTAAGAATATCTCGCGCTTCTTCAATACATCCTAAGGTTTCAATGAGCCGCGCGTAATGAAAATAAAAAGAACCATTGAGCGGTTTGCCGCGGCCCAAATCTTTGTAATTTTTAAACTCGGCTTGAGCTAAAGGCGTTTTCATTTTTGAAGCCACATTAAGCCGCGCCAAAGGCCCGACACGGTAAAATCCTTGCGGATAACCGGCCGGTTTATAATACGGATACTTTAAATACGACCAAGCAATAGGGCGCTCGGCAATAAAATCAAGATAGTTTTTGGGATCAAGTTGATCGGCTAACATTTTTCCATGGGCATCCACATAGCGCAGTTTACCGTCGTATAATTCCAATTCACCGTCGGGCCCAACAGTTCCCAAGTGCAATGTTTCAAAATTAGCGAACGATTCAACTTCTTTTTTATTTTGCGCGTAATACTTCTTAAAAATATCAATGCCGATCTTAGTTGTCTCTAGCGCTTCCGGGATCCATTCTAAAAGTGCTTTGCGATTAGCTTCTTCCAGTGGATAAGAAAATCCTCCGGCGATAATACCCATAATATGGACTTTTTTGCCCGTCAGCCGTTCACTGATCTCCTGGCCAAATTTGCGCAAACGGATTCCGCGTTTGGCAATATCCGGAAATTTTTCCGCCAAACCAACAATGTTACGCGTGGTGGGGTCAGAATCCCACCCTAAGAGAAAATCCGGTGAAGAAAGATGAAAGAAGCTTAGCGCATGCGAAGAGATCATTTGCCCAAGATGGATCAAGCGCCGTAAAAGCGTTCCTGTATACGGAACCTGAACTTTCATGATCATTTCGCAGGCCTTCGCGCTAGAAACAGCGTGGCTCACGGGACAAATTCCGCAAATACGCGGCGTGATAGAAGGCATTTCTGTATAAACGCGGCCTTCGCAGAATTTTTCAAATCCGCGAAATTCATTCACGTGAAAAAGCGCATCTTTAACTTGCCCGTCTTCGCCTAGCTGGATCGTGATCTTGGCATGGCCCTCAATACGCGTCACAGGGCTAATGGTTATTTTTTTATCCATATTTCAATTTCCTTCCTTCCTCTAAATTGGGAACCCGGTCACACAAAAGCTCGCTTAACACATAAAAGATAAGATCAGCCGATGGAGGGCATCCCGGGATATAATAATCCACTTTAACAATTTCGTGCAAAGGATAAACCCGATCAATGAGCTTTTGAATTTCCGGTGAATCAGGGATAAGGCCTTGGTCATTACTTTCCGCCTCAATATAAGCGCGATTTAAAGCCGCTTCCTTAGTAATAAAATTCCTTAGCGCCGACACATTACCCGTTACCGCGCAATCACCGAATGAAATAAGGATCTTAGAGTGCGCGCGGATATGCTTGATCTCTCGCAAATGTTCGTCGCTGGCTACCGACCCTTCTACCAAAGCCACATCGACATCCGGAAATTCTTTTCCGTCCACAATAGGGCTTTTGACAATATCGGCCAATTTCACGACATCTAAGATCCGTTCATCAATATCCAACAAAGACATATGACATCCGGAGCATCCGGCCAACCACACGGTCGCAATTTTTTTCTTGTTCATAGGCTCATCTTTCTTTTTCTGGCAAGTTCAACGATTGATTCAGGAGTTTTATCTAATTGCCCCTGAAAAATTCCTTTGGGCAATAATGCTCCCGTCGGGCAAACCTCAATGCATTTTCCGCACGACGTACACGTCGTAGATTGGCCCCAGGGCTGATTAAAATCAGAAATAATACGCGATTGAAATCCGCGCCCCATCACGTTCCAGTTATGGGCGCCTTCGATATCGCCGCAAACACGCACACAGCGCGTACATAAAATACAGCGGTTATGATCAATGATATATTTTTCGTGCGAGGCATCAATTTGGCATTGAGGAAAAAGGTACGGAAAACGCACATGTTCCATTCCGACTTTGTAGCCCAAATCCTGAAGCTCGCAATTATTATTGGCGGCACAAATAGAACAAACGTGATTACGTTCGGCAAAAAGCAATTCGACCGTCATCCGTCGGTATTTCTTGATCTTTTCCGATTGGGTTTTTATTTTCTGATTCGGCGCCGGTTTTGTGGTGCAAGACGGCAAAAGCTTTGGGATGCCTTCGATCTCAATTAAACACATCCGGCAAGCCCCCACATCTTTAAGCCCTTCCAAGTGACACATCGTCGGGATATCGATGCCGTTTTCCCGACATGCCTCCAGAATTGTTTTTCCAGAATCAATTTCAATAGGCTTATCGTCAATCGTGATCGGAATTTTTACAGGCATTCACCATCCTCCTTAAGCTTCTTTAAGTTCCTAAAAACCTTGATCTTTAATTGTATGTTCTTACACCGCGTCCGCCTATGTAATGCTTGCGCGGGATCCCATCCATACCAACATTGTCAAGATAGCGGCGGCGATATGAAATTGTTCCACTGGCAGCAGTCCATCCATCGCCTCTATCGGCAGAACCCGTATATCCCGTGATGCCTCTAGCAGAATCAGCCGGATCCAATAATACCCACCCTGTCACATTCGCATTGCCTTGATTTGTTGTGCTCGTCGTTAAGGCGCCATCTCCATGACCACCGGTATATGTAATTCCCCAAGAATTACCGATAATAACTACCATCTCCGAAACATTACCGCTAAGCTCCATTGCTCCGTAATAACCGGCTCCTGCTGTTACCCTGTCCGCTGTTGCCGTAGCAAAAATGCCTACGCGAAGCGGCCCTCGGGTATACTCCACTCCCAAATGGACATCTCCTCGGCTAAAAGTCCTACCTCCCTGATTAACATATGCCCTTCCTATGCCATCGGTTGTGGTTACAGTTTCGGTACCGTCTTCGGGGCTAATGGAAATAGTAACAGCGCGAATAATATCCGTCGTGCCCCAGGCATACTCTCCCTTAACAGGAATAACCGGGCCGCGGGCAACTTTTTCATATTCTAATTCTGTCATAGGGCGAAGGGCCGCCCAATCAAGATAGGCAGACAAGTCCATCCAGCTGATGTAGTTTAAAGCGCGATCAGAACGAGTGGTCGTGGCAGTCGGAACTGCCGAATTAATTGTGATCGTATTGCGCACAATCACGCTATCGGAGTTCTTTCCTGTGGTATCCGTAATATCCCGAGTTTTTGCCGCTTCCGGACTAAGGCTATTAATAAAATCAACGTATTGTCCTTCGGTTACTTCATATTTCATGCAATAAAAGGCTTGATAACCTTTGGGAAAAGCCGCCGGAATGGTAAAGATATCACCGTCAAGAAATTCAGCTCCGACTGTTGCTGTCGAGTCAACATAATAATACCCGTCCGATGCTCCGCTGGTTGTGAGCAAGGTTCCTTCGCTGGAAATATACCAAGGATCGTCGTCCGCAGAACCCTGCTTAAAACTACTTGTACTTGTAGCAAAATCCCCGACATAAAATTCTCCCTGCGGAACATAAACCATTTCAATGCCGTAAACATAAGGCGTAATGCTTGCCGTATCCGCAATATTGCAGCTGCTGGCACCATAATCTACCTTGAGCTGGACACTGGTTGAGGAAACACTACCCATGGCTCTATAAGATGACGGGCGTAAAAATGCTCCCGTTTTATCGGATGGGACATAAATGGCTAAATTCGTATCTGAGCCCGCGGAAAATCCCGTGGGACTAGCACCGGAAGTTTTCATCAAACAATGGGAATAAGGTGCTGTGCCGGTATCCACTTTGACAAAAAACCAAATGGCATCATGATTTATCTTATTGCGCCAAGAATTGTTCCAAGAAACATCGAATTGTAAAATAAAAGTGTCATTAGCCGGATCACGCGTACTCATCGTCACGTTGGAGACCGCAAGGTTATTGGCAAAAGCGCATTCTTGATGAACGGCAAAACAGCCCATCACGAATAACAGCGCTGTAATAATTACTTTCTTATTCATAATAAGAATTCCGATAGATTTATAAGCTTTTGTTGATCTGCGCCGCGTATTCGTCCTTGAAATACCGCAATGTGCTAAGCAGAGGATTGGGCGCGGAAGCGCCTAAGCCACAAAGGCTGGCTTCTTTCACATACGTCGCTAATTCTTCTAAAAGCGCCATATCGGCATCAGTTGCCTTTTTGGCGCAAAATTTCAATAAAAGCTCATGCATTTGTTTTGTTCCCGCGCGGCACGGAACACACTTTCCGCAAGACTCGTCCATACAAAATTCCATAAAATAGCGCGCTACATCCACCATATTGGATGTTTCATCCATAATAATAAGACCACCGGAGCCCATAATAGAGCCTAAGCTCACCAAGGATTCATAATCCACTTTTGTATCCAAATGCTGTTCCGGAATACATCCGCCCGACGGGCCGCCGGTTTGCGCCGCTTTAAATTTTTTTCCGCCGGGAATGCCTCCGCCGATATCAAAGATAATTTCACGCAAACTTGTCCCCATGGGAACTTCGATCAGCCCGGAAAAATTAATTTTTCCCGCTAAGGCAAACACTTTTGTTCCCGCGCTTTTCGGCGTTCCGATAGCGCCATACCAGGCTCCGCCGCGTAAAATGATCGGCGCGATATTGGCGAATGTTTCCACATTATTGATGAGCGTCGGTTTTCCCCAAAGCCCCGCTTCCGCCGGATACGGCGGGCGTGGACGCGGAGTTCCGCGTTTTCCTTCGATAGAGGCAATAAGAGCTGTTTCTTCGCCGCAAACAAAAGCCCCCGCGCCAATACGAATTTCCACATCAAAATTAAATTCCGTCCCCAAAATGTTCTTGCCCAAAAGCCCTAACTTGCGGGCTTGCTTGATGGCTTGATCAAAACGCTTGATGGCCAAAGGGTATTCTCCTCGAATATAGGCAAATCCCCTCTGCGCCCCGATAGCAAATCCGGCAATGATCATCCCTTCCAAAACACGATGCGGATCACTTTCTAAAACACTTCGATCCATAAAAGCGCCCGGATCGCCTTCATCACCGTTGCAAATGACATATTTTTCATCCGCCACGTATTTATGCACCGTTTCCCACTTTAATCCCGTCGGAAAACCGGCGCCGCCGCGGCCGCGCAAACGGCTTGATTTTATTTCGACGATCACGGCCTCCGGTGATAAGTGCAAAGCTTTCTCAATAGCTTTATAGCCGTCCACAGCAATATAATCTTCGATGACTTCCGGGTTGATATTGCCGCAATTTTCTAAAACGATCTTGTGCTGCTTTTTAAAGAACGGGTCGTCATTGGTATTCACAAAAGCTTGCTGGCGCACATCCGAAAAAAGGATCTTTTCTTTGACAGGTTGATTTTGCAGAACATGTTTATCAAAAATAATTCCGGCATCTTCTTCGGTGATCCTCTGATAGATCGTCTGATCGGGAACCACTTTGACCAAAGGCCCTTGATTGCACGGCCCCATGCATCCCGACGGAACAACGCTGATTTCATTGCTTAAATTCTTTGATTTGACGGCTTCCTGTAAATTCTTTAAAACCGCCTCGCTTCCCGAGGAAATACAGCCCGCGCCGCAACAAACACAAACTTTCTTTTTTAATCCGTCATTTTTCTTTTTAACACTATCCGCAATATTATTAAGTTCTTCTAAATTCATTTCTTGTCTCCGATCCTTGAATGAATAATACCGCCAACCTCTTCCGGCTTAACCTTGGCTACAATATTATCGTCAATGACAACGGCCGGTGCTAAACCGCAAGCCCCGATACAGCGCGCTGTCTGAAGGCCCAGATGATTGTCGGGCGTTACCTCGCCCGGTTTCAAAGAATACTTCTTCTCAATTTCTTCCAGGATGGTTTGCGCACCTTTGACGTAACACGCAGTTCCGGTACAAACCAAGCACGTGTGTTCACCTTTGGGCTTTAATGAGAAAAAATGATAAAACGTTACGACCCCAAAAACACGGCTCGGCGGAACTCCTAATTGCTGGGTAATGAACCCGATGACATTCATCGGTAAATACCCGTATAGGTTTTGCGCCGTATGCAAGATCTGAATAAGTGAGTCCGGCTTGCCGCTTTCTTTTTTGATGGCCGCTAAGATCATTTTTGTGCGCGGATCATCTTTTGGTAGATCGTAATTTTTTATGTTCTTTTTCATCATGGATCAATAACTCCTCTTAAGGTGCGGCATTGTTCAGAAATAATTTTATCTAAACGTTTTTAAAGCCTTCATATAATTGGCCCGCTCAAAGGCCTGCGGATTTTCGCAGGATTTCTGGCTCATACTTCCCTTCATTTGCTTGACCGATTCATATTCGTGCTCCTTCATCCACCATTCAATGCCTTTTAAAATATCTTTCGTATAATCAACACCGTTACGCAAAAGGACAGAACAAACCATGGCGACATCTGCTCCTGCCATCAGCATCTTGATGACATCTTCCGGATGATGGATACCGCTCGTTGCCGCTAAATCTGCTTTAAGACGGCCGTAAAGAATGGCTATCCAGCGCAGCGGAAGCCGCATCGCCTGAGGCGTGCTTAATAAAACGTTAGGAACAACCGTCAGAGTTTCTAGGTCAATATCGGGCTGATAAAAACGATTAAATAAAACAAGGGCATCGGCTCCGGCCTCATCAAGCCTTTTCGCCATATTGGCCATAGAACTAAAATATGGGCTAAGCTTAACCGCCACCGGGATAGAAACATTGGATTTAACAGCCCGTAAAATATCAATGTAGCGTTTTTCCACATCCACGCCGGAAAGATCCGCGTCCGTCGGAATAAAATAAATATTCAATTCAAGCGCATCGGCTCCGGCCTCTTGAATATTTTTCGCGTATTTGACCCAGCCGCCGTCAGTATAGCCGTTCAAGCTTCCGATGATGGGAATTTTAACAGCTTTCTTGGCCTGGCTGATGTGTTTCAAATATTCTTCCGGACCTAAAGAAAAATCGGCCATCTCCGGAAAATAAGTAAGAGATTCAGCATAGCTTTGCGTTCCGTGCGTTAAATGATGGTCGAGTTCTTTCGCCTCGCGAGAAAGCTGTTCTTCAAAAAGAGAATGATTAACAACAGCCGCAATACCACTATCTTCCAGGCGTTTAATGCTCTCAACACTATCGGATAAAGGCGATGCCGAAGCGACCAAAGGATTTTTAAGTTTTAACCCCATGTAGCTGGTTGACAGGTCCATATGTTCGTCCTCTTTCTTTTTTAAGTTTTCTGAATGGGTTCGGGATTTTGTGCCGCCGGAGCCGCCGCCATCGCCGCGTAAATTTTCCAGCGCTCAAGAATATCTTGTTGCGCGAGCCCAAGAAGAACCTTAGCTTCTTCGGGCTTGCTCTTTGTCAGCATTTTAAAACGATTTTCCGTATACGCATAATCTTTAAATGATAATTTTGGTTCCGCGCAATCCAGCTGGAAAGGATTTTTTCCTTCTTTTTTAAGCAAAGGATTGTAACGGAATATCGGCCAATAGCCGCTCGCAACAGCCGCTTTTTGATTTTGCATCCCTGTCGTCATGTCAATGCCGTGCGCGATGCAATGGCTGTAGGCAATGACCAAAGATGGGCCGTCATAACTTTCCGCTTCTAAAAGCGCACGCAGTGTCTGCTCATCCTTTGCGCCCATGGCGATGGAAGCCACATAAACATTTCCATAAGTCATAGCAATGCGGGCTAAATCTTTTTTCGGCGTACTTTTTCCACCGGCGGCAAACTTGGCGACCGCCGCTCTCGACGTAGATTTCGACATCTGCCCGCCGGTATTAGAATAAACTTCTGTGTCCAGGACAAGAATATTCACATTGTATCCGGACGCCATGACATGGTCCAATCCGCCAAAACCGATATCATAAGCCCAGCCGTCGCCACCGATGATCCAAACACTTTTTTTGACCAGCATATCCGCGACGCTTAAAAGCATCTTGGCTTCCGAGGTTTTAAGCGTTTGGATCTTCTTTTTTAAGATCTCCACGCGCTGACGCTGTTCAAAGATCCCCGGTTCGTCTTTTTGTTCAGCGTCTAAGATAGATTTGGCTAGTTCACCGCCGATTTGTGATTCCATTCTTTGAACTAATTCCCGGGCGAATTCTTTCTGCTTGTTGATAGAAAGCCTGAATCCTAAACCAAACTCGGCATTGTCTTCAAATAAAGAGTTAGACCATGCTGGGCCGCGGCCTTCATTATTTTTTGCCCACGGTGTGGTGGGGAGATTTCCTCCATAAATGGAAGAACATCCCGTCGCATTCGCAACCACCATCCGGTCGCCGAATAACTGGCTGATCAATTTTAGATAAGGTGTTTCTCCGCAACCGCTGCAAGCGCCGGAAAACTCAAAAAGCGGCTGGAAAACCTGGGATTGCCGAATAGAATTACGCTTCACTAAATTACGGTCTATTTCCGGGATCTTCAGGAAATGTTCCCAATTCTTAGATTCCGCTTCCCGCAAAGGCGGTTGAGGCCGCATATTGATCGCTTTAAGCTTCGTTTCTGTTTTATTTTTTACCGGGCAAACATCTACGCAAATGGCGCAGCCGGTGCAATCTTCCGGAGAGACTTGGAGAGAAAATTTCAATCCTTGCCATTCACGGTCTTTCGCATCTGTCGATTTAAAACTAGCTGGCGCACCGACAAGATCTTTAGTATCAAAAACTTTAGCGCGAATAACCGCGTGAGGACAAACCACCACGCATTTGCCGCATTGAATACAAATGGATTCATCCCAAACGGGAATTTCCTGCGCGATATTACGTTTTTCCCATTGAGCTGTTGCCGTCGGATAAGTTCCGTCATTGGGCATGCAACTGACCGGTAATTCATCACCGCGGGACGCGATGATCATCGAGGTTACTTTTTGCACAAATCCAGGAGCTGCAGCCGGAACAGCCGGACGCATCTCAATGGTGCTTGATATTTTTCCCGGAATTTTCACTTCGTGAAGATGCGCCAAAGAATGGTCTACCGCTTTAAAATTCATTTGGACCATTTCTTCGCCTTTTTTCCCATAAGTCTTTTCAATGGAATGCTTGATAGCGGCGATTGCTTCATCTTTTGGAAGAACACCGGAAATGGCAAAGAAACAGGTTTGCATAATGGTGTTGATCCTTCCGCCCATTCCCGCTTCTCGGGCGACTTTGTAAGCATCGATAACATAAAATTTTATCTTT
Source organism: Candidatus Omnitrophota bacterium (assembly GCA_041649175.1). Lineage (NCBI taxonomy): Bacteria > Pseudomonadati > Candidatus Omnitrophota > Candidatus Omnitrophota bacterium. Next base: position 912,304 of record JBAZNR010000001.1, on the reverse strand, counting down.
TTATCGATCATCTGCTGTTGAACCGAACGCGGCAGATGATTCCAAACTTCATCAACCCCAAAAGAACTATTCAAAAGGAATGTCCCTTTTTCGACGATATCTTTCAAAACATCATATTTCTCTAAGAATACGAACTGATGACAGCCGACAAAATTAGCGCGATTAACCAAATAGGTGGAACGGATCGCCCGCGGGCCAAAACGTAAGTGGGAAACCGTCACCGATCCGGATTTCTTAGAATCATAAACAAAATATCCTTGCGCATAATTAGGAGTGTCTTCCCCGATGATCTTGATGGAATTTTTGTTCGCGCTCACAGTTCCGTCGGCGCCAAGCCCGTAAAAAAGAGCACGAATAACATCAGAAGCTTCCGTCGTAAAACTGGCATCATAGTCTAAGCTCGTATGCGTCACATCGTCTAGAATGCCGATGGTGAAATGATTTTTGGGATTTGGTTTAGATAACTCATCAAAAACACCTTTGACCATGGCCGAAGTAAATTCTTTGGACGATAATCCATAACGCCCGCCGATGATCTTGGGCATTTTTTTAAATCCGGCTCCCTCGCCGCCCTCAACAAAAGCGTTCACAATGTCCAAATACAAAGGCTCTCCGGCACTGCCGGGTTCTTTGGTGCGGTCGAGAACAGCGATCGTTTTAACCGTTTTAGGGATTGCTTCCACAAAATGTTTGATAGAAAAAGGACGATAAAGCCGAACCTTTAAAACTCCGATCTTCTCGCCTTTTTTATTTAAGAAATCTACTGTTTCATGAACAGCTTCCGCTCCGGATCCCATGATAATGATCATTCGTTCAGCGTCGGGAGCTCCGTAGTATTCAAATAATTTGTAAGAGCGCCCTGTGAGTTTGGCAAATTTATCCATGGCCTTTTGAACGGCATCCGGACAGGCATCATAAAAAGGATTAACGGTTTCTCTGGCTTGGAAATAGACATCCGGATTTTGGGCTGTTCCGCGCAAAACAGGATGATCCGGTGACAATGCCCTGGAGCGATGATCCATAATTAGATCTTCATTGATCATCGCTTTGAGATCGTCTGTGGTGAGTTGTTCTATTTTGGAAACTTCATGAGACGTCCTAAATCCATCGAAAAAATGTAAGAACGGAATACGTGTTTGCAATGTCGCCGCGTGCGCGATCAAAGCGGTGTCCATAACTTCTTGGACAGAATTAGACGCTAAAAGCGCGAAACCGGTTTGACGTACCGCCATCACATCCGAATGATCACCAAAGATCGATAGCCCTTGCGCGGCCAAAGAACGGGCGGCGATATGAAAAACGGCCGGCGTTAATTCTCCGGCGATCTTATACATATTGGGGATCATCAACAAAAGCCCTTGAGAAGCGGTGAACGTTGTCGTGAGCGCGCCCGTTTGCAAAGCCCCGTGAACTGCCCCGGCGGCGCCGGCTTCGCTTTGCATCTCTTGAACTAACGGAATTGTTCCCCATATATTTTTTCCCGATAATGACGCCCACTCATCAGCCCATTCTCCCATCGCTGACGATGGCGTGATCGGATAGATCGCGATGACTTCACTTAAATGATAAGCGACATAAGCCGCCGCTTCATTGCCGTCGATGGTAACCTGTTTTCTGTTCATTGCTGACCTTTCTAGTTAATAATTTGTTTTGGAAAAACTGTTTTTAAAAAATAAGGGCTAATTCTCTAAAGCGTTCTTAATGGAAGGCATTAATTTTTCATACAACTCATTTTTGCCGATATATCCGTCCATATCATGAAAATCATAAATATTCCTAAATGCCGCCGATTCAAACATAGTGAGCATAATCACCTTGCACTTTGGCAAAGCCTTTTTGATCTGGCGCGCCGCATCAATGCCACTTATATCAGGCAGGCCGATATCCGCGATCACGATATCGGGTTTGATACGTAAAGCCTGTTCAACACCGTCTTCTCCCGTCGCCGCCTCGCTGACATGAAGGTCCGCCCCTTTTTCTTTTAGGAATTTCTTCACCGTGAGACGAAACTCTTCGTGGTCGTCCACCAAGAGCACTTTGATCCCGGCGTTTTTTGTTTTTTCTTTATGTTTTTCCATACATCCTCCTAAAAATCCCGCGACTCTTTATGCTTCAGCTAAATGCTTCTCGATCTCCGGAATAAGCTTTTCATAAATTTCGCTTTTGCCGATATAAGCCGTAATATCTTCGCTTTTGAACATTTCTTTAAAAGCATCTGTTTCAAACATCGTGAGAATGATTATTTTTACCTGAGGGAGATATTTCTTGATCTGATTGGCGGCATCGATGCCGTTGATATTGGGAAGCCGGATATCCATCAAGACAACATCGGGATGCTCTCTTAAGGCCTTGATGACTCCCAATTCGCCGGAAGAAGCTTCAAAGATCTCCCATTGGCTATTGTGTTTGACAAGATGGACTTTGACCATCTCGCGGAACTCATCATAATCTTCGACAAGAAGTATTTTTTTCGGCATAGTTTTCCTCTGAATATAGCTAGGTATATTGTATCCTACGGGGAAAACCGGTAAATCAGATGATGTACGTAGCTTTCTGCGTAGTACTACGTAGAAATGGGGAGATTAGAACGGGAAAAGAAGAAAAAGGAGACTACTCGATCCCTTTAGAGACGGCGTATTTGACAAGCCCGGCTGTTGATTTGATGTTAAGCTTCCGGGTTAAATTAGCGCGGTGGGTCTCAACAGTCCGCAGGCTGATCTTTAATTTCTGGGCAATGTTTTTGTTCGGAAATTCTTTAGCGATCAATTCTAAGACTTGCCGTTCCCTCTTAGTAAGAATTTCCAAAGAAGGTGTTCTGGGCTCGTCTAAGGCGCGCAAATACCGCTCGGTTAAAAGCATCGATAGTGACGGAGAAACGTATTGCTTATTTTTCATGATCAACTTTATGGCTAAAACCAACTGTTCATAAGCATCTTCTTTTAAGAGATATCCGCCGGCACCGCTAGTCATGGCTGCCTTAAAATGATCGCTGTCATTTTGCATGGTGAGGACTAGGATCTTGACTCTGGGAAACTCCTGACGAATTCTTTGCAAAGCCTCCATGCCGCTCATCTGAGGCATGGACAGATCAAGGACGACAAGATCACATTTAATAGACCTTAGCTTAGCAAGAAGGTCTTTGCCGTCTTTTGCCTCGCCCACAATTTTAAGGATAGCCTCTTTATCTATTAGACTTTTTAATCCAGCGCGAAAGATCGCATGGTCATCGGCTAAAATAATACGGTAAGATTTAGACATGCTTATGCCTGTGCTTTTACGGGAACATCAAACGCGATAACAGTTCCTCTGCCAGCTTGCGATTCGATTTTCAAAACTCCGCCTAAAAGCTTGATACGCTCCTGCATGGTCGATAGCCCTATTCCCTGGCGAAGATCTTGAGAATGATACTTCTCGAAATCAAACCCGCGCCCGTTATCTTTGATCACCACAAAAAGGCGCCCTTGTTTCTCGCGCATATCAATATCAACCAAGGTTGCCTTGGCATGGGTAACGATATTGGTAAGCGCTTCTTGGACAACCCGATACAAATTGATCACTTCTCCTTCAAATGTAAAATGATCTAACCGATCATGGCGAAATCTGATCTCAAGATTCTTGCGGTATTTGAAATCTTCTGTTAAGGAAGAAACAGCCGCCGAAAGTCCTAGAATCTCTAAAACGGTGGGCCTTAATCCTGACGCTAAGTTTCTGGTTTTCTCGATAATGGTATTAATTGAATTAATGATCTTGTCGTAAGAACCCTGGGGATCCGTTTGCTTTGGTCCTAAATTATCGAATGTTGATTGGATCATCATTTTTAAAATAGCCAGTGATTGGCCAAGATCATCATGGATCTCGCGAGAGATCTTGTTACGTTCGGATTCTTGCGCCTGGATAACCTTTTGCGGAAATTCCTTAAGAGCTTCTTCCATTTGTTTCCGTTTTGTAATTTCATTACGGATAACAACATATTGGTAAGACTTTCCTTTTTTATCCAAAAAAGGAACGATTGTTGTATCCACCCAATACAGCGTGCCGTCTTTGGCCTTATTGCGTATTTCGCCTTTCCATACTTTCCCCGAAGCGATCGTGCGCCACATATCAACAAAGAATTCCTTGGAATGATAACCGGAATTGATGATACGGTGATCTTGTCCTAAAAGTTCTTCCCGGGAATATTTAGAGATCTCACAAAACTTATCATTGGCGTAGGTGATCTTGCCTTTCTGGTCGGTGATCGCCACGATAGAAGAAACATCCAAAGAAAATTTAATATCGGCTAATTCTTTCAAAGATGCTTTTAAAGCATCACTCATCAACCGATGCTGGAGAAATAGCCCCAAACGCTGCGCGATGGTATTGATCAATCTTCGTTCTTCTTTAGAGAACGGGCCTTCGTCTTTGATCGGTTTTTCTCTCAGGTAATAGACTTCAACAACGCCGACTTTTTGCTCTCGAACAAAAATAGGAGACTGTTGACACCAAGGGCTTAAGCGAAAATTTTTCGTTTTTACGACCATGTCGCCGGCCGCAATGCGGCTACAGGCAATGTCCGGATACTGCCAACTGGCGGGAATAAGGTCAACAACGGCGACAAGTGTTTCCTGGATCGTCAAATTCTCTTTATTGCGGATCTCTTCAATGCCGTAAAGACAGCTTAATTCGCGAAAACGCCTCTGGGCATAGCGTAAAGCTTTGTCATGACGATGGTTAGCTTGCTTTTGGTCCTTATTAGTGCGGGATATATCTTTAGGAGATTTCTTTTGTTTAGAAGGACTTCGGATAGATTCTTTATGTTTTTTCATGTAGCAATGTTACTTCGCTGGGTTTGATATCTCTAGGTAAGAGTACGCGAGATATGTTTCGTTTTTTACTTTATACCAAGAGAACGCTCAAAAATCTACTATTTCTTTTCATATGTAAGTACTTTTGAGAAAAAGGAGCGGCCCGCCATTGAACCAATGGCGGGCCGCTGTTTATCTTTCAACTTCAACTAACTACTTTTGCATTGATGCTGGAGTCATTGGGCAAACTTTTCCCTTCATTGTCATGCATTGTCCTGCGGAAAAAGCCCCAAAAGCTGCTATTGTTAAAAGGACCCCAATAACAAATCCAACTAACAATTTTTTGCCGCAGCAACAGCCACAGCTGGAACTAGAACAGCAATCTGAACCAGACTGCTGATTATCTTTCTTTTCCTCGCTCATTTTTTCCTCCTTTCACTTAGGTTTTTGATATGTTATTTTAACCGGATAATTTCTTGCGAAATCTTTTTTAATCTTAAGCATTGTGAAGAAGACAAATCTCGAATGAAATCTCCTTGTCCATCAGCAATTCCATAAACAACTCCGGGGTGGCGAATATCATCGACAATGATTTCATTTTTCCGCCCCAATAATCCGCCGGAAACAATTATTTCCCCGCAAAACTTGCGGCGCCCTAATTTCTTCTCGATGACATTTTCCGTCGCCCAAAGCCGATGAATCAATCCTTCAAAAGCGGCGCTAATATCTAAGCGATAAATTTCAAATCCTCGTTGTTGCGCTCTGGCAATAGCTTGGAGGCTTAATGTCCCTTTTCCCGCGTCAATAATAATAGCACCCGGCGCCAAAGATTCAACCATTTCTGGGGTTATTGCGGCTATTCCGGGTGTCGTCCCGATCAAAATTTCCGCCCCTTGAACAGCCTGTAAATTATCCGTCGTTGCGTTTAAAGACGACTTCGTATATTCCGATTTGATCAAATTAAGCGCCTGCGTGATCGTTTTAAGGGCCACTTTATTTCGACGAGTGATGGTCACGCAAGCACCTCGTTCCATCAATTTAAAAGCTAATTTAAATCCTAAATTACCTGCCCCAATGACCGCTATTTTCTTGCCCGCGATGCCATATTTGGAATTCATCGTTAATTGTATCAATAGCCCGTCCACCGCCTCGGTTGACAGATCATTGCTTTTATAGATCCACAATTTTGATTTACGGATCACCGCTCGAACCGTTTGCTCAAGGTCGGCCCAATCGTTTTTCGTCGTTGTCACGCCGGGAATTCTTTTTTCAGCGTCCACCAGAATATAATCTACTTTTCCATCAATAGCGCGCGTGATTTGCGCGGCTTCTTTAGGGCGATAGACAATAACACCGGCCGTCACCATCAATGATGTTTCCCTGATAGGCGTAAAATAAAGGTTTTTGTCATGCATCTTGGCTGTATTGCCGATACAAAAACCGGTCAAGCGCTTTGATCTTCTCGCGATCGCAGAAACCGTTTTGATTAATTTATGTGTTGTTTCGAGATATTTCATTTTATTCTAAGGTTTCTCTAATAACGTAGGCAGGCTTTTTCATGCTGCGGAAATGGATCCGGGAAAGATATTCGCCGATGATCCCGAGAGAAAACAATTGCGCCCCGGAAAATATGGCAATAATGCTGGCCAGAAACGGGAAACCCGGCACCCGGCTTCCCTCAATTGCCCAGCGCACCAAAACATAAATAAAGACGCCTACCCCAAAAAGCATCATGATAAATCCAATAACACTTGCCAACCTTAACGGCAACGTCGAGAACCCTGTGATCAAATTAGCCGCGTGGATCAACAATTTGCGTAGAGTATAATTAGATTCTCCCTTAAAGCGCGGATCATGGCGTACGGCTATACTGGTAAATTTGGATGTTCCCCATGTTAACAGAACATCAATAAAAACAAAAGCATCGCTATAGTCTTCAAAGGCGCAACGAAGATAAGAGCGAAATGCCCGAAATGAGCTGATGTTCCTTGCCGTGGCAACACCCATGGAATTCTGTAAAACCATTTTTGTCAATTGAGATGCCGCATCCCGCCAAAAACCGTGCTGTTGTTTTTGCGGAAAACCATAGACAACATCAAATCCTTCTTCAAGTTTCGCGATCATTTTAGGTATTTCTTCAGGAGGATTTTGTAAATCGTCGTCTAAGGTAACGATAATTTCATGCTTGGCTTTACGTAAACCGCACAAAAGCGCGTTATGCTGGCCAAAATTCCTAACCAGCTTTAAGCCTTTAATACGCTTATCTTTCCCCGCGAGCTCTTTAATAACTTCCCAAGACCGGTCACGGCTTGCGTCATCGACCAAGATGATCTCAAATTGGCTGGAAACAGCAGGCAAAACGGCCGTTAACCGCTGGCAAAGATCCCTTAGCGACAACTCTGAATTATAAACGGGGACAACGATCGAAATGGATGTTTTATTCATAGGAAAAAATCTCTCGATAAATGGAAGTTCATTATACCATACCCTTTCGAGCAGGGGCAGTAATCGTTATTTGGAATTTCGACTTAAGTTTTTATGCTTTCCGGTCGCAAAAAGAGCCCGGCGCGCCTTTTCGATGGCAATGCCGCCCATAAAAATAACGGCGCTTTTATCGCCATATTCGATGGTCTTTAAAACTTGGTCGTTGGGATCGACCGGAAAAGGAAAAACATCCGCGATGCTTCTCGAAAAACCATCTTCTTGCCCTATCCAAACTGTCTGAGCAAGATTTAAGCCCTTTAAACCGTTAAACTCTCTTATGCCATCGTAATATTTTGATATTCCATAAACCATAACATCTAGTTTCTTTTGAACATATCCCAATTCTGGGACACCCAAGATCTGCCCCATAATCGGAGGAGCTCCAACCGCATAGGAAGAGAAATTATTTTCGATCTCCCGCGCCAAAAGGATATCACGCTTTAACACATTACGATATTCCAAGCTGCGTTCTAACTCAATATACAAATAATCGCTGGCATCTTCCTCTTCCAATAATCCATAAGCCGAAAATGATAAAATACTGATCAGCATCACCAAAATAATACTTTGCGCTTTTGAAGATCTTATGACAATAAAAAATCCGTAAAATATACAGGCAAAAAGAAACGGGGCCAAAAGCAAAAAATACCGCGGGATCACCGATGTAAAATTCATAAAAACCGCATACCACATTCCGGCATAAACGAAGAAGATCCCCGCTAAATAATTCTCCTGCGAGAATAAAACGCTCCCGAGGCTTTTATGTTTCTTTTCATATAAATAAATTCTGAGGATATTAAGGATGCTTAAGAGAAATATGCCCATAAAAAGGCGAAACATCACATCATCCCAAAGGCTAAACGAAAAGATCTTAATAGCGCCGACCATGCCACTGCCAATGATCCATTTTGAAGCAAGGACAATGATAATACCGCTTAACAATGCCGATAACCCCCATAAAAGCACAGGCCACTTAAATTTATATCGAGGAGAAAATAAAAACAAAACGACCGTTATGATCCCAACAGCGCCGCAGGCCACCACTCCAAAACCTTTGACGACAACCGCAGCGATAGCGGCAAGGCTTGCTAATTTTATTTTTTCTTGAACCAAATAATAAGCCGAAAGGACCGTAAGAAATAAACACGGAATTTCCATATTGATCATTTCCGTTTGGCTTTGGAATAAGGAAAGAGAAAATATGGCAAGAGATAAAAGAACAGCGATCTCTTGTCGGAATAACTTTAAAAATACACAATACAAAAGCCGTAAAATAAGAGCGGCTAAAATAAAAACGATCAGATGATTGACAAAAAGGAACCATCGCGCGTCGGCAATAAGTTTCATTTGCAAAGCCAGAAAGGAAGGATAGATGCTGACCGCGTAAACTTTTGCTCCGCCGCCCATATAGCTTGGTTGCTGCAAAAGCCCCTGGTAATCAAAGTTGTGGCGCGCCAACCACGTTGCTTCCGCAAAGGGTCCGGTGATCGCGTCCCCGCCATAAGGCGGATAAAAAAGAATTGGAAATTTTGTTATCAGCAGGAATAAAAAAATACTAATGCCAAAGAATTGAGGAGTCATTCTTTTGGGATTAGACAAAAAGAAAACGATCAAAAACCACGCGCCAAAAAGACAAGATAAAGGCCCCGATAAAAAATGTTCTGATTGGCCAATGTAAAAGGCAAGCGTTTGCACGTCTTGAGTGCGTGTAATGTGATTGAGAAGTTCAATATGGTGGTGACTATAAAGCCAAGAAACAACTTGCGGAGTAAGAAACTGGAAGAAAAAACATAAAGCAAATAAGAATGCTGACAAGGAGAAGAGGATTATTTTATTTTTTTGTCCGTCCATTGTATCGTGCTGTTAAGATCTGCTATTCTAAATGATCGCCACTGCTTCAATTTCGACCAAAACATCCTTCGGCAGCCTAGCCACCTCAACGGTAGAACGCGCCGGAGCTTGCTCGGCTTTGAAAAATTCTGCATAAACTTTATTCATCTCGGCAAAATCACCCATATTCTTTAAAAACACCGTCGTTTTAATAACCTTTTCTAACGACGAGCCGGCATCTTCCAAAATACCTTTAAGATTATTCAGCACAAGGCGCGCCTGATCAGCCACGGCCCCTTGGCACAGTTCACCAGTTTTAGGATCAATGGCAATTTGTCCGGATGTATAAACCAAACTTCCCGTTGACACGGCTTGATGATAAGGCCCGATAGGTTGCGGAGCTTTACAGGCTTTGACGACTTTCTTTTCCATTTTCTGCACTCTCCTTGATTTTAATAAGCTCAAACAGAAAACCTGAAATAAACAACATCGCCTTCTTTGATCTCGTAATCTTTACCTTCTAGGCGGACTAATCCTTTTTCCTGAACAGCTTTGTAGCTTCCCAAATTCATGAGATCATCATATTGATAAATTTCGGCACGGATAAAACCACGCTCAATATCCGTATGGATCTTTCCGGCAGCCTTAACAGCCCGTGTCCCTTGCGGAACAAGCCATGCCCGCGCTTCTTTGGGCCCAGCCGTAAAGAAACAAACTAATTTAAGTAAATGACGACCGGTTTGGGCCAAGCGCGCTAATCCCGGCGAGGTGATCCCGGCGGCGTCATAATAAGCCCGGCGCTCTTCTTCGGGTAATTGCAAAATTTCTGCTTCCATCTTGGCGCACAATGCGACCACTTCAGCCTTTTCTTTTTTGGCGCGCTCCTCAATTGGCAATAATAATTCCTGAGGAACTTTATCCTCGCCGGTATTAGCGATAAAAAGGATCGGCTTAGCCGTTAAGAACTGAAACTCGTTCAAGAATTCTTCCGGCAAATTTAAATGACGGGCCGGCTTTCCTTGGTTAAAAGCCTCTAAGGCACTTTCCAGTAAAGAAATCTTTTCTTTAGCTTTTTTATCACCTGATTGAGCCGGCCCGCGGAATTTTTCCGCAGCTTTCTGAGCTTGCTGCATGTCAGATAGTAAAAGTTCAGTATCAATGATATCGATCGCATTGGAAGGATCCAGGCGTTCTAAAACGCTGATGACATTATCATCCTGGAAACAACGCACCACATGAGCCACGGCATCCACCGCGCGGATATTGCCTAAAAATTGATTTCCCAGCCCTTCTCCTTGGCTTGCGCCCTTGACCAAACCGGCAATATCCACAAAACGAATTCCCGATGGTGTTATCTTTTGGCTGTTGAATTTTTCTGCCAAACGATTAAGCCTCTCATCCGGCAAAGGAACAATGCCAATATTAGGTTCGATCGTCGTAAACGGAAAATTCGCCGCCGCCGCGCCGGCTCCGGTCAATGCGTTAAAAAGCGTGGACTTGCCCACATTGGGAAGCCCGACAATTCCAATTTCCATTTTTACCTTCGATGAATTAAGTTGGTTGAAAGAATGCGGCGACAGGAAAGATCTACTTTAAACATTCGATGACTTTCGTTAAAAATTTATCCGTTTCCAAAGGTTTAACAAAATACGCGGCAACGCCTTCCAGTTTAAATGTTTCTTCCATTTTGTCTTTGGAAGTCAACATAATAACAGGCGGGATAGCAAGGGCGTTGATCTGTTTGAGCTTCCTTAAAAACGTATAGCCGTCCATTTTGGGCATCATAACATCCAAAACGATCAGATCCGGTTTGTTTGAACCGGCCTTTTCCAAGCCTTCTTCTCCGTCCGTTGCGACGGAAACATCAAACTCATTGGCCTTCAATAAAAGGCTCACCAAGGCATTGCTTGTTGGATCGTCGTCTACAACTAAAATGTGTTTTTTCATGGGCTACCCCTTGCCATAAATGATGATTTTAACTTCTCCATTATAAGGGGTATAAAAACCCTGTCAAGCAGCAACCCTAACAAAAACAAGGAAATAAATCTATGCTTTCGAAGCCCCTCGGGGCAAAACGACCGTAAATTTTGACCCCTTCCCGGGCTCTGACTCAACCTTTATTTCTCCGCCGTGTTTTTTGATAATATCATAACTAATGCTTAAACCCAGCCCGGTCCCTTTTCCAACAGGTTTTGTAGTAAAGAACGGATCAAATATCTTAAGAATATCTTCTTTGGCAATGCCGCTTCCGCTGTCTTCAATTTCCACATAAACATTTTTCTGGTCAAAGAACGTTTTGATGTTGATCGTTCCTTTTTCTCTGATCGCCTGAACGGCGTTCACCAGAATATTCATGAAAACCTGGCCCAGCCTTTGCGCATTGCATTGCACCGCCGGAGCCTGTCCATATTCTTTATGCAGATCTGCCTTGTATTTGATCTCGTTCCAGACAATATTGATAACCCCGTCTAAAACTTCTTCCACGCTGGATAGACTCATCACATCTTTATCATCACGAGCGAATGTTCTTAAATCTTTAACGATCCTTTTAATACGGTCAATGCCGCCTTTTGATTCTTTGATCAAATTAGCCACGTCAGAAACGATAAAATCAAAATTCTTATCTTTCTCCAGTTGAGTAATTTTCTGGCGAATAGCATTCGCCTCTTTTAAGTCCTTTTCCCCGACCGACATTTTTAGCTCTTCCGTCGCGCGCAAGATCTCTAGATAGCTGTCAATATACTGCTCTAAGGTCTCGAGGTTGCTACTGATAAATCCTAGCGGATTATTGATCTCATGCGCAACGCCCGCCGCTAATTGCCCGATGGCGGCTAACTTTTCGGCCTGAAGAAGCTGGTTTTGGGTATTTTTCAATTCTCCGTGTGCCATTTTGAGATCACCCAATGCTTTGCTAAGCTCTTCTTCTCTTTTGATAAGTTCCTGATTTCTTAGGAGAAGCTCATCGCTCATCTTTTTTTGTTCCGTAATATCTTCTTTGATCGCGACAAAATGCGTGATGACACCATCAATGTTGCGGACCGGAGAAATAGAAGCCGACTCCCAGAATAATTCTCCGTTCTTTCTTTTGTTATGGAATATCCCTCGCCATTCTTGACCGCTGGTGATCGCTTCCCATAGCCCTTTGTATTCATCCGAAGAAGTTTCTCCTGATTTTAGAATTCTAGGATTTTTCCCTATGGCCTCCG